>JAFDAS010000040.1 GCA_019313695.1 Deltaproteobacteria bacterium
TGGGACGGTCTGCCACATCTAGAACATTTTAAGCAAAGAACATATACTACAAATTATTGTTTAAATACATGGCTCCATAATTGACAACATACAAGGGTTGGGGTGAGGGTGAATGAGGAGCTATTTCCCCAGTCTCTTCTCTGTCTTCAATACGTTGAGCGTTGTTTCAATAACGGTATCCGAAATGAGAGAGATGCTGTTGATGCCGCATTCAACCAGGAACTCCGCAAACTCGGGATAATCGCTCGGGGCCTGCCCGCAGATGCCGATCTTCTTGCCCATCCTGTTCGCCTTGGTTATCGCTTCCCGGATGAGGTCCGTGACTGCCTGATCTCTCTCGTCAAAGATGTGAGCTATCAGGGCGGAGTCTCTGTCGAGTCCCAGTGTAAGCTGTGTAAGATCGTTTGAGCCGATGGAAAATCCGTCGAAGATCTTACCGAATTCCTCTATAAGGATGACGTTGCTCGGTATCTCGACCATCATGTAGAGTTCAAGGCCGTTTTCTCCCTGAACAATGCCATTCTGTGCCAGGACATCGACAACCTTTTTCGCTTCGCCTACGGTCCTGCAGAAGGGGACCATAAGTTTCACGTTGGAGAGGCCCATCTCATCCCGCACCTTTTTCATGGCCCTGCATTCGAGGACGAAGCCATCCCTGTAACGGTCATCATAGTAACGCGACGCGCCCCTGAATCCTATCATGGGATTTTCCTCATCGACTTCAAAGAATGGCCCGCCGATCAGATTCGCGTATTCATTACTCTTGAAATCGCTCATTCTGACGATTACGTCATTGGGATAAAAGGCGGCGCCTATCTTTGCCACGCCCTGCGCCAGCTTGTCCACGAAGAAATCGGCCTTGTTTTCATATCCCAGGGTGAGTGTTTCTATTTCTTCTCTGGTCTTCGCGTCCTCCACCCTGTCAAACTGTATCAGTGCCATAGGGTGTATCTGGATGAAGTTGCTTATGATAAATTCCAGCCTTGCCAGACCCACGCCGTCGTTGGGAATGGATGCCACGTCAAAGGCGATATCCGGATTGCCGACATTCATCATGATATCGGTTTTAGGACGTTCAATGCTCTCCAGATTAATTCTTTTGACATCGTATTTCAATATGCCTTCATAGACATTTCCCACCTCCCCTTCGGCGCACGACGCTGTCACCTCGCCAAAGCCCTTCAACTTCTCCGTTCCGTCTCCCGTGCCCACTATGCAGGGAACTCCCAGCTCTCTGCTGATAATGGCGGCGTGGCACGTCCGTCCGCCCTTGTTTGTTATGATGGCGGTGGCGATCTTCATGATTGGTTCCCAGTCGGGGTCCGTCATGTCGGTGATGAGGATTTCGCCCTTCTTGAAATCTTTGATGTCACTGGCGTTCTCTATGACATGCGCCGTTCCCGCGCCGATCTTCGAGCCTACCGCTGTCCCTGTAACGAGGAGATTCCCTGTTTCAGAAAGATTGTAACTCTCCAGGACATTTACATCCCTCTGGGACTGGACGGTTTCGGGCCGGGCCTGCAGGATAAAGAGTTCGCCGGTATTTCCGTCCTTGCCCCATTCGATATCCATGGGCTTAAAAAACCCGGCCTTTTCCGAATAGTGATCTTCTATGATGGCAGTCCACCGAGCAAGCGTCAGGATCTCGTCCTCTGTGACACAGAATTTTTTCCTCTCATCCTCCGCGACCGGAACAATCTCTACAGGGTCTTCTTTGTTGGAGGAATAGATCATCTTTACTTCTTTTGTCCCTAATTTTTTCTGGAGAATGGGTTTGTATCCTGTCTTGAGCGTGGGCTTGAACACATAAAATTCATCGGGGTTGACCGTGCCCTGGACAACCATTTCCCCAAGGCCGTAAGAGCCGGTGAGCAGAACGGCATCCCTGAATCCCGATTCGGTGTCGATGGAGAATATGACGCCGGAGGCCGCAAGATCGGAGCGCACCATTTTCTGGACCCCTATGGAGAGAGCGACCGACATATGGTCGAAATCCTTGTCTTCCCGGTATGAGATTGCCCTGTTGGTAAAAAGAGACGCAAAACACTTTTTGCATGCCTCGATCAGGGCCTCTTCTCCCCTGATGTTCAGATATGTCTCCTGCTGTCCCGCAAAACTCGCGTCGGGCAGATCTTCGGCTGTCGCGGAACTCCGCACGGCCACATCGGTATTCTCCTCATACTCCTCGCAGAGTTTCCGGTAGGCGTCAAGGATTGCCCGGTTGAGATCCTCGGGAATCTCGGCGTTATAGACAAGAGACCGGAGCTTCTCCCCCTTCTCGCTGAGGTTGTGCATATCGTGCGTATCCAGATCGGAAAGAATATGCTCCATCTCGTCCTTTATGCCGGCGGATTCCAGCAGGTATCTGTATGCATGAGCGGTAACAGCGAAGCCATCCGGGATGTTGACCCCTTTTGCGGTAAGCTCCCTTATCATTTCACCCAGAGACGCGTTCTTGCCTCCGACCTGGGGTATGTCATCCAGCTCTATTTCGTTAAACCACAGCACAAGCTTGTCGGTTTCCATGTGGATCCTCCTCTAAGGGATATTGGATTTTTGAGAACATACCTCTCTAACAAATCTGCCTTTTGAAGTCAATAATTTTTAAATGGGGTCAGACTCGATTTAGGATTTAGAGGCTCGGATTATTTGCAAACAATTTGTCAGGTTTCTTTGATTTGCCTCTGGGTCGTGGCGACGCCCTTCTGCCACTTAACATTTCGATCTTTTCTCTGAATCGGTCATTGCCCAGCACCCAGCTCTTATTCGTCGCTTCACGGATCATACAAATATCACCTTCGCTTAACAAGCTGTCGAATAACTGCGCGTAATCATTTTCTCTGTCTGATTCAGTTCTACCCAGCTCCTGATATATAAAATGCGGCTGCACCAGAACATCCTCCTGCCCCAGTGCATTTCTCCTGTAACTTGACCACTGATATTCTGAAGGGCGCCCCACCATGCCTGCCCGAACCGGGTTAAGCTCTATATAGCGCATGCACTTCAGAAGATAATTTTCACTATCAATCAATGTCGCTTTATAGCGGCCTTCCCACAGCGTACCTGTCCGTTTGCAGCGATGGTTAAAGTATTGGACATACCGCCGCCCGACAGATTGCAGTGTCTTGGGGATGCTTTGCTCATTACCGGGTGTAGCCAATAAATGAACATGATTGGTCATCAATACATAGGCGTGGATGACCATATCATGCCGTCTTGTTGCATCTAACAGACACTCCACATAGAATTGATAGTCAGCGTCCTGGGCGAATATTGGCTCACGGTTATTACCCCGTTGAATCAGATGTTGAGGTTGACCTGGGACAAAATATCTTGATAGACGGGCCATTGGTTTCCTCCGTAAATGTAAAAGTTTTACTGAACCTCATTATAATATAATTAAATCGAGTCTGACCCCATTTACACCTTTACACCATTTACAATTTACATTCCAGATTAACTCCTGTCCCGCATAATCCTTTCCGCGGTTTTCAGGTCATCCGGAGTGTTAATTCCCATGGCTTCGGAGGGGTCGTCTATTATAAACGATCCGGTCTTGTGTTTTTCTCTGCGGGCGATCTCGAAGATGTCGGTAAGGTAATACTCGCCCTGGGCATTTTTGTTGTCTATCTTTCTTGCGGCCTCGAAAAGGAAGGCATTTTCAGCGCAGTATATGCCCGTGTTTATTTCCTTTATCATCTTTTCCTCTGTGTTGGCGTCGCGTGCCTCGACGATTTTCAGAACCTCTCCCTCTTTGTTCTTTACGACTCTTCCATAATTTCCGGGGTCGTCCAGAAGGGCGGTCATGACGGTTATGGCGCCGCCGCCGGCCCGGTGGTTTTCCAGCAGGCCTGCTATAGTGGAGTGGAGAAGAAGTGGCACGTCCCCGCACAGTATGAGCACATCTCCATCGAAATCACGCAGGGCGTCTCCGGCCTGGAGCACCGCGTGGGCTGTTCCGAGCTGTTTTTCCTGATGGACATAGATCAGATCCTCATCCTTCATGGCCTCTTTGATCAAATCAGCCTGATGCCCTGTTACAACGACGGTTTTTTCTGAGCCGATCTTTTCCGCGAGCGCGACCACATGCCATAACATGGGTTTCCCGCAGATTGGGTGCAACACCTTCGCCAGATCGGATTTCATCCTTGTGCCCTTGCCGGCGGCCAGGATAACAGTGGCCGGATTTTCTCTTTTCATCCATTTACCTTTCTATCGGCGCAGATCCATGCCGGGAGGGAGTATTACCAGCACTTCCCGGATCAATTTCATGTCGGCGTCCTCTATGACAAAGAGGAGGGGGCCATGCCTGAAGCTGTCGTTTCTCGCGGGGACCCTTCCCATCTTGTGCAATATAAATCCTCCAAGGGTTTCATAGTCCCCCTGCGGGATATCAACGGGTATCAGATTGCGCACGGTGTCTATCTTTGCCTGCGCGTTAAAGAGATATTTTCCCGAGGCCACCTTCCGGTACAATACGGCTCCGTCACTGTGGTATTCATCTTCAATCTCGCCCACAACCTCTTCCAGTATATCTTCAATGGTTACAATGCCTACGGCCCCTCCATATTCGTCAACGATGATGGCTATTTGCTCGCCCTTTTTCTGCAGTTCAAGGAAGAGCTCCTTTGCCGGTTTTGTTTCAGGAACGTACAGGACGGTTTTTTTAGCGCAGCTCTCAACGAGAATCTCGTCCGGCGTGAGGGCCCCCTGATCTTCCCTGTAGATAGCCTCCAGGATGTCAAAAGAATACAGTATGCCGATAATATCGAATACCTTGTCACTGTAAACGGGTATATAGGAATAACCCTTTTCGACGATGACACTGGCAGCCTCTTTCAGTGTGGTTTTTGCCGGCAGGGAGGTCACGTTGGACAGGGGCACCATGATCTGGTCCGCCGTGGAGTCGGAAAAGTCAAAGACCCTCTGTATCATCTCTTTTTCCGACTTCATGATGTCCCCGCCGCTCTTCTCCTCCTGCAGGAGTGATTCCAGTCCGTTTTTCGTTATATATGAAGAATAGACGAGATCGTTTTCCCTTGAGAACGCGTAAACCACCCTTCGTGAGATTCTGGACAGGAAAAAGACAACGGGATAAAAAATCCATGAGGAGATCCATATAAACCAGGAAATCCTGGGGGCCATAAGATCCGCGTGCTGCTGAAAGATGCTTTTGGGTATGACCTCGCCCACGATCAGGATGAGGGGTATCATGACCGCTATGGAGAGCAGAGCGCCCATTTCGGGTCCGAAGAAGGATATGAACATGGCGGTGGTGATGGCGGTGTTGCTGACGGCGCAGAGATTGGTGCCGGTCAGTGTCGTGGACAGAAACCATTCCGGTTTTTCCATCAGTTTCAACGCGATGGATGCGGAACGTGAACCGGCTTTTGCCTTTTGTCTCACAAGGTTGATATCGCAGGCGACCAGGGCGATTTCTCCTCCGGAGAACATTCCTTCCAGGCACAGAAGTATGAGGACGGGGAAGAAGAACAGAAGATCAGGCATCGCGCGAATCCTCCCTTTTCGTGACCCTTATGGTCATTATCCGGGCCTTGTCCATTTTTTCCACCCTGAAGGTGTAGTTGTCCGCGGACACTTCTTCACCCTCCGCGGGAAGTTTTCCAAACAGGTGAAACACAAAGCCCCCCGCGGTGTCAAAGTCTTCCGTTGAGACGGGAATCTCCACAAGTCTGCTGAAGTCTTCAAAATCCATCATGCCTGAAACGATGAAAGAGTTTTCGCTGATCCTGTGGAACATTTCCCGGGTGACGTTGTCCTCTTCATAGATATCCACGAAAAGATTTCTGAGAATATCGTTCAGGGTTACAAGCCCGGCCACACCTCCATACTCGTCAACCACCATGGCCATCTGGAGTCTTCTTGTCTGAAAGTCTCTGAGCATCTCGTCCACCCTTTTTTCCATGGGAACAAAGAAGGGTTTTTTGAGAAGATGATGCCAGCTGGCATCCCTGCGCCCCCCCGTTATTCCGCCCAGCAGGTGTTTTGCGTGCAGAATACCCAGGATATTGTCTCTGTCTGTTCCATAGACGGGTATTCTTGACGCGCGCGCCTTTATGATTTCCCGTTCGATCTCCTGTATATTCATGGAGATCGGGAGGCAGAACATGTCAACCCTCGGTATCATTATGTCCGATACTTTGGTGTCGGCAAGCTCAAATACCCTGTGGATCAGGTCCTTCTGGGATTCTTCCAGGGCTCCTTCCTGATGGCCAGCGTCAACCAGCGCCTTGAATGCGTCTTCGGTCAGCGCCTTTTCTTCCCCTGGACTGTCCTTGCCGAAGAGCGACACGAATATGTCTGATATCTTTTCAAGAGACCAGACCACAGGGCGCAACAGCACGGAGAACATGGCCAGTGGAAGCGCGACGGCGCTGGAAAACCGTATCGGGTGAGTAACCGCGAAGGTCTTTGGTATCGCCTCGCAGAAGACAACGAGGGAGATGCTTGTGACGGCTATTGCCATCCATTTACCCTCGGTTCCAAAGATATAGATAAAGACGGAGGTCGTCAGGGCGGCGATCGCGACATTTATGGATTCGTTGCCCGCGATAATGGTGACAAGAAGTCTCCTGGGCCGTTTCAGCAGTGTTCTGACGGAGGCCGAGAAGGGGATCTTTTCCTCCTTCATCTTGTGGAGATGCAGGGAAGTCAGGGAAAATATGGATGCCTCGGAACCGGAAAAAAATCCCGACAGGACGAGAAGGACAGCCAGCAAGATCAGCTTAAAGATAAGATCGTATTCCACAATGGTTTTAATAAACTTTCGTTAACAGGATCAATCCCGGATTGCCACGTCGCAGAGTCTCCTCCTTCCCGGATGGAAGGTAAAAGAGGAAGATAAGGCAATCAAACCCTTCAACTGTTCACAGACTATCCTTACTTTCAGGAAAAGTCAAAGTTTTAAATGGGGTCAGACTCGATTTAAATCCGGGCCCCGACCATGAGTGTACTCCCTTTGCGGGACAATGCTACGCTGCCTGCCATTCCCCTTATTTAAATCGAGTCTGACCCCATTTAACCCCTTTCGACCGCAGGGAGAAATCTTGTCTTTTTAGAATGTTACATCGTAAAGATTTCGAATCCCGATAAATCGGGATTCGAAATGACACGTTTAAAGACTTTTTACAAGTTCATCAAGATGGAGGCTCTCCGATTACCTGTAATGTCTTCTCGGCGCGTGAGAAGAGATGCTCGAATTGTCGAATATGCCGAAGCGGATTCTTATAAAATCATAGATTTCTTTTGGGATGTCTATGTCACAGCAACTTTCTATTCCCTCGAATCCCGGGGATGAGTTGGCCTCGCACACCTTGTAGTGATCTCCGGCAAACAGCAGGTCTATCCCCGCCATGTCCAGTTTCAGGATCTGAGAGGTCTGTGTCGCAAGCCATTCGATCTCAGGGGTGATCTCGTGCTTTTTGACAGTGCCTCCGCGGGAATAGCTGGCCTTGAAGCTGCCATCCGACACGCTCCTCTCCATGCAGGCAACCGCTCGTCCCCCGATAGTTATGACTCTCAGGTCGCGTCCCATCGTAGATTCGATAAATTCCTGAAGGATGATATTGGTTGTGCTGTCCGATGCCTGTATCAGCTGCATCAGATCTTCAAAACTGGTCTCCGATTCAGACAGAAATACGCCGAATCCCTGAGAGCCGGAGAGGGTTTTGACAACAACGGGGAATCCTATATGTTCGCGGACCTTTTTCATATCGACTGGAAACTTTGCGAGCATTGTTTTGGGAATGGGCAGGTTATTTTCGGCCAGGATCTGGTGTGTGTACAGTTTGTCCTTGACGACCTCTATGCTGTGTGACGGGCTGAAAGAGTATACCCCCAGCCGCTCCAGGTGTCTTATTATGGCCAGAGCGAAGTATGTTGTGCCTGCGCCCATCCTCGGCAGCAGGAAATCCGGCAATGCCACGGGTTCACCGTCGAGCAGGATGCTCTCGCGGTCTTCTCCGGAGACGATCAGCTCGAACTGCTCCGGCTGTATGACGGTAATGTCGATATCACTTCTCCGGGCGGTTTCCACCAGGCGGTTTATCTCGTATGTCTCAGGCTTTAACCTGTTTGCCTCGTCCTTGTATAATATCCATCCTTTCATGGGTGCAACCTCCCGCGTCCTTATCCTTATAATAGTCTCTTATATCGCGGGGAGAATATATGAGAATGCTCCCTTCGTGTCAACCGGGAAAAAGGATTGGAGATGGGATCAGCCCCCATTTCCCAAGTTAATCTATTGACAAAAACAGATGTTTGGGTCACAAACAGATCAAATCTTTGGTCACGCGGAGCTTTGGAGAATAGTAAATGGGGTCAGACTCGATTTAGGATTTAAATTCAGGACTCTGAATGACCATGAGTGTGTCCTTTTTATGGGACAATACCACGCTGCCTGCCATTTCCATTATTTAAATCGAGTCTGACCCCATTTAGCGCTATTTAGCGCTTTGGAGAATATTGAATGGAACAATTTAAGATCGTTACAAGTTTCAGGCCTGAAGGGGATCAGCCCGGGGCGATAGCAGGGCTTGTGGAGGGCGTTGAGAGGGGATTGGAACATCAGACGCTCCTCGGGGTCACCGGCTCCGGCAAGACCTTTACGATCGCGAATGTTATCGAGGCGACGCAGAGGACCTCCCTTGTCATCGCCCACAACAAGACCCTGGCGGCGCAGCTCTACAATGAGTTCAAGCTGCTTTTCCCGCACAATGCCGTAGAGTACTTTGTCAGTTACTATGACTATTACCAACCCGAGGCCTATATGCCGGGCACCGACACCTATATTGAAAAGGATTCCTCCATAAACGACAGGATAGACAAGATGCGCCATTCGGCCACCCGCTCGCTGCTGGAGAGGAGGGATGTGATCGTTGTTGCCAGCGTGTCATGCATCTACGGGATAGGCGCGCCGGACAAATATGCCGGCATGCAGATACTTCTGGAAGAAGATATGGAAATCGGGAGAGACCACCTCCTCAGAAGACTGGTGGAGGTACAGTATGAACGCAACGACATCGATTTTCATCGAGGCACTTTTCGCGTCCGCGGGGATGTGGTGGAAATATTCCCTTCGTATGAAGAGGAACGGGCGATAAGGGTGGATTTTTTTGGGGATGTTATTGAGTCCATATCCCTCGTGGATCCTCTCCGGGGGAAAAAGTTGAGCAGGCTCGACAGGACCGCCATATATCCGTCGAGCCACTATGTGACCACAAAAAACACCCTGGCGGCGGCTGTTCTCGCGATAAGGGACGAGCTGGCTTCGCGTCTTGACGACCTGAAATCGCACGGCAGGCTTCTGGAGGCGCAGCGCCTCGAACAGAGGACGATGTTCGACCTGGAGATGATGGAGGAGATGGGATACTGCCAGGGGATAGAAAATTATTCCCGTCACCTCACGGGGCGCGCGCCGGGAGAACCTCCCCCAACGCTGATGGAATACTTGCCCGGTGACGCGCTTGTGATTATCGATGAGAGTCACGCCACTGTTCCCCAGATAAACGCCATGTACAAGGGGGATCGATCGCGGAAGGAAACCCTTATAGAATACGGATTTCGACTGCCCTCCGCCCTTGATAACCGCCCCCTCACCTTCAGGGAGTTTGAGGCCTTTCCGAACCAGAGGCTCTATATCTCGGCCACCCCGGCGGATTATGAGCTGGAAAAATCGGGAGGGGTGACTGTGGAGCAGATAATACGTCCCACCGGACTCATGGACCCGGAAATCGTGATCAGGCCGGTCGCCGGTCAGGTGGATGATCTGTTCGGCGAGATCAACAGGAGAGCCAAACAGGGAGATCGTGTCCTTGTAACCACACTGACAAAAAGGATGGCGGAGAATCTCACGGAGCACTATCACGATCTCGGGATGAAGGTGGCGTATCTTCACTCCGACATCAACACCCTTGAGCGGGTCGCGATCATCAGGGACCTCCGGCTGGGGAAGTATGACGCCATTATCGGGATAAATCTGCTCAGAGAGGGACTCGATATCCCGGAGGTCTCCCTTGTGGCCATTCTTGACGCGGACAAGGAGGGGTTCCTGCGTTCCGAGCGCGCGCTTATACAGACCAGCGGACGGACGGCGAGAAACATAAGGGGCCGGGTCATAATGTACGCGGACAGGATTACGAGAGCCATCCGGGCATGTCTTGACGAGACAAAAAGAAGACGGGAGATACAGCAGCGCTTTAATGAGGAGCACAACATCACTCCGGAGTCTGTCAAAAGGGAGATAACCGACATACTGGGCTCTGTCTATGAGGCGGACTATGTGACGGTCAGCGTCGAAGAGAAGATGGAGGCATATCTCTCCGGTGATGTTCCCTCCATTATAAAAAAACTGGAAGGCGAGATGAAACGGGCCGCCAAAAACCTCGAATTTGAAAAGGCGGCAAAGATCAGGGACGAGATCAAAGAACTGTCGCGCATAGAGATCTGGTAAATGGGGTCAGACTCGATTTAATTAATGGGAATGGCAGGCAGCGTAGCGTTGTCCTGCAAAGAGGGTATGCTCATGGTCACTCGGGTACTGAATTTAAATCGAGTCTGACCCCATTTAACCACCATTTAACCACATAGAGACGGAGATCGGACTGTGGAAATAAAAGATGTGACCCTGCTGCAGGAAAAGATAAAAACCGCACCCGCCCGCCCGGGCGTTTATCTCATGAAAGACAGGGATGACAGGGTCATCTACGTCGGAAAGGCAAAGAATCTGCGTGTCCGCGCGCGTTCATATTTCGGGGGGACGGATTCAAGGAGGATGATTCCTTTTCTGGTCTCCCGGATAAGGGACATGGAGTTTATCGTCACCGACACGGAGAAGGAGGCCCTGATCCTTGAGAACAACCTGATAAAAAAACACAGGCCCCGCTACAATATCAACCTGAGAGACGACAAAAATTTTTACAGCATAAGGATTGACACAAAGGAGGCCTTCCCCCGCTTCCAGCTGGTGAGGCGCGTGAAGAGAGACGGGGCTAAATATTTCGGACCATATTCATCAAGCGCTTCGGTAAAGGAGACCTTTTATTATCTGCACCGCATATTCCCCCTCCGGACATGCCGGGACCTGGAGTTCAAAACGAGGAAGAGGCCCTGCATGGAGTTGCAGATAAAGAGGTGTCTCGCGCCGTGTTGCGGTCTTGTTACAGACAGAGATTACCGGAAGATTGTAGCGGAGGCGATCCTGTTTATGGAGGGGCGAGGAGGGAGACTCCTCCGGCAGCTCCGGTCGCGGATGGATAGGGCCGCTGAGGGGCTGGATTTTGAGGAGGCGGCGCGGACAAGGGACAGGATCGGCGCGATCAAGGCGACACTGGAAAAGCAGCGGATAGTATCCGCATCTTTCAAGGAACAGGATATCTTTGGCCTTTACAGGGAGGGGAACAGGATTCAGGTCTATGCCATCCATGTAAGAATGGGGGCCATCATCGGGCAGAGGAGGTTTCCCCTTCTGAAAACAGGGATGGAATCGGCCGAGGCGCTCTCGTCTCTTCTGAAGCAGTATTACAACACGGGACCGGCAATTCCCGGAGAGATTATCGTTCCCGAACGGATGGAAGACGCGCAGAGCATCGAACAGTGGCTCACGGAGAAGAGAGGCAAAAAGATCTCGCTTGTCGTTCCCCGGAGGGGGGACAAAAAGGCGCTCCTTGCCATGGCGCTGTCCAACGCCGAAAATGCCCTGCGGGCGGAAGAAAAGATGGAGGCGGATAATGAAAGCGTTCTTGAAGCCCTCGCTAAATGCCTCCTGCTGAAAAAGAAACCCTGCCGGATAGAGTGTTTTGACATATCCAGTATAGGTGGAAAATACGCCGTTGGTTCAATGGTTTCCTTCAACCGGGGATCTCCGGAAAAATCGCGCTACAGGCGTTTCAGGATAAAGACAAAGGAGAATGCTGACGACTACGGGATGATGCGCGAGGTGCTGGAAAGACGTTATCGGGAGGAAAATGATCTCCCCGATCTGGTCGTTGTTGACGGCGGAAAGGGACAGCTTGGCGTCGCACTTTCCGTGCTTCGCGGGCTCGGGCTGGAAGAGGTGGACGTCATCGGTCTCGCGAAGGAATCGCGCGCTCTCCCGGCAGGAGGATTATCCACGGTTTTCCGGGATCGGGACAGGGTATATCTGCCGAACAGAAAAAATCCCCTTTATCTTGACAAACACCCGCGGGCGCTCCTCCTCCTTCAGAGGGTCAGGGATGAGGCCCATCGTTTCGCGGTAACCTACCATCGCAAGGTCAAGGAAAAGGAGGATTTTCGCTCCGTGCTGGACAATATCCCCGGAATCGGCAGGGCGAGAAAGAGGGCGCTGCTCACCCATTTTCAGGAGATGGACAGGATAGCAAGCGCCTCCCGGAAAGAGCTTGAAGAGGTTCCAGGCATAGGGAAAGACGCCGCCCGCCGGATCTTCGAATATTTTCATTAAATGGGGTCAGACTCCATTTAAATTTTCAGACAGGATTAACGAGAGTTGCAGGAAATGGGGACGCTTCCCGTGTTTTGGGAGGTGTCCCTCATTCCGTCCTTGAATTCTAATTGGAGTCTGACCCCATTTATCCTGTCCGGTGTTGTTTTTCCAGAATGTAAATCGAGTCTGACCCCATTTAAAGTTCTTTGTCCATTCTCTCCAGCAGCGGGGGGAAGGTTTCGGGGTCCAGCGCCGATATGGGGATGGCGTCGAATCTGCGGCAGAGGTTGTCCAGGATGTCTTTATCCGGGAAGATGTCCACCTTGTTGAATACGCGCACAATATTCTTTGTCTTGAGATCGAGATCTTCCAGGATCTTTTCCACCGAGAGTATCTGCTGTTCAAAGCCCGGATTGCTCACATCTATGACATGGAGGAGCAGATCGGCCTCGTCCAGTTCCTCCAGCGTCGCGCGGAAGGCGGAGGCAAGCTCCTTCGGAAGATTCCTTATGAACCCCACAGTGTCCGTGATGATCGCCTCCCTGTCGCGGGGAAACCGGAGCCGTGAACTCTTCGGGTCGAGCGTGGCGAAGAGGAGATTTTCGGTCAGGACGCTGCTCTGCGTCAGCGCGTTCAGAAGCGTGGATTTCCCCGTATTGGTATATCCGATGATGGAGATGACGGGCAGCCCCCTCTTCTGTCTGAGCCGCCGCCGCTGACCTCTTCCCTTCTGCACGTCTTTCAGGTCCTTTTTCAGGCGGCCGATCCTCTCCCTCGCCCTGCGCCGGTTGATCTCCAGCTTTGTCTCTCCCGGGCCGGTGCCCCCTATGCCCCCGGTGAGGCGGGACATGGCGGTGTTCTTTGTCGCGAGCCGGGGGAGGAGGTACTGCATCTGGGCGAGCTCGACCTGTATCTTTCCCTCGCGGCTGTGGGCGCGCCTCGCGAAGATATCCAGTATCAGCTGAGACCGGTCTATCACCTTCAGCTCGGTGAAATCGGCGATGGAGCGCACCTGGGCCGGGGAGAGTTCATGGTCGAAGATTAACAGGTTGGCGCCGATCTGGAGGGCCCTTATGACCAGATCGGAGAGCTTTCCCCTCCCCATGAGGTATCTGGGATCGTACTGGCGTCTGTGCTGTATGACGGAATCGAAGACCTCGACGCCGGAGGACCTCGCCAGCTCCCTCAACTCTTCCATGGACGCCTCGCTGTCGAAGAGGGGGTCCGTCTCGACGCGTATCAGGATGGCCCGTTCGGTGGAGGTCACCCTTCTGAGTCCCTGTCTTCGCGCGAACTGTTCATCGAGGGCCTGTATGAATTCAGAGAAATTCAGGTCTGTCCTGGAGACAGGGACGGGGTCCATCAGGAGCCAGTATTCGCCCCCGGGATTTTCGGGGATCAGATGAGCCGTGTGCATTATGCCGGGGAGGCCGTCTTCTCCTGCCTCTATGGCCGAGACCAGGTCCAGACGCAGGAGGGCGAGGTCGGTCAGGTCGTCCCCCGTCAACCCCTCTCTGTCGAGGTGGGTATGGATGAGGCGCAGGCCCTTCAGACGCGTGGAGGATGAACGGAACGCCCCTAAATCCGGGATGACGATCTGCCTGTGATCCCCGACGATCACATACAGAATCTCCCCCCTGCGGCTGACGAGGATGCCTGCCTGCCGGTTTATGCGCCGCGAGATGCCGGCAATCTCCCTTGCCAGATCATGGGTGATGATCCGCTCCGGGGGTATTCGCCTCCTGTAGAGCCGCTGAATGTCCTTGATATCACCCGCCTTGAGTCCCGCTATATTGCCATGAATTTTGTTTATGACCAGCCTCCTTTTTGAAGGATATACTATCACAAAGCGCGAACAGAAGACAGGGGCACAAATGGAATGGGGTCAGACTCGAATTAATTACTGCGCAGAGACATCATGCTACACAAGCACAATTTAATTCGAGTCTGACCCCATTTATCCCCCAGATTTTGGCAAATTATCACATTTTTCCAAGCAATTATTGACATCGTTTCACAAATACGTTAGATAGTCATAAACTCAATGGCTCAACAGCTAAAAGGAAATAGCATGAAACGTGATATTTACAAGTCCCTTCTCAGGTGGAAGACATCGCCTCGCCGAAAACCTCTATTGCTCAAAGGCGCCCGCCAGACCGGGAAAACCTATATTCTCAGAAAATTCGGGGCAAATGAATATGATTCTTGTTTCTATTTCAATTTTGAGAAGGACCCCCTTCTTAAAGATTTTTTTTCTCAGCAGCTTCAGCCGGAACAACTTATCCGAAACCTTGCGCTCTACACGCACAAAACCATTCACCCTGAACGCGATCTTATCATTTTTGATGAAATTCAAGCCTCCAATAATGCGCTCAAGTCCCTCAAATACTTTCAGGAAGAAACGCCCGCCGGTTCCCTGTTAGGCATCGCCCTGTCGGGTCCCGGATCATTCCCTGTGGGGAAAGTCAACTTTCTTGAACTCTATCCCATGACCTTTCTTGAATTTTTGGACGCTATCGAAGCAGGAGATCTCAGGGAATATCTCGAAAAAACATCAAAGCCCGATCCTTTTCCAAAACCGCTTCATCTCAAGCTGATCCAATATCTCCGCACCTATTATTTCACAGGAGGAATGCCGGAAGCTGTCGCTTATTATGCCGAGCACAAGGATTTGAATGAAGTGCGCGAAATACAAAATGAAATAATCGACGCATATGCACTGGATTTTGCCAAATACGCAGCTTCCCCTGACATCCCCAAACTGAGCCTCATCTGGGATTCTATCCCTGTACAATTAGCCAAAGAGAACAAAAAATTTATTTTCACCATGCTGAAAAAAAGCGCGAGGCTGCGTGATTTCGAAAATGCCATTGAGTGGCTGGAAAAAGCAGGATTGATCCTTCGCGTTTTTCAAGTCAAAACCGCAAAACATCCTTTAAAAGCCTATATTGAAGAGAAGATTTTCAAAATCTATGTTCTGGATGTCGGTCTTTTAGGGGCGATGGCCCGCATTGAACCTGACATTATGATTCGCGGCGACCGGATTTTTCGGGAGTATGAAGGCGCTTTTGTAGAAAATTACGTGACCCAGCAGCTTAAGGCAGCAAAGGCAGTCGATCTTTATTACTGGCAGAGCTCAGGAACTGCCGAAGTTGATTTTATCTGTGAATATTCAGGGCACATCCTGCCGCTGGAAGCAAAAGCGGGCATCAACCCGCGGAGCAAGAGTCTTAAGTCCTTTGATCAAAAATTCAATCCGCCGATCCTGTCCAGTACAACGCTTCTCAATCTCAAAAAGGATAATCGCTTTATCAACATTCCTCTGTATGCTCTCCTGCTGTTCCCCAAACTCCTGACATCCATCGAGGAAATCGAATCATCCTGATCATCCATCTCCCTGTCTCCGATCTCAACCATCACAGTTCCTTCAACTCAAAACTGTCTTTCAGTGCGTTACCCCTTCCTTCCCTGATCCCGTTCACAATTGCCGTGAATTTTGTTAATTGTGTGTCCCCTTTTAAATTCGCGAATGCGTTGTGTGCGTAGCGTGCCCCCTCTGTGGGGCACAGATTCCCCACGCTACTTTTGAAGCAATATACTATCACAAAGCGCGGACAGCGGATAAATGGGGTCAGACTCGAATTAATTACTGCGCAGAGACATCATGCTACACAAGCACAAGCACAATTTAATTCGAGTCTGACCCCATTTATCCGCAAATCTAAAAGGGACACTTCCCAAAGTGCGGGAAGTGTCCCCAAAAAACCCACGCCTTTTCTTCATAAGACGGCGGCTTTCTTGCCTCTTATTTCATAATGTATGCCTTCAGGTTCAGCTATACTCTCTGCAGCATCCAACAACTCTATGGAAACGACCCCGCCATCCTCTCCGTAATCGACTATAAGCCCCTCCCGCAGTTCGTCACTTTCCTTCACAGGCGCTTCTCGAAAAACGATGCTGACCGTGTCTGTTTCAGAATCGTAAATTATTCTCATTCTATAATCTCCTTTTGCCAATATCTGTCTATTCTTGAAGTCTTATACGCGGTTATTATAAGAATCTCTTTTCCGGTTCTTTTGCCGATTACGCGCAACAACATTTCTTTATTCTGCAAACTGTCTAAATATTTACTCTGCAGAATAATTTTATTGTTTCGTGAAGGGATTTTCTGCTGAGGCCGTTCAACTACTTCTTTTACGGATTCTTTTTCGATTCCACGTCTTTTCATTTCAAATACAGCATGTTCGGAAAATACAACCTTCACCTTTCCACTTCCCTTCCCAATTTTTCAATACTCAACTCGATGTAGGAAAATTTACCACACTAACACTGGACGGTCAACAGCAAGCTGTAAACTGTTTTACATCGAAAAGCAGGGGCTGGCGATGCGATAAATGGAATGGGGTCAGACTCGAATTAAATTGTGCTTGTGTAGCATGATGTCTCTGCGCAGTATTTAAATCGAGTCTGACCCCATTTATCTCTCAGGGACACCTCCCAAAATACATGGGAAAATGTATTTTAGGAGGTGTCCCCTGTGTCCCTGTGTCCCTTATTTACCAGAGCCTGTGACCAAACCAGAGGTTCAGGCCAGCCGTGCTTTTGCGCCACCTGCGGCACAGTAAAACCTTTCAATAAATCGGCATTTACGCTTTTTGCCAATTGTGGCATTTTGAGTAAATAGCGCGATATCATCTGCTGGGTCACTTCGCGCACTTTGGGAAGTGTCCCACGCGGTATTTAATTCGAGTCTGACCCCATTTATCACGTAAAAAAAAGGCCCCGGGGATTGCCCCCGGGGCCTTCGTCATGAACCGGTTTTCTTCTAAATAATCTTTAGAAGTTCACCTGCAGCTTGTTCATCAGGAGATAGGTGTTGCCGATTTCGGCGGTGGCACTTGCTCCCTTGTAGTAGTCGCCAGCCCAGAGATAGCCGAAGCCCGCCGAGTAGGTGAGGTTGTCATAGATCTTGTAGCCTGCGGTGACATCGAACTCTGTGCCGTAGTCCTTGTCGAGGTATTCAGCACCACTAGCGAGATAAACACCTCCCGTGCCGTTTTCATTCGCCTTGGCCATGGACAGAGACGCCTTGAGGGAGAGCTTGTCGATGGTCGTGCCCGCGAACACCTGATAGAAGGACGCATTGTCCATACGATCTCTCGTTCCTGTGGCACCCCCCAGAGTGGTGGGACATGTGGAGTTCCACATGATCAGTGTCGGTCCCCACTCAGTGCCGCCGTTGACCTCACCGAGCACGTTTTCTGACTTCGTTGTAAAAACCGTGTTAGGATCATCACCCTGCACGTAGGCGAAGATGCCGCCGACATACGAGGAGCCTAAGTTGTACTTGCCCATGAGATAAAACGCTAAACCTTCCAGCTCGGTGTCAGCTGTAGCTTTGTTGTCCCACTTCGCTTTACCATCCGCCCATATGAGCTCCGACTCTACGTAAAGGTCGCCGAAGGTCGCCTTTACGTAGGGAGAAACAACGTTAATCTCGGCGACGCGATAAGTAGTACCCAGACTTGTATTTATGCCAGCGACATAGTTGGCATACCTTTTGTAATTGTAGAGAAGACCCGCGGTTATTGCCTCACTCCCGTAAATGACAGCGGCGCTATATGAATCATCGTCGTAATCGGAATATGTAGTGTTATTGTCGCCTTCTGCGCTCTTCACCATCTTGAGTGAAAAATAGACGTTGTCGCCCAGTTTGGTCAAAAAGGAGACTGCTCCTTTGAATGTCTCGTTATCGCCGAAGGCAGTGCCCCAGCAACCGTCAGACATATAACCTGCCTTAAACTGGCCGATGCCGGTCATGAAGGTCATATAGGACACGTCGAACTCAAGATTGTCGTCACTGGCAGCGGAACCATCTTGGATCCCGGTTGTACCCCAAACGCCGTCCATTGCGTCGAATCTTGTGGTAAACGACAGGCCTTCCGCGACCTTGAATACGGTCGTCAGACGGAGCCTCTGGTCGTAGTACGCGATCGGGGTGGCGTTATTCTTTGTCAGCGCTGAATTGCTGTCATACCAGCCCCTTACGCGGAATGAACCGTCGAACGATACATCTGTCGCCATCACGGGTGCGGTAAATGAAAAGACCAGCCCCAGGGCGAACAGTATTACTAATGCTTTCTTCATTATATTTCCTCCTGAATTTTTGTTGTCTTAAACCCTTTAAATTAAATTTACATTTTAAACTAAACTCAAACATCCTCTTTTCTTGCCCCTATCACCTCCCCCTGCTCCATATTCGGGCCGCGCCACACGCGCATTACACCCCACGGAGCCAGCATAAACCACTATGTCGAATCCTCTAACACCGCATTCGTTTTAATGTCAAGGCTTTTTTTATATTTTTTGCACCCGTTCCGGGGCACGGGGAACACTTCCCGTACTTCGGGAAGTGTTCCTTCCGCCCATTTTTTTCTTGACATCCATTCTTTTTTTTGATTACCTCATTCAGCTAAAATATGACCTTTAGTCATATTCTGACCTTGGTTTGCTTGGGGTCAGGCCTTTACTGTTGACTAATCAAATCTTAAACCTGCCTATTATCGGAAAATAGTCAATAGTAAAGGCCTGACCCCGCACAGAAAATCATAAAATGGAGGTAGTGAAAAGATGGCAGAACAGAAGGTTGAGTTGAAAGAGCTTTATCCTGTGCCCGACGCGGTAAAGGAAAAGGCCTTCATCAAGGGTAAGGAAGAGTACGAAAAGCTCTACAAACGTTCCATCGAAGATCCGGAAGGTTTCTGGGGTGAGATCGCGGAGGAGTATGTTGAATGGTTCAAGAAATGGGACAAGGTCGAGGATTATAACTTTGATCACAGGAAGGGCCCCATCTCTGTCAAGTATTTCGATGGCGGGAAACTCAATGTCTCCTATAACTGTCTTGACAAGCAGTTGAAGACCAGAGGCGACAAGGTGGCTATTCAGTGGGAAGGGAACGAGCCCGGTGAAGAAAAGGCCTACACCTACAAGATGATGCATGAAGAGGTCTGCAAGTTTGCCAATGTCCTCAAGTCTCACGGCGTGAAAAAGGGAGACGTTGTCACCCTCTACATGCCGATGGTTCCCGAATTAGCCATTGCCATGCTGGCGTGCACGAGGATCGGCGCTATTCACAGCATCGTCTTCGGAGGATTTTCCGCGGACGCGCTGAAAGACCGTATCCAGGATTGCCAGTCGGTGCTTCTCGTCGTGTGCGACGGAACCTTCCGCGGCGCCAAGGCGGTTCCGCAGAAGACCAGCGCCGACGCGGCCCTCGCGGAATGTCCTACTATCAAGAAGGTCATCGTCGTCAAGCGTGTCGGTGACAAGATCAAGTGCGACTGGACGGAGGGGAGAGACTCCTGGTGGCATGAAGAGATGGCAAAGGTCGATGCCGACTGCGAGCCTGAGTGGATGGACGCCGAAGATCCTCTCTTTATCCTTTATACATCCGGCTCCACCGGAAAACCGAAGGGTGTCATGCATACCACGGGAGGATACCTTGTGTTCGCGGCATATACACACAAGATGGTCTTTGATTACCACGAGGATGATATCTACTGGTGCACCGCGGATGTCGGCTGGGTTACGGGACACAGCTACATAGTCTATGGTCCGCTGTGCAACGGCGCCACCTCGGTCATGTTTGAGGGTGTTCCCAACTATCCCGACATGAGCCGGTTCTGGAAAATCGTCGAAAAATACAAGGTAAATATCTTTTATACCGCTCCGACAGCCATCCGCGCGATCGCCAAAGAAGGTGATGAGTGGGTGAAGGGGGCGGATATCTCCTCGCTGAGAATTTTAGGCACCGTGGGCGAACCCATCAATCCCGAGGCGTGGAACTGGTATTACAATCTCATCGGACGCGGCGAGTGCCCCATCGTCGATACATGGTGGCAGACAGAAACGGGCGGAATCCTGATTACACCGCTTCCGGGCGCCACGGATATCAAGCCGGGAATGGCGACCGTTCCCTTTATGGGCGTATGGCCGATCCTCGTGGACGATGAAGGCAAGGAATTCACGGAGACGGTGGCGTCGGGCGCGCTGTGCATCAAGAAACCCTGGCCCGGTATCATGAGGGGAGTCTACGGTGATCCCACAAGATTCAAGGAGACCTACTTCGAGCAGTTCCCCGGTTACTATGTGGCTGGTGACGGAGCGAGGAGAGACTCGGACGGTTATTATCAGATTACCGGACGCATCGACGACGTCATCAATGTTTCCGGTCACAGGATGGGCACCGCGGAAGTCGAGTCCGCTCTGGTCAAGCATGCGTCGGTCGCGGAGGCGGCCGTTGTCGGTTATCCGCATGAGATCAAGGGACAGTCGATCTATGCCTATGTCACTCTGAATACCGGTGTGGAAAAGACGGATGAGCTGAAGAAGGAATTGACGGTTCATGTACGTAAGGAAATCGGTCCCATCGCGACTCCCGAAAAGATCCAGTGGGCGGATGCTCTTCCCAAGACAAGAAGCGGAAAGATCATGCGCAGGATCCTGAAGAAGGTAGCGGCCGACGATGTTGAGGATATGGGTGACATCTCAACGCTGGCCGACCCCTCAGTCGTGGATGATATTGTGAAGAACAGGCTGTAAGAAAACAGGGGTCAGGTCTTGCTTTTTGCCTTTTTCCTAAGGGACACCTCCCGCACTTCGGGAAGTGTCCCCGGGCAAAACGCAAGACCTGACCCCAGAATAGGAGGTTATTATGAACATAGTTGCATGTGTAAAACAGGTTCCTGATACCGAGGCGTTGATCAAGGTGAAGCCGGACGGTTCCGGTATTGACGAGGGCGGAATCAAGTGGGTGATGAACCCCTATGATGAGTATGGCGTTGAAGAGGCCCTGAAGCTGAAAGAGGCGAACGGCGGAGAAGTGACGGTTGTATCCCTCGGCCCGGCGCGGACAATGGAGACAATCAGGACCGCTCTCGCCATGGGCGCGGACAAAGGGGTGCATGTCACGATTGACGAGGCGGACGCCTATAACACGGCAGCTGCTCTGGCGGCAGCCATAAAGGAGATCAACCCCGATGTCGTTTTCTGCGGACAGAGAGCGATCGATGATGACTCCGGTCAGGTGGGTTCTGTCCTGGCTGAGCTGCTCGGGATGCCGCCGATTACAATTATAACAGGGTTTGAGGTGGCGGACGGCAAGGTGAAGGCCATCAAACCCATAGAAGGCGCGCAGCTTGTCATAGAGAGCGCGATGCCGTGCGTTGTTACCGCGCAGAAGGGATTGAATGAACCGCGTTACGCGTCCCTCCCCGGCATTATGAAGGCGAAGAAAAAGCCGGTTGATGTCAAGGACGCGGCGGCCCTCGGTATATCCATTGAGCCGAAGGCAAAGATTGCAAAAATGACTCCCCCTCCGGAAAGGGCCCCAGGAAAGATCATTGAAGGTGATGATCCGGCCGCGAAGGCTGCTGAGCTGGTCAAGCTGCTGAGGGAAGAGGCCAAGGTAATTTAACGGGAAAAGGGAGGAGGATAAAAAAATGGCAAAAGGTGTATGGATAGTTGCTGAACAGAGAGATGGCGCCCTTCGCAAGGTCTCATTCGAGATTGCCAGCGCGGCAAGAAAACTTGCGGATGAACTGGGCGAGGAGGTATGCGCGGTTCTGGTCGGGTCCGGAGTGGAAGGACTGGCCTCGGAGCTGGGTAAATATGGTGTAGACAAGATTTATGTGGCGGATGACGCCATGTTTGCGGATTATACGACGGATGCGTACAGCGCGGCGGTTGCCAAAGTTGTGAAGGAAAATGACGCGTCTATTCTGCTTCTGGCCTCATCGGTTCAGGGCAAGGATCTTTCGTCGAGCCTGGTTGGGAAACTGGCTACCGGGATGGCTTCGGACTGCACGGAGATAAAGATAGCCGACGGCAAACTTCTTGCCATCAGGCCGATGTACGCGGGGAAGGTGTTCGGGGAAATAGTTGTCGACAGCTATCCTCAGATGGCGTCCCTGCGTCCGAATGTCTTCGCCGCGGTGGAGAATGCCAAGGCCGGCGAGGTAGTGAAGTTTGACGCGGGTGTCGCCGCGGACGCGCTCAAGACAAAGGTGCTTGAAACGCAGAAGGATACAAGCGGCAAGGCCGATCTTACGGAAGCGGATATCATCGTTTCCGGCGGACGCGGAATGAAGGGCGCCGACGAGTACAAGGTAATTGAAGAGCTGGCAGACCTTCTCGGCGCGGCAGTCGGCGCGTCAAGGGCGGCAGTTGACGCGGGATGGAGACCGCAGTCGGATCAGGTGGGACAGACCGGGAAGGTGGTCTCTCCGAACCTGTACATTGCCTGTGGCATTTCCGGAGCCATTCAGCATCTGGCCGGCATGAGTTCTTCGAAATATATTGTCGCGATCAATAAGGATGCCGAGGCCCCGATTTTTGCCAGGGCCGATTACGGTGTCGTGGACGATCTCTTCAAGGTCGTTCCGGAAGTGACCGCGGAAGCGAAGAAGATACTTTAAGATAATGGACAATGGGGTCAGGTCTTGCGTTTTGCCTTTTTGATATAAGAAAACAATTTGGAGTAGTCTCGAAAAGGCAAAACGCAAGACCTGACCCCTCTTAGGATGACCCCTCTTAGGAGGCATTATGGCACACGGCGTAGATGCATACACTGTAGGAAATGAGGGAAGAGAGATATTCTGGAATGCCCCCTTCCCGTCCGAACTGATTCTTTTTGTATTCGCGGGGATCGCCATGGCGATATCTGTCTATGGCTTTTACAGGCGCTGGAAGATGTGGAAGGCGATCGGCCTGCCGGAAAACAGAACAGATAACACAGGGGAACGGATCAAGTCCCTTCTCCTCAATACCCTCCTGCAGTTAAAGACATTCAAGGAGGCGTTTCCCGGCATTATGCACGCGCTCATATTTTTCGGGTTTTTTGTCCTTATATTCGGCGCGGCCTTTGATGCCACCCACTTTCATCTGCCTTTCCTTGTGCCCTTCTTCAACGGCGGATTCTATCTCTGGTTCTCATTCACGATGGAGGTGTTCGGCCTGGCCGTTCTTGCCGGTATCGTGCTGGCGGTCTGGAGAAGATATATCCAGAAACCGGAAAGGCTGGAGTACAGGGGAAAATCCGATACCGTCGCGGATGACGCGATTATTCTGACCCTGATAGCCGGCATTATTGTAACGGGATTTCTGCTTGAGGCGCTCCGGCTGCATGTGAATATCAATGTGGACGGATACACCTGGGGCGGATGGTCATTTGTGGGGTACGCCCTTTCGAAGACCCTGGCCGGCATAAGCTACGATGCAACTGAAATCGTTCACAGGTGGACGTGGTGGATACACGCCTTCCTGGGTTTTGCTTTTATCGCGTATCTGCCTTATTCAAAGCTGATACACATTGTCCTCGCGCCGGCAAACCAGTATATGAAATCGCTGAAACCGGCGGGATACCTTGAGCCCATTGCCGACTTTGAAAATGCCGAGTCGTTCGGTGTGGGGCAGCTTGAGGAGTTCACGTGGAAGCAGATTTTTAATTCCGACGCGTGCCTGAGATGCGGAAGGTGTCAGGACGGATGCCCCGCCTACCTGTCGGGCAAACCCCTTTCTCCGAAGAAACTGCATCAGGATATCAAGGAATACTGGCTGGAAAGGGTGCCTGTTGTGATGGCGGCAAAGAATTCCGCCAAAGAGGGTGAGGAACCCGTCATACCGGAACCGGAAAAGGTCATGGTGGGCGGGGTCATAGATCTCCACGAGCTGTGGGCTTGCACAAACTGCATGTACTGCATGGAGGTCTGCCCGGTGTTTAATGAGCATGTCCCGATGATCACGGACATGAGACAGTACAAGGTGCTGATGGAGGCGGATTTCTCTCCGGAACTGCAGCTGACTTACAGAAATATGGAGAACAATTCCAACCCCTGGGGAATAGGGGCTCACATGAGGGCCGACTGGGCCAAAGAGCTGGGCGTCAAGACGCTGGCCGAAGATCCGGATGTGGAGTACCTCTTCTATGTGGGATGTTCCGGGTCCTTTGATGACAGGGGTAAAAAGGTTACAGTCGCCTTTGCCAAACTCCTGAAGGAGGCCGGTGTCAGTTTCGGCATCCTGGGTGAGGAAGAGGGCTGCTGCGGCGATTCCGCCATGAGGGGTGGAAATGAATATCTCTCGCAGACCCTGGCGCAGGTAAACATAGACGTGATGAACGGATATGGCGTAAAGAAGGTCATCTGTACGTGCCCCCATGGATATAACACCCTCAAGAAGGATTACCCGCATTTTGGAGGCAATTTTGAGGTCTATCATCACACAGAGATAATCGCAGACTTGATAGCTCAGGGTAAGCTCAAATTGAAGGAGCAGGTCAGTCCCGACAAGTCGGGATTCACATATCACGATTCCTGCTTCCTCGGCAGATACAATGACATCTACGAGCAGCCGAGGAATATACTCAAGGCTGTTCCCGGCATGAAGCTGTCCGAGATGGCCAGTAATCACGAGAAGAGCTTCTGCTGCGGCGCCGGTGGAGCGAGGATGTGGATGGAAGAGGATATCGGAGAGCGGATCAACGATATGAGGACGGACCAGGCCATTGAAGTAAAGGCAGACACCATAGCGGTTGCCTGTCCCTTCTGTCTCACGATGATGTCGGACGGCATCAAGGACCGCGAGGTGGAAGAGAAGATGAAGGCCCTTGATATAGCCGAAATAGTCTGGGAGGCCATGGGCCTTGAAGAAGCCCCGGCCCCGGCTGATGTTCCGGAAGAAAACAATGTGAAAGAGAGCGCTCCGGAGGAAGAAACCCCTGCCGGGACGGATTAAGGAGGAAAAGGGAGGAAAAGGGAGGAAAAGGGAGGAAAAGGGGTCACACCTATTTATTTCCCTCAAACCTTTAAACCCCCCAAGAGGAGGAAAAGGAAAATAAATAGGTGTGACCCCTTTTCTTTCCTTTTCTTTTCATTTTAACCTAAAGGAGGGCAGGAACTTATGGCAGATGCAATCAAGTACGAGGACAAACCCTGGCTTAAATCGTATGAAAAGGGAGTACCGGAATTCGTTGATTATGAGGAAGTATGCATGCCGGATTATCTTGACCGGTCGGCCCGCGATTTTCCCGAAATGGCCGCGCTTATTTTTCAGGGATATAAGCAGACCTATAAGGAGCTCAAGGAGATGGTGGACCGGTTTGCCACCTGCCTTACGGATTTCGGCGTGAAAAAGGGAGACGCCGTCGCGATACTTCTGCCCAACCTGATTCCCTGTGTCGCGGCCTACTTCGCCATTATGAAGGTTGGGGGAGTGGCGGTCATGAATAATCCCCTCTACTCGGATGTAGAGCTTGAGCATCAGTTTAACGATTCCGGTTCAAAGGTGCTCATAACCCTCGATCTTCTCGGAAACCGGATGATCGATCTTCGTCCGAAGACAAAGATCAAGGAGATCGTCTATACCTCCATCGGGGATTATCTCCCCTTCCCCAAGAGTCTTTTGTTCCCACTTGTGGCAAAGAAGAAAAAACTGGCCGCGGATGTCAAAGAGGCACCGGATGTCTATAAATGGAAGGATTGTATCGCGAAATATGCACCCAATCCACCTTCCGTGAAGATCGATTTTGAAAGTGTGGCCATGTACCAGTACACCGGCGGCACGACAGGGGTTTCCAAGGGAGTTATGCTGACCCACGCCAACCTGAGCAAACAGGTGCAGCACCTGGACGCGTGGTTTCCAAAGTTCGGGCGGGGTAAAGGAAGCATACTGGGAGCGCTTCCCTTCTTCCATGTCTTCGGTCTGTCCACGACCATGAACTTCTCCATCTATATGGGATGGACCGACATCCTTGTTCCCAAACCCCAGCCGGAGCCACTTCTCGAAGCAATAGGGAAATTCAAACCTTCCTTCGCTCCGCTGGTGCCGACCATGTATATAGGGATGTTGAATCATCCCAATATGAAGAAGACTGACATGACTTCCATAGAGGGCTGTTTCTCCGGAAGCGCGCCCCTTCCGGTCGAAGTTATCAATGATTTTGAAAAGGTTACAGGATCGGTTATCGTTGAGGGATTCGGGATGACAGAGACCACGCCCGTCACGCATATAAATCCATTCGCGGGCGGAGCGCGCAAGATCGGGAGCGTTGGACTTCCCCTCTCCGACACGCTCTGCAGGATCGTCGATCTGGATGACGGCGTGACGGACATGCCTGTAGGCGAGCCGGGAGAGCTTATAGTCAAGGGGCCGCAGATCATGAAGGGCTATAAAGATATGCCTGATGAGACGGCGAACACCCTGAAGGACGGCTGGATCTATACGGGGGACATCGCGACGATGGATGAGGATGGATATTTTTACATCGTGGACCGCAAGAAGGATATGATCATATCGGGCGGCTACAATGTCTATCCGCGTGACATAGACGAGGTCTTCTATGAGAATCCGAAGGTACAGGAGGCCTGCGCCATAGGAATCCCCGATCCGAAGAGGGGTGAAAGCGCCAAGGTCTTTGTGGTGTTGAAGGAGGGTGAAAGCGCCACAGAGGAAGAGCTGATAGCGTTCTGCAAGGACAAGCTGGCCGCCTATAAGCTTCCGACGGAGATAGAGTTCCGCGAGGAACTTCCAAAAACCAATATCGGCAAAATCCTCCGCAAGGATCTGAGGAAGGATGAGCTGGCAAAGAGGAAGAAGTGAGTTTGCACCAGTGTTGATTAACACCAGTGGGGACAGGTTTATCCCGACCTGTCGGGACTGTCCCCGATTATTGAAAAAAGATATTTAGGAATTTGGGCGGGGGGACAGGTCTTCCCGCCCAAATAGTTTGCAGGGTCAGGGGGTGTTCATGAAATTTCAGGAAATAGATGGAATAAAAATTGCCTTCCGGACAAATGAGGGAGGCCTTGCCTCCGGGAGAAAAACGCTGTTTTTTATACACGGTTCCGCGGGAGATCATACGGTCTGGGAAAACCAGTATGCCGGCATGGAAGACGAGTTCAATATGGTTGCTGTGGACCTCCCGGGACATGGACAATCCGGCGGGAGGGGCGAGCGGGAAGTCGCCCTTTACGCGAAGTGGGTTAAAAAGACAGTGGAGGCCCTCGGTCTGCGGAAGCCTGTTCTGGCAGGTCATTCTCTGGGCGCCGCGATAGTCCTTGAATCGGCCATAAGATATGGCGATATGCTGTCCGGTATAGTGACGGTGGGGGGCGGGGCGAAGATGCCGGTAAACCCTCTGGTGCTGGATGGCATGAAGGGCGACCCTTCGATGATAATCAATTCCATTCCCGAATTTGCCGTATCGAAGAAGAACCGCGAACGACTGGGAGATTTTCTGATCGACAATCTCAGGCGGGCTGACAAGGATGTCGCTTATGGCGACTTTCTTTCGTGCGACAGGCTGGATGTCTCCGGCGAGGTGGAACAGATCCGTATTCCCGCACTCCTGATCTGCGGAGAGGATGACAGGATGATGCCCCCAAAATTTTCCATCTATCTTAAGGAAAAAATTCCGGGTGCAAAACTTGTGCTGATAAAGGAGGCGGGGCACTTTGTCATGATGGAGGACGCGGAGAGTTTTAACGCGGCGTTGCGGGAATTTGTGGATTCGCTGGAGGGATGATGACCAGGATACTGATTGTCTATCATTCGCAGACCGGAAACACCGAAAAGATGGCCGGGGCGGTCGCGCAGGGGGCCGCGGGCATGGAGGACACGGAGGTGATCCTGAAAAAGGCGGCCGACGCGTCTCTGGAAGATCTTCTCGGTTGTGACGGGCTTGTGATAGGGACCCCGGAAAACTTCGGGTACATGTCCGGCGCTGTCAAGAATTTTTTTGACCGCACCTTTTATCCCGCGGAGGGAAAGGTTTTCAGGAAGCCCTATGTCGTCTTTATCAGCGCGGGGAATGATGGAACGGGGGCGCTGAACAGCATAGAGCGCGTCGCCCTCGGGTATCAGTTCAAGAAGGTTTACGATCCTGTTATTGCAAGGGATTCAAAAGGAGGGGTGACTGACGAGATCCTCGCTCAGTGCAGGGAACTGGGCCAGACGATTGCCGGCGGATGCGGGGCGGGGATATATTGATGAGTGATTCCAGGTAGTCCTCCGGCTTCTCATATCCAAGGAGCAGAAGGATTGTTGAGGCGATATTGCCTAACCCCGGGTCAGGGACTCCGGCAAGTTCGTAGCGGCCGGTATCGGGGCCATGAATAATGAACGGTACCGGATTCAGGGTGTGACTTGTCTGCGGTTTGTACCCTCCGCCTGCTCCCATGACGGGCCTGCCTGTCTTTTCGTTCACTGCTGTCATCTGTTCGCAGTTTCCGTGGTCGGCGGTTATTATTACCGTGCCGCCGAGCTTGTCCACCGCTTCAATCAACCTGTCCGCCGCCCTGTCCACGGCCTCTACAGCCTTCACCGCCGCCCGAAGTGATCCCGTGTGTCCCACCATATCCCCGTTTGGAAAATTCAGGCGGAGGAATTTGTATTTCTCGGATTGCATGGCCGCGATTGTCTGAGATGCTATTTCATCGGCCTTCATCTCCGGCGCCCGGTCAAAGGGCACTCGGTCGGATTCAATCTCCACCCATTTTTCAAGCTTCTCGCTAAACCTGGCGGAGTTGTTGCCGTTCCAGAAATAGGTTACATGGCCGAATTTCTGTGTCTCGCTTATGGCGTATTGCGAAATGCCGTTGTGCGCCAGGTACTCCGATAGTGTGTGATCGATGGCGGGTGGCGCGACGAGATATTCCGGGGGCATTTTCGTGTCCGCGTCATACTCAAGCATTCCGGCGTATATGACATCGGGGCGGTGGTCGCGTCTGAACCCCTTGAAATCGTCTTCAATGAACGCGCGGCTGATCTCAAGCGCCCGGTCGCCCCGGAAGTTGAACAGGATTACGCCATCGCCGTCTCTGATTTGGGTGAGGGGTTTTTCCGGATTATCGGGCTCGTGGATCACCCAGTGTGAAAGGTACTGGTCGTCGACACCCTCTCTGTCGCGCAGGGCACTGATGGCTGTGAGACTGTCGGAAAATTTCGGGCCGATACCCAGGACGTGGGCATTATAGCCCCTTTCAACGATGGACCAGTCCGCCTCGTAACGGTCCATGGTGGTTACCATCCGGCCCCCTCCGGAGGCAATCAGATACCGTCGTTTCCTGCCCGTCTCCCCGGCGGCATGCGCGCGCAGCGACCAGAGATAGTCTTCCAGTTCGCCGAAATAACGAAGGGCGCTCAGGGGAGGCACATCCCGTCCATCCAGGAGGCCATGCACATATACCTCCTCCACACCTTCCCTGTCACACTGTCCGATCATCGAGATCAGGTGCGCGATGTTGCTGTGGACATTTCCGTCTGATATGAGACCTATGAAATGCACGGGGGTTTTTGCTGTCAGTGAGTTGGAGATTATCCTTTTCCAGGTTTTTCCCTCGAAGAGGCTGCCGCTTTCGATCGCGTCCTCCACGAGTTTCGCCCCCTGCTCGAATATTCGGCCGGCCCCCATGGCGTTGTGACCTACTTCGCTGTTTCCCTGGTCTTTGTCCGAGGGCATGCCCACCGCCGTCCCATGCGCCCTGAGACGGGTTACTATCTTTTCATTCTCCATGAGGCGGCACAGGGTTCGCGGGGCCGCGATATCGATGGCATTCCCGGGGTATCCATCTTTCTTCCCCCGGTACAGTCCCATGCCGTCCAGGATCATCAGGAGCAGCGGCCCCTTTATCCCTTCATAATCGGACAGTCTGGACAGTTTAAAATTCATCGCGGCCCTTTTCGACAGGTTTTTGTTGGGTTTCGTACCTCAACCCACCCTACAACCTACAGTTTTGGTGGGTTTCGTACCTCAACCCACCCTACAACTAATTGGAGAAGAGAATTAAATCGAGTCTGACCCCATTTTCTATCTTGTGAAAACTATCTTGCCCCCAGCAGCTTTCTGGCAATAACCACTCTCTGGATTTCGTTGGTGCCTTCGTATATCTGGCATATTTTTGCGTCACGCATATGCCTTTCAGCGGGATAATCCTTGCAGTATCCATAGCCGCCGAATATCTGCACCCCTTCAATCGCGGCTCTCATGGCCACGTCGGAGGCGTACATCTTTGCCATCGCCGACTCTTTTTCGAAGTTGTAG
>JAFDAS010000041.1 GCA_019313695.1 Deltaproteobacteria bacterium
GTTATTTTATACTCCGCTCTCCGACTTCTGTTTCAACTCTTCCATAATAATCTGCACATCCTGCCAGACCTGTTTTTTTGCACCCGGATTTCTCAGAAGATAGGCCGGATGGTACGTGGGCATGAGTTTTATTTCATGATAGGAATGAAACCTGCCGCGCAGCATAGAGATGGCTGTATCCGTTTTGAGGAGGGTCTGGGCCGCGAATTTACCGAGCGCGCAGATGACACGCGGCTGTATAGACTGAAGCTGCTTTACCAGGAAGGGCTCGCAGACGGCTATCTCTTCCGGTTCGGGATTGCGGTTCCCCGGGGGACGGCATTTTAATATATTGCATATATATACCTCATCTCTCTTCAGCCCCATAGCCTTTATAATGTCCGTAAGCAACTGCCCGGCCCGGCCCACAAATGGCCTCCCCTGCATGTCTTCGTCTCTTCCCGGGGCCTCGCCCACGAACACAAGATCGGCAAGGGGATTGCCCTCCCCGAAGACGATGTGGTGTCTTTCACCGTGTAACTTGCACCTTTTGCAGTCTCCAAGTTCTTCTCTTATATCTTCCAGCGCCACGGAGGGGACGCGAATCGCCCTGTCATTCGTTGCTGCATCAAGCGGCATGGGGGACGGGGCATCCGATTCTCTCTTCAGGCACAGATTTCTCAGACCGTTTCCCGATTCTCTCTCCGTCTCCGATATTATATGATTTTTCAAGGCGGTTGTCAGTTCCAGAAGTTCTTCTCTCATGCCCTGCCCTTTCTGCCGGAGATTTCCAGAATCCTGTCCAGAATCCTGTTCGCCACATCTCTCTTGTCCATAAGGGGCAATTCCTCAATATTCCCTGATTTATCTATAATCTTCACGATATTTGTGTCATGCTGAAATCCGGAGCCTGGACGGCCAAGCTCGTTCGCCACTATCAGGTCCATGCCCTTGGCCTTCATCTTGTCCCGCGCATTCGCGGTGAGATTTTCCGTCTCCATGGCAAATCCCACAAGTATGCGATCACCCTTCCTGCCACCGACCTCGGATATTATATCGGGCGTCCTCTCGAGGCTGATATTCAGCCGGTCAGCCCCTTTTTTCATCTTGGAATCCGAGACGATGGATGGACGGAAATCGGCCACCGCGGCCGCCTTGATGATAACTGTCGCTTCTTCAACACGTTCCATCACGGCATCTCTCATCTCGGAAGCGCTGGACACCCCTGCAAATTTGACACCAGCAGGTACTGGAAGCGAGGTGGGCCCACTGACGAGTGTGACGTCCGCGCCCCTCCTCCTTGCCATGACAGCCAGGGCATATCCCATCTTTCCGGACGAATGGTTGGATATATACCTCACAGGATCAAAGGACTCTCTGGTGGGACCTGCGGTTATCAGTATCTTGTGTTCTTTCAGGTCCTTTTGTGTCAAAACCGTTTCGACCTCTTCGACGATATCAGCAGGATCGGGCAATCTTCCGAACCCATCCGCCTTGCAGGCAAGCTCCCCAAGCCCGGCATCCATAAAGAGATATCCCAGCGCTGAGAGTTTGTCGATATTGGATCGAAGGATGGGGTTGTCGTACATGTTCGAATTCATCGCCGGGCATATCAGCACAGGAGCCCTGGTGGCGGTTACTGTCGTGGAAAGAAGGTCGTCAGCAATACCAGACGCGATTTTACCGATTATATTGTAGGTTGCGGGAGCCACAACGATTATGTCGGCAGACTGTGCCAGAGATATATGATGTATGTCCCAGTCGCCGGAGAGGGAAAACATGTCGGTGTAGACGGGGTTGCCGGAAAGCGTCTGCAGGGTGAGCGGGGTTATGAACCGGGTCGCGTTCGAGGTCATGATGATCTTCACCTTCGCCCCCCGTTTTACGAACTCCCTTGTCAACTCCGCAGCCTTGTACGCGGCAATGCCGCCGGTTATCCCGAGAACAATATTTTTGTCTTTCAGCATGGCAATATCCCTGTATCCACCGATCAGGCAGGTTATTCGGTGTAGATTCTATAATAACGTTTACCACCTGAGTGGTTGCGAAAATATAACAGTTATTATATATAACGTCAACCGCGAAAGGATTGCCATGAAAGAGAGGATTATATGAACAAATATCTGAGGTATCTGTTTTTTATTGTTTTAATCGCGCTGGTGGGTGTGGGAATCTGGGCCTTCATGGTTTATTACGAGGGAGAAGACCCGGAGATAATATTAAGCCGGGATATCAAGATGATAGGGCAGCAAACAACATTCGATGTCATCTGCATTGACAGAAAGAGCGGCCTTCGAAATGTTTCCGTCGATATCTCACAGGATGGGAAGAAATACACATTAAGTTCTTTGAACCTGCCTCAAAGGGGGGTAAATAAGGAAACCCTGACAGTTGATGTATTTCCGGAAGATCTTAAACTCCTTGACGGAACCGCCACGATCGACATAACTGTCACTGACCATTCGCTCAGAAAGAACACGAAAGCCGTGACATTCGGCGTAGTTATAGATACCGTACCGCCCCGGATATCCCCTGTGAATTTTTCTAACTACATAAACCCGGGAGGTTCGTGCGTCATAGCCTACAATCTTTCAGAGAATGTGCCTCTAAGCTGCGTACAGGTCGACAATACTTTTTTTCCCTCGTATCCGGCAATCGCATCGGACGCAGTCCATCGTGTATCTTATTTTGCCATCCCCATCATGGATGCCGCGGAAAAAAGTCTTAAGATAAGTATCCTGGCTGAAGACGGTGCCGGAAACTGTTCGCTCTGCCCGGTTTCCTTTCACATAAGAAACAAGCGGTTCCGCAGTGACAGGATGAATATCAGTCAGCGTTTCCTGGAGATGAAAATGCCGGAGTTTCAGCACAGATACAAAGACTTGAGGGGGACCACTCTGCTCGAAGCCTTCTCGCGCGTAAACACGGAGATGAGAGCGAACAACTTGAAAACTATTGAAACGATCTGCAAAGATTCACGGCCGGAGCAACTCTGGGAAGGAACCTTCCTCCGGATGAAAAATGCCGCCACCATGGCAACCTTTGGCGACCGGAGAACCTATTATCATGACGGCAGAGAAATAAGTAAGAGTGTACACATGGGAGTCGATCTCGCATCCACTAAAAACGCGCCGGTAGAGGCGTCAAATGGGGGTGTTGTCGCCTTTACAGGATATCTCGGAATCTACGGTGATACAATAATCATAGATCACGGCATGGGAATCTTCAGTCTCTATGGTCATCTCTCATCGGTAAACGTAAAGAAGGGTCAAGAGGTTAAAAAAGGGGAAATAATAGGCCGCACGGGTATCACCGGCATGGCGGGAGGCGATCACCTTCACTTCAGCATGATAGTAGGGGGGAAATTTGTAAACCCGGTGGAATGGTGGGATCCGCACTGGATAAAGGATAATGTAACGAGAAAGCTGGCGTCTCCGTAAGGAGTAAGCCCTTAATCCTTTTATTGCAACTACTAACGTAGTCAAACTGTCCCAACGAGTCGGGATTAGACTGAAGGCTATTAGGCTAAAGGCTGTTAGCTTTTCTGTAACCTAAATGCCTTCAGCCTACAGTCTAAACAACCCGAGTAGTTACCTTTTATTTTTACGCCCTGTCTATATCCCGGTGGCTTACATTTGTTGTGTAGTCTCTGCCCGTAAAATATTTTGCCAGCTGGTTGAGAATAACCACAGATCTGTGTTTTCCTCCGGTACACCCTATACCGATATTCAGGTATGATTTTCCCTCTTTCTCGTAGAGTGGCGCCAGAAACGTCATCATCTCATACAATTTCATGAGGAACTGTCTGGTGTCATCCCAGGCCATAACATATTTTTCCACGGCCTTTTCATTGCCATTGTGTTCCTTGAGATCACTGACAAAATAGGGATTGGGAAGAAATCTGACATCCATCACGATATCCGCGTCCGGAGGCAATCCGAAACGGTATCCGAACGATATCAGGTTTATAAGGAGTTTTCTGGCCTTGCCAGGCGCGAGGTAGAGTCTCTGGACATGTTCCTTCAACTGGTGAACGCTGTAATCCGACGTGTCAATGACATTGCCGGCCATTTCTTTCAATTCGTGCAGTTTATCACGCTCCAGCTCTATGTTCTCAAGGATAGTTTTGCCTTCCGACAGTGGATGCATCCTCCTCGTCTCGCTGAACCTTCGCAGAAGGAGGTCGTTGCTCGTATCAAGGAAGAGTATCTCGACATTGTATCTCTTTTTTCTCAATCGAGAGAGAACGTCTATATGCTTTTCAAGAAAATGTTTCTCACGCAGGTCCATGACCAGGGCTATCTTCGAAATTTCGGAAGGGGATTCAGTCTGCATGTCCAGAAATTTAGGGAGAAGCATGACCGGAAGATTATCGACGCAGAAAAACCCTATATCTTCCAGGGACCTCAGTGCCGTACTCTTCCCGGAACCAGACAGGCCGGTTATAATGACGATACGAAGATTTTTCATCGCGCCCCCGCTTTTCGATATCTTACTGTTTTTTCTGTGTTATTGCAGAAATACATTTCAGTATTCTGGGGATTGAAATCCGGATCTGACGCAAAGATTGTGAGGAGAAATAGTCCCGACTCGTCGGGAATGGACACTAAATATGTGTCCCATCCTTTTCAACTATAAGATCATATATATTTTCAGATGATTCAGCATTGATAAGGGATTCTCTGAAGGAGACATCTTTCAGCATCCGTGAGATCCTGGCCAACGCTTTCAAATGCTGCCCGGCCGAATTCTCCGGGGCCATAAGCAAAAAGAAGATATACACAGGTCTTCCGTCCAGGGAATCAAAATCAACCCCCCCGCGGCTTCTTCCAAATGAGACAACAAGCTTTTCAAGACCTGCAAGTTTTCCATGAGGTATGGCAATACCATCACCTATTCCCGTACTTCCAAGTTTCTCCCTTTCCAGCAACACCTCAATCATGGCGTCCCGATCAATATTCGTATCGTCGCGCAGAAAGACATCCGCCAGTTCGACGAGGGTCTCCTTCTTCGTCCTGGATTTCAGATCTTCGATAATAAATTCTTTTTTAAGCATGTCTTGAATATTCATCATGGCTTACCCTGTATTTCAGCTGTTGGTCTCAATCAGGACATATTTTTCGTCATCACGACGATAAATAACGCTCACCTTTTCGGAGGAAGAATCCCTGTAAATGACAAACATTTTTCTCGATTCGTCCATTTCCAGGACCGCGTCTTCCAGAGACATGGGTTCAAGTATGATCTTCTTTGTCTCCACCACTTTGGAGCTCTCATCATATTCATCATATTCTTCAGCGCCTGTATCCATGCTTTCGCTTCTGGATGCTACATCCTTGTGATTCCTCGTCTTTTGCTTATATTTCTTTATCTGCCGTTCCACCTTATCTATGACATTATCGACGGCAAGGGTCATTTCTTTGGCCTCTTCCCTGCCCTGCAAATTTATACCCCTGGCCGATAGCTTTATTTCGGCAACATTCCTGAATTTTTCTATAGACAGTGTCACAGTGGCATTCACAGGCTTGTCCATATACCTGTCAATCCTGGAAAGTTTCTTGTCAACATAGTCCTTCAGCCACTCTTCGGCTTCCATATTTCGAAATGTAAAAGAAGTCTGCATGCATATTCCTCCTCTTAATCAGTTTCCACCAACACAATAAAAATCCGCCTTATATTTGAGCCAACTGTAAAAGTCAATCGATATTTCACCAGATCAGAAATACTTCTTCCTCTTGGATGAGGGCAATATCCCCAGCATTTCCCTGTATTTTGCCACAGTTCTTCTTGCTATGGATATGTCGAATCCCGTGAGTATATCAACTATCTGACTGTCATTATAGGGTTTCCTGCTATCCTCTCCGCTGACTATATCCTTAATTTTTTCCTTAACGCTTTGAGATGCTATCTGTAGCTCGCCTATCCTGTTTATCCCACTGTTAAAAAAATATTTGAGTTCAAATATGCCCCTCGGCGTATGCATGTACTTATTCGTGGTAACCCTGCTTATCGTTGACTCATGCATCTCTACATCATCGGCGATATCTCTAAGAACCATGGGCTTTAAATAGCTGATACCCCTGTCAAAAAATTCCATCTGGTGTTCCACGATACTTTCCGATACCCTGTAGATCGTTTTTTGCCTTTGCTGAATGCTCTTTATCAGCCAGGTTGCGGACTGCAATTTGTCTTTGATATATGTTTTGCACTTTTCCCCGCCGTTGTTTTTTGTACCGCCCATGATTTTCTTGTAGAAGTTGCTTATTCTCAGTTTCGGCAGGCCATCATCATTCAGGATAATCCTGTATACGTCTCCAACCTTGAAAACGAATACATCCGGAATTATATATTGTGCCCTTTCTTCGTTGTAAAGAAGTCCCGGTTTAGGATTCAGTTTGATTATCACCAACGCCGCCTGCTGAACGTCATCGATGGAAACCTTTAGTTTCCTGGCTATATTGTTGTAGTTTCTCGTCTCGAGATCCTTCAAATGATTCTCAACTATAATTGCAGGAAGCGACAAATCACCATCCAGAAGCCTGATCTGTGTGAGCAGACACTCCTTCAAATCCCTCGTGGCTATACCCTGGGGATCAAATTCCTGCACCTTTTTAAGGACATCTTCAGCCAGAGTCGGTTCCACATCTTCTATAAAGGCAATCTCTTCAGGGGTTGCCATCAAGTATCCATCACTGTTCAGGTTACCTATGATCTGTACACCCACACGTTTTTCCACATTGGTAAAACGCGACAGGTTAAGCTGCCACAGCAGGTGATCTGAGAGAGAACTTGTTTTGGTAAGCATATTCTCGAAGGGGGGCGCATCTGCATCCTCACGATGATAGGGAACACCCATCGGGCCGAAATCTTCGAGATAGCCGTCCCAGTCAAAATCCTCTTTTCCGTCTCCCTCTCCGGTGATTTCCCTTGTCTTCGTTTCAACCTTCATATCGTCAAGCTCCGGGACAATCTCTGTCTCCGGATCGTCGCCGGTCCCAACCTCTCGGGATTCTTCGAGAAGAGGGTTTTCTTCAAGCTCCTGGTTTATGGTATCCGCCAGCTCTAATCTCGAAAGTTGAAGGAGTTTGATCGACTGCTGCAGTTGCGGCGTCATGATCAGCTGCTGCGTCAGCTTAAGGGTCTGTTTGAGTTCAAAAATCATCGTCCTGCCTGTCTATAGATCGAAATCTTTCCCAAGATAAAATTTACGGGCAATTTCACTGCCGGCTATATAATCCGGATCACCTTCAAGCAGGATAGTGCCCTCGTTTACGATATACGCCCTGTCACAAACCTTGAGGGTTTCCCTCACATTATGATCGGAAATCAGGACCCCTATTCCCCTTGACCGTAATTTGCGTATAATATCCTGAATATCCGCAACCGCCATTGGATCAATACCCGCAAAGGGCTCGTCGAGCAACATGTACTGCGGTGATGTGACCAGCGCCCTTGTAATCTCCACCCTTCTGCGTTCGCCGCCTGAAAGAGAATATGCCATATTTTTTGAAAGACCCGAGAGATCCAGTTCTTCGAGGAGTTCGCTCAGTCTTTCCTCTCGTTCCTCTTTATTTATATCCAGTGTTTCCAGAATAGCCATTACATTCTCTTCCACTGTGAGTTTCCTGAATACCGACGGTTCCTGCGGGAGATAATTTATCCCCCTTCGCGCCCTCATGTACATCGGGTACCGGCTGATATCCTCGCCATTCAATAATACACTTCCACCATCCGGACGTATCAGCCCTACTATTATGTAGAAGGTTGTTGTCTTGCCGGCGCCGTTAGGCCCCAGGAGGCCAACCACTTCCCCTCTGTGGATCTCCAGGTTGACCTCATCAACAACACGTCGCCCGTTGTATGCTTTTACCAGTTCTGTCGCAATTAACTTTTCCAAAGATTCAACTCTCTTGATTTTATAACTACTCAGGTTATTTCTTGGTGTCATCCGGATAGATAGTAGCCGTAACTCTTTCTCCGCCGGTGCCATCTACAACTCCCCTGTTTTCCTCCAGGAAAACTGTGATCCTGTCCCCCCTGATCACGTTGTCTCCTTCTCTCATCACAGTATTGCCCGTTATAATGATTTTTTGCTCTGCATTATAGAAAATGGCTCTGTCTCCGGTGACGGTCCTTTCACCGCTTTTCATGGTAACATTACCCCTTAATTCAATCCTCTTTATCTTTCCCGCGCTCATCGTTACGCCGGTGGGAACCTTCTTGCCATCGCCCTTCTCTTTACCATTCTTCTTGTCATAGTAGAGATACAGTTCGTCCGCATGCATCACCGTATCATCCTGCGTGGCCACGACACTGCCGGAGAAGAGCACGAGGGCCTTGTCATCATAAGCATCCAGACGATCAGAGGTTATCTGTATGGGACTTTTAGAGGTTGTCTTTATGGGGCTTTCGGCCCCGCACACACCTCCTGTCGCGGCAAGGGGAAAAATCGCCACAAGAGCCAGCATCAGTAAGATTTTTTTTCTCATATCTCGCAAGCACCCAATCAAAATTATTTTCTATGGTTCTTCTCCAATTTAGTCGGAGAAGAGGGTCCAAAGATTCCAAGCTTTTGTTGGGTTTCGTACCTCAACCCAACCTACAAGTTCCTAAAGCTGTTTAGACTGAAGGCTATTAGGCTAAAGGCTGTTAGTTTTTTTGTAACCTAAATGCCTTCAGCCTACCCACCTGAGTAATTACTGTTATTTTTTTTCTATTATCGCGCTGACATCGGATAACAGGGTTATTTTTTTGTCTCTCAGCGAGATATTCATACCCACCCCTTTCACATCGACTCCTGGGCGTGTCATTTTCACGGTATCTTTCGTATGGATCATTCCATCACCATGGGTATAGTTCAGGCTGTCAGTCTCAAAGCGATCACCCTTGTCCGAAACGACAACCACATTCCCGTATATATCCATATCCTTTGTATCGGTATGCAAAGAACCATTCTTGCCCGTTATCGTGTACATCTTACCACTGGAAAAAATTAATTTTGCCTCAATTTTTTCAAAAAGAGTGACATCATCCTTCTTGATGTACCTGGCGGTATCCGCGTTAATCTCCCATGTCAGATCGGGATCTCCCACCTCGGTATAGTGAAAATCCTTTATCTGAAGATCAACCCTGTCCGAAAGAACTTTAAGAACATTATTTTCCTCTTTGTGGGCGACACAAAGCACATACAGAAACAGGGCACCGGCAAGGAGAACAGATCCTCCAATGAACAGTTTCTTCGCTGATATTTTCTCTAACAAAAGTTGAATCCAGGGAGATCATCAAAAACTGAATGGCGTGGTTCTGAGAGCGAAAAAATGTTATACTTTTGCGTGTCCGCACGCGGACAGAAACATCGAAAACCCGTATTTTCAAAGCTCTCCCGAGTATTTTTGCAAGAAATGTACCATTTAACTGCCGACATGTAAAGTGAAAGTCTCATTCTTCAACTCTAATTCCATATCTCGATGTTACATCGCCCCATTTCCCCCGGGCGGTGAGGATCATCTCGCAGATTTCTCTCACTGCCCCGTTCCCTCCTTCTTTTCCGGTAACGTAATCGGACTCTGCCTTGACATAATCGAGCGCATCCGCAACAGCTGCCGAAAACCCCACCATTCTGAACACGGGAATATCTACTATGTCATCTCCCATATACGCGACGCACTCGCCCGACAATCCCCTTGCATCAAGTATCTCACCCAGCATCTTCGCCTTGTCTGTTACGCCCTGATAAACATCTTTGATTTCAAGTTCATTCGCACGGTGTTTTACCACCTCGGACCTTCTGCCCGTCAGGAAAACTATATCAACGCCGCTTCTCATCAGAAGCTTCATCCCATGTCCGTCTCTGACGTTGAAGTTCTTGGATTCATTTCCAAGGTCATCAATAATTATTTTTCCATCGGTCAGCACACCATCAACATCCAACACCAGGAGAACGACCCTCTTGAGCTTTTCAGACAAAGATTTGTCCATAATCTATCCTTCTCTCAACTTTGATGCTTTCGTAAAAAGTCTGTCATTCCCGCGTAGGCGGGAATCCAGAAGCGCATAACTACTTAATCCCGACTCGTCGGGACTGGATTCCCGTTCCCCGATCGGAGTCGAGGACAAGCTTCAACTTTTACCGGTTTTAACGATCCTGTCTATCTCCTTAAGCGTCCCAAGGAAATCCGGAAGCAAATCCAGGCATAGGGAATTGGGGCCGTCACACAGGGCACACTCGGGATCGGGATGTACTTCAAGGAACAATCCATCAATCCCCGTGGCAACTGCCGCTCGTGACAGATAAACAGCCATTTCTCTATTGCCTCCGGACGAGTCACCGGCGCCACCCGGAAGCTGTACGCTGTGTGTGGCATCAAAAATTACAGGATATCCCATTCCCCTCAATATGGGAAGCGACCTCATGTCGGCAACAAGGTTATTGTAGCCAAAGCTCACTCCTCTCTCTGTAATCATTATGTTTTTATTACCGCTGGATACTATTTTGTCTAATATATTCGAAACATCCCACGGAGCTATAAACTGCCCCTTCTTGACATTGATTATACCGGCGACCCGGGCAACTTCCATTACAAAGTCTGTCTGTCGGCACAGAAATGCCGGAATCTGCATAATATCCAGTATCTTAGATGCGTCTTCAATTTCCTCAAAGCGATGGACGTCCGAAAGGACGGGGACCCCCAGCCCCTCTTTGATTCCCCTGAGTATATCAAGACCTTCTTTCAGGCCTGGGCCTCTGAAAGAGTTCATGGAGCTTCTGTTCGCCTTGTCATAGGATGCCTTGAAGATAAAGGGGATCCCCAGATCCCTTGTCAGATTCTTCAGGTACAGAGCAATTTTCTCCGTTTTTACACCATCTTCGATAACGCATGGACCTGAAATCAGCACAAAAGGGGCATCTCCACCTATAACTATATCTCCCAGGATAATCTGTCTCATTTTCATTACTCCCTCTATCTACTGATGTTTCTTCTGCAGCATCCGAATCCTCATCTGCGGTATCTTGCGCGCCGCTTCGTTAGAATCCGGATTAATCTGATACGCATTTGTATATTCCCTGAGCGCCTCTTTGTACATGCCCTTTTTTTCATAGGCATTGCCCAGCCGGCAGTATACGATATCGTCTTCACTGTCGTAACGAAGCGAAGCCTTGTAGTTGGCAATCGCCCTGTCTATATCCCCCTTCAGGCTGCAGACATATCCTATACCCGAATATAATCCGGCTTCTCCGGGGGCGATCTTGATCATCTTTTTATATGCATCGATGGCCCTGTCATATTGCTTTTCTTTCATGTAATAATTCGCCAGTACAGTCATCACATCCATAGTGGGTTTGTGCGAGGCAGACTTTTCATATTCAAAGACCGCCTTTTTCTTCCTGCCGGTCTTGTCATATGCAACGGCAAGGTTATAGTGGATATATTCGCCCTTCGCGCCATATTTTATGGCCTTTTCATAATTAGCGGCAGACTCTTTATATTTCTTTAATTCTCCATACGCAAAACCGATTTTTTCGTATATCGATGCATCTTTGAGCTGGACCTTTGCCACTTTTTCATACAGGACTACCGCCCTGCCATAGTCTTTTTTCATCAGATAATACTCGGCGAGCCGCAGCCGGGCATCCGCATCACCTGGCTTGAGTTTCAGCACCTTACGATATTCCCGGGCCGCCTTATCGTACAGCTTACCCTTCTCGTACGCCATGGCAAGGTTGAAATGTATTGCCGGATCTTTGGGCCTGAGAGAGATGGCCTTCTTGTAATTCGCTATTTCTTTTTCCAGAAGCCCCTTATTTCCATAGGCGAATCCTATATTAGCATACGCGGAGGCGTTTTTCGGTTGTTTCTTTATAACCTTTCTATATATATTTATGGCATCATCATACCTGCCCGCCCTGAGGCAGGCATCCGAGAAAGCGATCATAACATTTACATCACCCGGCATTTTCTTCAGTACCTTTTCGTACTGCGCAATCGCATCCTTGTCCCTGCCCGTCTTTTCGTACGCCTCAGCCAGGTTATAACGAACTGTGGTGCTGTCGGGGTTCAGTCTGAGTGAAGCCTCACTGTTGGCAATCGCTCTCTTCCAGTTTCCCAGTTTCGCGTAGGAGTAAGCGATATTCGCATAGGCAACATCGTCTTTGGTGTCTATTTTGATAATTTTCCGATGAATGGATATGGCCTTCTCGTACTGCTTCCCCCGCATGTATATCTTTGAAAGCTCGATAAGGGAGGCAAGGTCGTCGGGTTTTTGTCTTAATATCCTTTTATATTCCAGGATTCCCTTGTTAGTCATCCCGGATTTCACATACAGCTTCGCCAGCATCTTGCGCGCGTTTGTGTCATCCTTTTTCATGCGAACAGCACGTTCAAGGTACTCGATCCTCGATTTCTCCGTCTTGGATCCTCTCGCAAATCTCAACCAGTCCTGAGGCATAATCGTTACATCTATCGGAATGGATGCGATAACCTTGTCCCTGTGCAGAACATCAATTCCGAAAGTCTTACTGCCGTTCGCTATCTTCCCGTCAACCAGCTCGATCCCCTTCAACAGCATCTCCAAATCGTTCGAGCTTCCCATCCCCTCAATATCAACCGTGATATTACGGTTAAAGAGAGCATCTGTCGATATCTGCTTTACAACAAACTCGTCACGATACGAGACCTCAAACCGGTCTCCTTCCTTCAATCTGTAATCCTTGCCATTTTTTTCGATATCGATGTAATAGACATGGGGAATTTTTCCCGCGACAGTAACAAGAATGGTGTCTTTTATCCTTGACAGCCGTGAAAGACCCCCAAGGTTTGTCATCAGCAAGCTGGATGCCACTCCGACAATAAAAGAGATCAGCACTATGAGGACTATTCCCCGGAAATAGAAACTGCGTTTCCGGGTACCAGGTTTTCGGGCCACTTTCTTTCTTTCTACGGAACTGCGATAATAATCCATCATTATCCTCTTGGATGATATTTCCTGTGAATCTCCTTCAACCTCTCACGAGTGACATGCGTATAGATCTGCGTAGTGGATATATCGGTGTGACCAAGCATCACCTGTACGGAACGCAAATCAGCCCCCCCTTCCAGAAGGTGTGTCGCGAAAGAATGTCTGAACGTGTGAGGGTAAACCTCCTTGCGCAATCCGGCTTTCTTAACATATTTCTTTACAATCTTCCAGAACCCCTGTCGTGTCAGGCCTGTGCCCGATCTGTTCAGAAAAATGATATTTACCGATTTTCCCCTGGACAGCCTGCGCCTCGAATCCTCGACATACCGATTCAGACAATCAAAGGCCGTTCTTCCAATTGGAACAATCCTCTCTTTGTTTCCCTTCCCCACGACGATAAGATAACTCGCCTGCCAGTTTATGTTGCTCATGACCAGAGAAACCAGTTCCGATACACGAATCCCCGTCGCATACAAAAGCTCCAGCATGGCGGTATCCCTCATGGCAAGCGGCGTTTCTGTGCCGGGTTGTCTCAAGAGAACGGCCATCTCTTCCCTGCCCAGCGTGTCGGGGAGATGCATCCATACCTTTGCCAGTTCAATACTGGCCACAGGATTCTCATCAATAATATTTTCGGTCAGGAGATACCGGTAAAATCCCCTGATAGCCGCGAGCGACCGGTTGGTGGAACTGGTTGCCAGCCCGCCACCCTTCAGATTTCCGAGAAATGAGATAACATTGTCGGAAGAAATCTCTCTGATATCCTTAATCCCTGCCTGTTCGACAAACTCCACATATCGGTTCAGGTCTCTGCTGTACGCCTCCAGGGTATTGAGAGAAAGGCCCTTTTCAACCACGAGAAAATTAAGGTATCCATCAACATGATGATACATCGATTCCACCCCTTTAGGAATCAAGAATAAATAAGTTATACAGATTGCGCCGTAATGTTGTTTGTTTTCAAGGCGTGTTGAAGCGCGCATAACGAGTTATGTAAGCTTTGACACAACACAGAAAACAGGCAAAAGGGCAAGCAGGGTGTATGAGTTATTTATGCTTGCTGACTTAAATACGGGCAAAAGTCTAAAAGATACCTGCCGGGATTGCAAGCACCATCTTCGCGAAGCGGCAAGGCATGAAAGAAGATTTTTGATTTTATGCGCTTATTGATGTATTCATAGTAATAGACAGGCGTATAGTGTGTCTGTTACAGAAGGCTCTCCCATGACGGATAAAGAAAAATATACTTTTGAGATAATGGTAAAGCCCTCCGGCCCGTTGTGCAATCTCAACTGTGTTTACTGCTTCTATAAATACAAACAAAATGGGTGCGCTTCTTCATACAACTGGAAGATGAGCAGTAAGATCCTGGAGACCTTTGTAAGGGATTACATCCAATCCCAACCCACGGGATACCCCGTCCAATTTGTATGGCAGGGAGGAGAACCCTGTCTGATGGGCCTTGATTTTTTCAGAAAAGCGGTGGAACTACAGAAGAAATACAAGAAGCCCGGTCAGGAAATAACAAACGCCTTCCAAACCAACGCCACGCTGATAGATTCGAAATGGGCAGAATTCTTCAGGGAAAACAATTTCCTGATCGGCGTAAGCATCGACGGTCCTGAGGATATTCACAACCGTTACAGAGTAAACAGTGCGGGCAAGGGCTCCTTTAACATGGTTATGGCCGGGGTGGAAAACCTCAGAAAGCACAATGTGGATTACAATGCCCTCGTTTGTATGACGGATATAAGTGCGCAGAATCCGCTGTATATTTATGATTTCCTGAAGAAACACTTTAACTTTATCCAGTTTATCCCCGTGGTGGAGGAAAGGGATTTCAAGAAGGAGGCACCCTTTCAGAAGAACTCGAAAAAATGGGCCACAAATAAAGGCAGAAAATATTCAGATCTCGTAACCGAATGGAGTGTCACGCCGGAGGAATTTGGCACGTTTCTCAACAAAATCTTCGACAGCTGGGTGCAAAATGACGTTGGACGAATCTTTATTCAGATCTTCGACTATACGCTCGCAAACTGGATGGGCTACCCCGCCGCGCTCTGTGTTCTTAACAGGACATGCGGGAGAGGACTGGTACTGGAACACAACGGAGACGTCTATGCCTGCGATCACTTTGTCTACCCGGAATACAGACTCGGCAATATAACGGAAAAGCCCCTTGCCGAACTTGCAAGATCAAAATCACAGATCGGGTTCGGAAATGATAAATGGGAGAGATTGCCCGGGCAGTGCAGGGGTTGCGAATATCTTAATCTCTGTTTCGGAGGATGCCCAAGGAACAGATTTATTTTTACCGATGACGGAGAGAACGAGTTGAATTATCTTTGCGAGGGTTATCGCTCATTTTTCAGTCATACATCAAAGGCCATGAAGTTTATGGCAAATGAGCTGAATAATCACAGGCCCGCGTCCAATATCATGAAGATATCCGGATAATTTCTACATTCCGGGAACACCTGTCTCCTTTTTGAGCCTTATCAATTCATCCTGTAATCGCGGAAGGATTCTGCCCGCCAGCCCGGTATTATAAAGATCTTTCTTTTCTTTGGGATCAGATAAAATATCGTAAAGTTCCGGTGGATAGCACCCGCTTTGATACTCGATGTACTTGTAGTTTCTGGTACGAAGAGCATACATCTGGGGCACCGTGTAGGGAAAATCGACAAAGTATTCATAAAGCCATGATTTTCTCCATGGTATATCCCTGGAGGCCAAGAGGGGAGCGATACTCGTTCCCTGCATGTTTCCCGGCACATTGAGCCCTGCCAATTCCAGTACGGTGGGCGCCAGGTCGATATTCAACACCATCTGAGACAGCCTCCGGCCCGGATTATCAATAAGTTTCGGGTAGCGGACTATAAAGGGAACACGTATAACCTCTTCATAGGCAAACCGTTTATCTACAAGACGATGTTCTCCCCAGTATATCCCATTATCCCCGGCGTATATCACGACGGTATCATCGGCAATTCCGGCCGCATCGAGATAATCTAAAATGCGACCCACCTCCCTGTCTATTTCAAGGATGGTCTCACAGTACCCTCTGTACATTTGTTTCAGACCACCAAATGTCCCGTAAATAATGTGATTATCTACAAGACCGATCCAGTTATCCGCCTCCGGCGGCAGATGAAGATCGTCTATCTTGCTGTAGGTACCCTTCAGATCCTTCGGAGGCAGCCAGCGGTGGTGAACCGCCTTCATAGAGAGATACAGACAGAACGGATTGTTTCTCTTCTGTTTTATAAAATCCAGGGCATAATCGGTAAGCTCCTCCGTTATATATTCCTTTCGGGAAGGGGTATTAACGCCATCCACTATCAGAGGGCAGTTAAAATATCTCCCCTGCCCTCTCTGAATAGTAAAAGAGATAAACCTGTCCACACCTCTCAGATCCGGTAATCCCTTGCCGGGCATATGCCATTTGCCGATGAATGCGGTGTCATAGCCTCCTTTTTTTAACAGTTCCATAAAAGTAACATTTTCATCGCTCCAGGGGGTTATATTATTCTTCACCCCATGGGTATGGGCATACTGGCCGGTGAGAAAACTCGCCCTGCTGGGACTGCAGAGAGACGAGGTAACAAAGGCATTTTCGCAAAGAGACCCCTCATCCGCTATCCTGTCGAGATTGGGAGTTTTGAGGAAAGGATGGCCCATACAGCTCATATGATCCCAGCGGTGGTCGTCACTCAGAATAAAGATTATATTGGGTTTCCTGGCGGGAGCGGAAAGGGCTTTTATTGGAAAAGATATGTCCAGCACCCCGGCAACCGCCATGCCGCCCAGGATTTCGAGGATCTCTCTTCGGGAAATGTTCCTTTCAAACAGATTGTCTTCAAATGATGCCATGTCCGGTTTCCCCCTTTAAATTCCCGGATCAGTAAAAGAGCGCGGTATATATATCCACGAATATATAAAACAGGAAAGTGCCCCCATTCCAGAGGGCAACGGGTACAATAATAATGCCTGCAAGGAGCACGATCACAACGGCGGGTTGGATAATTTGTTCCGGTATTGGGGCTTTTTTCCGGTACGCCAGTCTGCAAACAATCTCGGAAATACCCATACACAGTAAAGCAACCCCTATAACTCCCACAATCAGAGGATGAAAACACCAGTAAGCCAGTTCCCATCCTGAATATATGCACCCGGCGCCGTATACCATCTTTGCCGACCAGGCCAGGGGGGTAACCAGGCCCACCAGCATTCTTTCCTTCATACTTGCGCCCGCCCTGTAGGCAAGCGGATGAGCGATAAAGGCGCCAAGCCATATACTGATGAACATGAAAAGGGCGGATATATTGGATATTATCCGGCTCAGGCCCGGATGGTTAACACCTGTGGCAGGAGAGATATTGTAGATATTGATCGACAGGATCATCAGAAACAGAACAATACCGGCAGGAAACAGGACTCTCTTATAAAACGTCTTTTGCGCCATGATGAGATCCCCTCTTTCATCCAAGATTCAAATACCGGAAAAACTCTCAAAAAAAAGTGCGATACAATCTGACTTTATTTATGAACTAATAAGATGGACTCGTAAAAAGTCCCAAAAACGTCATGCCGGACTTGATAAGCCTGCCCCGTACTTGATATGAGGGTATCCAGAACATATTGAAATTACTGGATTCCGGCTTCCGCCGGAATGACAAAAAATGGTGTTTTCTGACTTGTGTATATTTCGACTTTTTACAAGTCCATCAATAATACTCCATCAATTCGGATGGTTGCCCTGACCCAACTCTGATATTTCCTGTGTATCCAGGAAACCAGAGATATTGAAGAGGGGTTCGATCTCTTTTTCGCCGAGCGAAACAAGTTCGTTGGCGTGAAAGCCCACCGGATTGAGTTTCCGGAATGTCTTTGCCGGGTATTGGGCGAGCACCTTTTCCCTGTTGAGAATATACATTTTTATCCCCTTGCCTCGCGACGTTTCGATAAGATAGTTATTCCTGGTGCAGTACTTTACGAAACCGTTGATTTTCTTCATGAGATATTTTTTATCGATAAGACTCACATCACAGGCGGGAAGGATTTTCCCCTGCACTTTTGAATAGATATCACGGACAATTTTTTCGATTTGGCCGGCCACGATTTCTCTGGACAGGACTATCTCCTTCCTGGTTCGGAGGCCGATTGAGGAGGCCTTTTTCAGGTAGTACGCCCCTATTTGACTGAAGGTAATGGTGTGGAGCCTCTGAAGGCTGTCACGAAGCTGTTGATTGAATTCCTCTTTGGACTTTATAATAAATTGCGGCTTTCCCACATTGATAAACACATCTTTACATCCCTGAACCAGCCAGTCCGCTTTCACATTGATCGGGAGTACGTATACTTTTTTCCTGTATTGGGAAAAAGTGCTGCTTACCAGCTGGTGGGCGGAGCTTCTGATCTTTTTCAGGCCGCCGAAACCCCAGGTGGTTCCTTCAGGAAATACAAGCGTTGACATGCCCTGTGCCAGTATCTCTTTAAAATGGGTGAGCTGGCCGGAAATCTCCTTTTTCATATTATCCTTCGTTTTTACGGCACTTTCAATAAAGGGCCGATGGACGGTTGATAGATTCAATATCTTGAAAAAGGTCTTCGGTATGCCCGATTTATCAAGCAGCCGGAATATTGATTTGAGGAGGGAATTCTTTACGCGGAAATTTGACGAAAGATAATTTCCGCTCAGAAAATCCTTTTTCGCCATAACTGCAAATACAGGTCTCGGTTTGAGCGCTTGATAGACCTTTGCCAGCGACGGTATCTCAAAATAGCTGTCGTGAGTAACCGTAAAGATGATCGGCAGGGGAACGTCTTTAAGATTTTCCCTGCCTTTCAGTTTTGGTCTCTGATGCATTAACCGCCCGGCAAAAAAGAAGCAGTAGATACCAATGTCAAAGATTAGATGCTTGAATTTGCTTTTCATGACGGACATGCCGGATGCATGTAATATGGAGTCGTTTTGTTCTTTCTTCATTTGACCCCTCCCCGAATGGATGTATGGTGATATGATAAAACCGTAGAACAGAGAATGCAAGGATTTTCAGTGATTCTTAATTGAAAATTGCATAGGGGCCTTTCGATGTGCACAAATCACCTTTGATCCCCTCTTGAAAAAAAGGGTGCCTTCACCGGTCAATCTTTCTGAGATAATCAAGTATCTCCATCTGGTCCTGGAGCGGAGGTACAGAGCCCGGGTTAACTTCAACCGGAAGTTCTTTTCCCATCATCTCCATGAGCTGTTTCAGGGCGGTAAACATATCCACCGGAGAGAGACCGTTGTTCGTCAGGTGGCGGATCAGTTTGAAGGTCTTGAATCCGTCGAACCACAAAGAGAAGTGGGTGCAAAGATGAGCCATGTCACCGCTGTTCTCTGCGAGCCGGCGCCATGTTTCTCCGAAATGATTTACGCGGAGGAACACATCCAGAGATGGGTGCATATCTCTGGCACGCGCCAGTATTGTCTCCGGGTCCATATCGCGGCAGGATGACATATATTCGAGCCATTCCTTCAGCACCGCAAAGGATCGGGGATTGTACAGCGTGTATTCACTCCCCTTCCCTTCGGTAAATCTGATAATCCGTTTGCCCGTGCCGAATGGAACACGGTGGGACGGTCTCGAAGAGGGGTGAACCGTGGTGGTGTTTATCCTTCCCATCCCGCCGATCTTCGCGAGCTTGTCAAGAAAGTAGAAGTCCTCCCCTGCCCTCCTTTTATTCATGCCCCTTACAGCCGCGTATCCTTCGGCGGCGCATACCATGGTGGACCCTATGGAATGAAAGGCATAGGGTGATCCAGCCACGCGTAAACCGAGAACATAATAGCGGAGGAATATCTCGTAACAGCAGATAGCGGCCTGTTCATCGGCAGAGTCCGCATCCTGGTGCGCAAAGGCAATTACGGATGTCGTGGCCTTTTCCTTTTCAAATGAGTTCCGCACGACAGAGAGGTAATTGCGCTCCACCAGCGTGTCGGCATCCAGGGAAAAGAGGAGCTTGGGGCAATCGTTTTCGTAGTCGAATGCACCCAGAGCTAAGTCCAGGCCAATTTTTCTCGCAAACCCCACACCCGCGGTCCTTACCGGCATTTCCAGCCCGGGCGAAGAGGCATCGACATACGCGATTCGCAGACCGCTCTGTCTGATGCCGTCGAAGAGCTCAGATTGCCAAAAGTTCGGCAAATCACCCTCGTCATCACCAATGAGGCATCTCAGGATTTTGAGTGTGTACTGATTGTCGGTAAATTCATCCGCCGGCATATTGCCCGCGTCCGCGTTGTTTATTACGCATACAACCAGCGTGCGTGAAAGTTCGGCGCGCGGGTTCTTTGAAAGGCCGGCAAGGGTCTTGAAAATATGGCCGGATTCGGCAAGAGCGGGAATCACCACAACATTATCAATTCCATCAAGAGATTCCGAAATGATGTTCCACCTGCCGCCGACGGAGTAATTCGTCAGATATTTATCAATGTTTCCGGAGATAGTCATCCAACGTGTTTCCTAACCAGCCGTTTGATCGAATCATAATCGGCATTATCCATCCAGTGAATAACAATCCCCCGCCTCTCCATACGCCTGAACCATGTCATCTGCCTCTTGGAGAATTGGTGTATTCTGGTGTTCAACTGTCTGAACATCTCATCGAAACCCATCTTTCCCTGAAGATAGCGGCTCACATAACGGTACTCCAGGCCGAAAGAGTCCAGTCTCTCCCAGCTCACTCCCTGATTATGGAGGTTTTTGACTTCTTCGATCATTCCCATATCGATACGCTTTTTCAGACGCTCTGTAATCCTGTCCCGAAGGACACTTCTTTCCCAGCGGATACCGATGATAAAGGGATTGATTAGGGGATGCTCCATTTCTTCAATAGATTCATGCATTTTAGAGTGCTCAGCGATTTCAATGGCACGAATGAGGCGGTCCCTGTCCCGCGTATCCGTCGTATTGTGCAAAGCTGGATTGCTTTTAAAGAGACGATCTCTCATGGCATCCATATCCATTTTCCGGAGTTCCCCGCGCAGAGAAGAGTTTTCCGGAACCTCAAGCATGTGGTAACCCTTAACCACCGCTTCCAGATAGAGTCCTGTTCCGCCTGCCATAATCGGAATAATCCCACGTTCTGAAATCTCTGAAAAACAGCGGTAAAACCTCTTCTGATACTCAAAGAGATTGAATTCATAACCGGCATCAACGATATCTATCAGGTGATATGGAATCTCCACACCATCCACCAGAAATTCCGAGATGTCCTTGCCCGTTCCCAGATCCATCCCCCTGTACACCTGGCGCGAATCGGCGGAAATTACCTCCGAACAGAGGTCTTTCGCGAGCCTGGCGGCTATTCCTGTTTTCCCGGACGCGGTAGGCCCCAGTATAACTATAAGATTGTATCCTCCAGTTTTCACCTGTTTACGAATCCTCTTTTTTAGTGTATTACGAGTTCGTATTTGAGATTATTACTCCGGCAACAATATGTGTCCATCCGTCATTCCCGCGAAAGCGGGAATCCAGAATTGGCCTGGATGCCAGATCGGGCCTGCCCCGTACCGGATACGGGGCAGGCATGACATTTGACATGTTTAATTGCCGGAGTAATAAAATACTAATGCCAATTAAGATGCATTCGTAAAAAGTCGAAATATGCACAATTTTGTCATTCCCGTGAAAACGGGAATCCAGTGTTTTCAAATAGTTAGAGTTTCTGGATTCCCGCCTACGCGGGAATGACAGACTTTTTACGGGTGCATCAGTTAACCTACACCGATATATGAAGACAAATAAAGAAAAAAAACTGCTCGATCTGGGAAAAGATCCGATTGGATCCCTGCTCCTTAAAATGAGTCTGCCGTCGGTGGTCGCAATGTTAGCCATGGCAATGTATAATGTGGTGGACACGTTCTGGATAGCCAAGATCAGTCCGGAGGCCATCGCGGCGCTTACCATCTGTTTTCCCATTCAGATACTGTTTGGAAGTATAGGGATGGGAACCGGTGTGGGCGCGGGCTCCTTTGCCTCCCGCATGTTCGGGGCGGGGGATAATTCAAGAGCGAACAGGACAGCGGGGCAGATCATCTTTCTCTCCGCATTCTTCGGAATAATAATCATCCTTTCAGGTACCATCTTCTGTGAACCGGTGCTGATATTCTTCGGCGCCACGGAAAATATCCTTCCTCTCTCCAAAAGATATCTGGAAATTGTTGTATTCGGCGCGCCCTTTCTGTTTTTCATGATGATGTCAGATTATCTCTTCCGGGCGGAGGGTAATCCGAAGGTGCCCATGTTCGTCATCATAACATCGGCAGTATTGAATGCAATCCTCGACCCCTTTCTTATTTTCGGATGGGGGCCCTTCCCCGAAATGGGAATACGGGGAGCGGCCGTCGCAACCGTAACGGCCCAGTTTTTGACCATCTTCCTGTCACTGTACTTTCTTTTCTCACGTCGCTCCGGGTATCACGTAAGATTCAGAGACATCATCCCGAGATGGTCGATCATAATACCCATCTACCATGTGGGTTTTCCATCTTTTATCACCAATATCGCGATGTGCGCGGTGCTCGTAATCTACAACCACACGCTTGGAGGTTTCGGCCATCTGGCGATTGCCACTCTGGGACTTGGATTCCGGATAAACGGATTACTTATGATGGTACTCTTTGGAATAGGGCATGGGGTAATGCCTATGACAGGCTTTAATTACGGGGCACACAATTACGCCCGCGTCAGAGAGATAGCGCGCGTGACCACGAAATTTTCAGCGCTTATAGGAGGGATGAGTTTTCTCCTTATTGAAATATTTGCCCGTCCATTACTGGCAGCCTTTACGCACGACCCCGAACTTCTTGCCATTGCCGTTCCAGCATTGAGAATGTATATCGCCACACAGATACTCGTGGGGCCAATGGTCGTGTGGATTAATGTTCTTCTTGGCATGGGTAAGGGATTGACTTCCATGACATTGATGATCGGCCGCCAGTTTCTGTTTATAGTGCCTCTGATTTACATAATGCCACTCTACTTCGGGCTGGACGGTGTCTGGATGGTGCAACCCGTTTCAAATATCATATCATTCTTTGTAATATTGGTCTGGATAAGAATAGAGATGCGCAGACTGCGAAAAAGAGACCCCATTCACGCATAACGCTCGCATACTGGTTAGGGTCTGAAAATAAATAACTCATTGAAATTGGCGCGCAGAACCTTTAGTCCAGCAGATGAACAAATATCCCGCTGCGAGGCTTCGGTTCAAACCATGTTGATTTTGGCGGCATGATTTTGCCCATGTCCGAGATGTCCATAAGCTGATTCATGCTCGTGGGATACATGGAAAAAGCCACCGCATACTTACCCGAATCCACGAACCTTTCCAGCTCATCCATTCCCCTTGTTCCTCCAACGAAGAGTATCCTGTCATCAGTCCTTGGATCATCAATGCCCAGCACCGGTCTCAACAGCCTGTCCTGCAGTATGGATACATCCAGCAACCCGACGGGGTCATTCCCACCTATATTCTCTTCCACTGCCCGCAGACTGCGCCATACGCCACCCATATACATTCCGAATTCGCCTCGCCGCTGTGGCGACCTCTCGTTGAAATCATCCGACAGGATAAAGCGCTCCCGCACCCTTCTGATGAATTCCTCCTCATCGAGCCCGTCCAGGTCTCTGACCACCCTGTTATAATCCATAACGTTAAGCTGATCATGAGGGCATATCATAACCATTATATCGTTATATTCTTCTTTCCCATCGTGGTTTTTATTTCTCTCCCGGCGCATTTTAGCAACCGCAGCCGCCGAGGCCGCCCTGTGGTGACCATCAGCTATATACAGCGAATCCAGTTTCCCGAATTCCTGTTTTATCCTTTCAATAAGATTTTCTTCTTTCACAACCCATACGCTGTGGGATATCCCATCATCGGCTGTAAAGTCATATTCAGGACTACCCTTAACGATGTTGTTAATCTCCATATCGATGGTTCTCGATGCTTTGTGCGTCAGAAATACAAGACCCGTCTGCGCGTTCACCCTGTCTATATGCCTTGTCCTGTCGACCTCCTTGTCTTTCCTTGTCGATTCATGTCTTTTTATGACGCCAGATTCGTAATCGGCCTCACTGACACAGGCAACCATTCCGCACTGGGCATGATCACCCATCTTCTGTCTGTAGATATAAAAGCACCTCTTCTCATCCTGGAACAGTATGCCCCTATCCATAAAATCATACAGATTTTCTCTTGCCTTTTCATAAACATCCTCATGACAGACACCATTATCCGGAAAATCCACCTCTGATTTCACGATACGCAGAAAACTTTTTGCGTTCTCGCGGGTCAGCATTTTCGCCTCTCGTGAATCAATTACATCGTATGGATAGGATGCAACATCCTTTACATATTTTTTTGCCGGCCTCACAGCCCTGAACGGAGTCACCGCGACCATCGTAATCACCCATTTTATATTCAGTTTTTCATCTCTTTAAAAAATTCATTCCAGACGCAAGTTTTTTAACACAGCGGGTATTTTCAATCAACATCTTTGCTGAAAAAAATAGAAACGTCCGCTATCTCCCGAACCCGTCCCCAACTTTTCTATCGTATTATTGCCGAAAGTATCTTGCCCGCCAGTTTTAACTGTTCACCATCTGCCTCATCAAGAAGCGAAATCAAGAGGGATTTCCTCTTGGTGGGATCCTCTATCTGGACAAATCTGAAGATTTCACAGAGCTCCACCTCCAACGATTCAGCTATCCTGATCAGGGTGTTGAGGGTGGGATTTTCTTTTCCACGCTCAATGCTGCTCAAATACTTTGAATTGATATCTATTTTGCATGATAAATCTTCCTGGGTAATCCCTTTTTTATTCCTGATCTCCCCAATCCGAATACCAACCAGCTTTTTTATATCCATCCTTTAATCCCCACGCTAATCCTTTTTTGTTTACATTATTGACAGAAATTTGAGGGATTGAGGACAGTCTGCTACATAGAATATACTTGACTTCTTCATGGTGATAGATGTAATTTGCAATTTGTTCTACGGGAGGGAGGGTGTAATTATGGAAGAAGTAAAAAAATTGCAGGCATCCCCCTGACGTTTAAACCGGAGGAGAAAAAATGACCGAAAGAGATTCCAGTCAGCAGCCATATCCCCAGAACTACCCGCCATATTACGAAGACGAGATCAATCTTATCGATTATCTCCGTGTTTTATGGAAGTGGAAGTGGCTCATCATGGCCGGTACCCTGATCTGCGCCATAGCGGCGATGGGAGTAACAATGGTGATGTATCCGGCAAAGCATGTAACCGAATGTACAATCTCCTTGAATTTTCCCGGAATAGAAAAGCACCAAAACCCGAATGGCGGATTATTCAGCAAAGAGCAGATTATTACGCCTGCTATTTTAACAAAAGCGATTGCATTTCTTCAGGAAAAGAAAGCAGAGTTTCCAGGAGAAGACATAAGGGGAATGGTAGATATAAAAGCCGTAATACCACCCGAAATTCAAGAAAAGATAAAAGCGGCTGAAAAGAAAAAAGGATCATATACATTTTTTCCCAATCAGTTCAGTTTAACCATTACCCTGGAACAAGCCGATATTTTTTCGATAAGAGAAAGAAATCGGATATTGCTGTCGATAGTAAATGAATACAGAAAAGATTTTGAGAAAAAATATGGAGAAGAACCATTGGTAGTAATTGAATTTCCCGCCAATTTTCTCGCAAATACAGACTATCTTGATGCGATCGACACCTTTAAAGTAAGAACAGGCAACTTCATCAAATTTTTGGATTCCAGGATAGCAAAGGCC
>JAFDAS010000042.1 GCA_019313695.1 Deltaproteobacteria bacterium
TATTTGCACGAGGGGATTGTTATTATTGACCATGGCATCCTCCTGTATGTTAAAGATGCCTTATTATCAACATACCAAAGGACTTTGTCAATGATTATTTATGACCACCCCTCAATTAACTCAACTCAATTAACTTTTAAACTCGGCAACCATCACGGTATGGTCGGACGGTTTTTCGGCAAGCCTCGGTTTGAGATCGATATGGCAGTCAACCGACAGGTCGGCCAGGGAAGAGGTCGCGAGGATATGATCAACCCGCCAGCCCAGCCCCCTGTTTACCGCCGCCGGAACCCTGTAGTCAAAAAACGCGTATTGTCCAGCCTCTCCCGGATGATGTTTTCTGAACACGTCGGACAGGCCCCACGATGTGATGGAGTCGAAGGCATCCCACACTTCCGGCGTAAAATCGGCATGTCCCAGGATCCGCTTGGGATCATGGACATCGATCTCCTCACGGGCAACATTGATATCCCCGCAACAGACAAGCATATCGTCAGGGGAATAATGTTTTTCCAGAAAATTGCGTAGCCGGGCAAACCACTGAAGTTTGTGCTGGAATTGGGGCAGTTCTCTGCCGCGTCCCTGAGGCACATACAGGTTCAATACCGATATCCCGGAGAATACACCCCGGATAAGGCGGTCTGTGTCGAAGGGCTCCGCATCCTCCAGGCCGGAAGAGACACCTTCCGGCTTTTCCAGGGATGCTATGGCCACGCCGCTGTATCGCTTCCCCCCGCTGAAGGCCACATGGTATCCGGCCTGTTCGAAATCCCCCACCGGAAATTTCGCGTCCTCAACCTTGGTCTCCTGCATGCACAGGACATCGGGACGATTCTCCCGAAGCCACGGTATGACAATGTGGAGGCGTGAACGTATGGAATTTACATTATAGGTGGCAATCTTGAAGGTAGTCATTCGTCAATGGTCCTGCCCTGATAAGAACTTGTTTTTTCGTGAAGGGAAGTCATTACTGTCCGGTGAAAATAAGTTGGTAGCCAGGTCATCAATCCGGTGGTTAAAAACACACTGGCTCCAAATGCAATATTGTTGAATATAAGCGTATTTCACCCGTTTCACTTAACCATCCTGAATCTCAGTACAATGACGGTTCCTTTCGGCTTGTTGTCTTCAACCCAGGCATATCCGCCATAGCTCTCCATGGCCTTCTGAACGATATGGAGACCAAGGCCGGCGTGCCCGGTATCTCCATGCATGAATCCCTCTTCAAAAATCTTTTCCTTTATCTCGTCGGGGATGCCTGTCCCGTTGTCGGCAATGCGCACTTCGCACAGCTCTCTTTTTCTGCCTGTGGTTATCGCAATTCTGTTGGCCTTTCCATGGATGATGGCGTTTCTTACGATATTGTCAATGACGGAAACAAGAGAATTATCCGCCATGGCCTGGGCCTTGCCTCTGATTTCAAAGTCTATGGATGGATAGTTTTTGATGACTTCATCTATGGCGTCTCTTATCTCGAGTATTTTCAGTTCTCTGTGGCGGGAGATGAAGGATTCAAGCTCTCCCATCTGGCCTATAAGTTCCAGGCTCTTTTCCGTATGAGAGGATATCTCTTTCAGGAATTCCTCTTCTGGAGAGTTATTGTAAAGATTGAGTGCGCTCTGCATGACCACGAGATCGTTTGTCAGGTCATGGCGGAGTATCTTGTTGATGAGTTCAATATGTTCCTGGTAGGCGCTTATCTCTTCCTCTGCCCGCCTGCGGTCGGTGATGTCGGTTAATACTCCCTGTATTCCGACAATACGGTTATTTTTGTAGATTGGCCGGGAGTGTGTCCTGACCCAGACGGTTTCGCCGGACTTAATCAATAATCTATACTCGCTTGGGTCGGTAACTCCTGAGATAATTTTAAGAAAGCGGTCGGCGACGCGGGAGACATCTTCCGGATGGAGAAACTCAACCAAAGATCTTCCTGTGATTTCAGAGGGTTTGTAGCCGGTCACCTGTTCAACAGCGGGACTTACATAGTTCAGTATCCCTTTTTCATCGGCAGTATAGATGATCTCGCTCATGTTCTCCACAAGGTTGCGGAATCTCTCCTCGCTTTTGACCAGTAATGCCTCCATCTGCTTGTGTTTAGTGACATCACGGACGATATCACTAAAACCGACAGGATTGCCTTTTTCGTCTCGGATAAGATAAGTGGAAAGTTCCATAGTCCTTTTGCCGCCATCTTTCCTGGTAATTTCGTAATCCGTTATCTTCGCGGATTCTCCCGTTCGATAGATCTTGTTAAATATACCGTACAGTCTCTTTGCGATTTCCGGACTGGTGTATTCCTTGTAGCTCATCCCCATGAGTTCTTCCGCTGGAAACCCCATTATCCTGAGCATTGTCTCGTTGAAGAAGGTGAATCTGCCGGCAAGGTCAAGCTCACAGTAGCCTTCTTCCTGGCTTTCAAAGATGGTGCGGAATCTCTCTTCGCTTTTTCTTAATGACTCCTCCGTGCGCCTGCGGTCGGTGATGTCAAGGATCTGGGCAATTGTCCTGACTTTTCCCTTGGAATCTTTGGATATAGCGGGACTTATCTCAACGCGCCTCTTTGTCCCATCTTTTCGAACAACATTAAACTCATACCTCGGAGGAAGCTTTTTCCCGGCTTGTCTTCGTTTATATCTGTCAGCGACAAGTTTTTTGCCTTCTTCATCAATAAATTTTGTGAAATCCTGACCGACAATCTCATCATTGGGATATCCCACAATCCGGCAGAACATATCATTTACATATGTGAACCTGTAATCCTCACCCACGATAAGAATCCCATCATGAGAATTTTCAACAACAGAACGGAACTTTTCCTCGCTCTCCAGCAGTTTCTTTTCCATCTCGTATTTATACAGGGCCATCTTTACGGCGGCTTGCAGTTCCATATCCTCGAAGGGTTTGAACAGACAGCCGAAGGGCTCCGAGCGTGTGATTTCTTCAAGCCGGGCATCGTTTACATTGGCGGTGATGTACACAACGGGAATGCCAAAACGGGCACGGATCTGACCGGCTGCCTCCACGCCGTCCATCTCTCCCCGCAATATGATGTCCATCAAGACCAGATCGGGTTGCAGTTCTTGAGCCTTCATTATTGCCTCTTTTCCCGAAGAGACAATGGCCGGCACATCGTACCCCATGGACTCCAGCTTGCGCTTCATTTCCAGGGCGATGATCTGCTCATCCTCAACAATCAGTATCTTTGCTATTTCATCCATTTTTTCACTTTCTTGTCAAAATATTCATTTTTGCGGGGGACAGAGCCCCCGCGCTACTTCGGGGACATGACCCGATTTAGTCCCGACATGTCGGGATCGGGATCGTGTCCCAGGAGAAATAGGTATACTGTCCCCTTATTCCTCCAACTCGCAACCCGTACCTCATATCCTCTTCCTGTACACCTGTTCCTTGAAGGTGATCCTGAACGATGTTCCCTTGTTCCTGTCAAGTTCCACCGTGCCGTGGAGTTGTTCGGTGAGCATGTCTACCAGCTGCAGGCCGAAGGTCTCTGCGTTTTGGTAATCTATCCCTTCGGGGAAACCGATGCCGTCGTCTGTGACGGTCAGCGTGTATTTACATGTCTTCGTGTTTTGTGAGAGCTTTACGGCAATCTTTCCCTTTCTTCCTTCGGGGAAGGCGTGTTTCATCACGTTTGAGATAAGTTCGTTCGCGATAAGTCCCAGGGGTATTGCCGTTTCGATATTGAAGGAAACGTCTTTTATGTGTGATGAGAAACTTACAACCCTCGAATCCACTCTGTGTACCTGAAACAGCCGGACTGACAGATCTTCCATATAGTCGTGGAAGTCGATCTGGGACAGATCCTTAGAGAGATAGAGCTTCTCATGGACAAGCGCCATCGACCTGATTCGGTCTATCAGTGAAAGGGCTCTTTCATCCTCTATATCTTTTGACTGGAGGGAGAGGAGGCTTGTGATTATCTGCATGTTGTTCTTTACCCTGTGATGAATCTCGGCAAGAAGGGTCTCCTTCTCCCTGAGAGAGTGCTTGATCTTTTCTTCGGCGCGCTTGCTGTCCTCCTCCAGTTTCATTCCGCGAAGAGCAATCGCCATGTCACCGGCAACCTCCTTCAAAAGTTCCTTTTCCTCCTCATCGGCAGTGACATCTGGCGCAAACAATATGGCAAGCAGTCCATAAAATCGGTCAGCGTGCTCGACACGGATAATTATGGTCGCATTGCTGGTGTGTGCTTCCTTGAATAAGCAATCTTCGCACTCTCCCGGTTTGTCTACAATCAGAAGCTTCTGTTTCTCAGCGATTATTCTTCTGATGCAGGAAGGATGACCGCCACCAATTACATGTTCGCTGAAACGAGATATGTCTTCCCTGAAACCCGCACCCTTGACAGTGGCAAAGGTTTTATCATCCAGCGAAAATCCGAGCCACGCAGCATCGTAGCCTCTTGCCTCTATCAGAATATTGCAGGCTTTCTGGAGCAGACTGTCTCTATCCTTTTCCACTACAATCATCTGATTGACATTTCTGATGGCCATGAGGATGCTGTTCAGGCGTTTGACACGCTCCTCCGCGCGCCTGCGTTCTTCAATATTCTCAAACAGTCTGACGCGGATGTTATTGAATGCTGTTACAAGTTGATCAAGTTCGTCGGGCCTGGATGATTTATGTGTTCTGCGATCCAGAACCAGTTCCCGGTCTAATTTATCCGGATCCAGTTGCCGTGTATATTCAGCCATTTGGATAATGTGGCGTGTAATCAGGAACTGAATAATCAGGAAGATGAAAAATGATGCGACAAGCGCCTTACCGGCGTTCGATGCCAGGACAATCAATGCGTGTGCCCAGAGGCGTTGATACACTCCCTCCAGACTAACAGTTACTCGAAGGGTTGCAGTTTGAAATGCTCCCTCAGGTGCATCGGTGTATTCCAGTGAAAACTCGCGAACGATGTCCTTTCTGGAGTTCGGGTTTCCCTGAGCGGCTATGATAACCTCTCCGGCTGTTCTTGTCTCAATGATTTCCAGGTATTCTATGTCCTGTAATTTCAACGCGCCTTGCAACTGCAATCTTAGTTGTTTCTCATCCATGTCATAAGCGCTGGTTGTAATGGATTTAAGGTAGCTGCTTTCGATAAACTCAATACTCTCGTGAACAGCAGCCAGATCCTCTCGATATTCCATATACAATTGAAAGGCGGTAGCCAGCAATGTAAAAGATGCACTGCACAGTACGATATAAAATAGCAATTTTCTGGTTAATCTATTTTTCATCATTTCTCAAAATCCTTTGGATATCAGCAAATCGCTGTTATCTTTTATTTTACCCACTTATCAAGGACTTTTTTAAATGTTCCGTCCTGCTTCATTTCGTCTAATACATCCTGCCATTTCTGAACAATCTCATCGGGCACCTGTTTCGAGAAAGCAATATATTTATGTTGATCCTTGATAACAACATAGACAATCTTCATATCTTCCGGATTAATCCCCTGCAATTTGGCATTGTAGATGCCCACCAGGTCGACAGTCGCCCACAGGTCAATCCGGCCCTTCATGAGTTTCACGGGATTGGTTTTTTCGCTGGCGCCCATAGTGTCAATATTGGTGAAACCCCGCTCGCGAAGATGCTTTTCCACAGAGTAGCCCTGAACCAGCCCGATTCTATCAACTTTTTTCGCGTCTTCCAGGCTTTTAATCTCTATTGTTGAATCCTTCCTGGCAAAAAACACCAGGCGTGAAGTTATTATCGGTCCCGCCCATTTAAAAAGATTTTCGCGAGCTTCCGTACGCGTCACCGTAAACAACATCACGTCCGGTTCTTCTGATAAATACGCGTACGCGCGTTTCCATGGCAGTGATCTGATATCATAAGATACATCAAGACGTTTCAAGGCTTCGCGCACCATTTCCGTTGCGATGCCTGTTGCTTTTCCATCTTTTGTGAAACAGACAGGTGGATATTCGAGAGTATACACTTGTGATATTTCTTCAAACCCCTGTTTTTCCGCTGAAACGTTACCGGCAATGATTGTAATGAATATGCAGGCAGACAAAATTACTAAAAAAATATTTCTTGTCATCTCATGACCTCCTTTGAATCCACCTCTGTTGCGTGTCATCTCTGCGGGGGACAGAGCCCTCGCGCTACGTTATTCTGTCGTAGCGTTGCCCCTCTGCGGGCAATATCTGTGGGGCACGGAGGCCCCGCGCTACTTAGGGGACATGACCCGATTTATTTTTATCAAATCGGGATCGTGTCCCAAGAGAAACAACCCGCAACCCGCAACCCGTTTCACTTCACCATCCTGAATCTCAGCACAATAACGGCTCCCTTCGGCTCGTTGTCTTCAACATATGCATATCCGCCGTAGTTTTCCATGGCCTTTTCCACAATGTGGAGGCCGAGACCGGTGTGGCCGGTATCCCCGTGTATGAATCCCTCCTCAAAGACCTTCGCCTTTATCTCATCGGGGATACCTGTCCCGTTGTCGGCAATGCGCACCTCGCGCATATCCCTTTCTTTGCCTGTGGTTATTGTGATCTTGTCAGCCTTCCCGTGGATGACGGCATTTCTTACGATGTTATCTATCACGGAAGGAAGGGAATCATCGGCCATGATCAGACCCCTGCCTTTGATTTTAAAGTCTATAAATGGGTAGTTCTTGATGACTTCATCGATGATATCATTTATCTTGTGTGGTTTCAGGTTGCTGTGACGGGAGATGAAGAATTCAAGCTCTCTCATCCTGTTGATAAGGCCCAGGCTCTTTTTCGTATGAGAGGATATCTCCTGGAGCAGCTCCTCTTCGGGAGAATTATTGTAGAGGTTGAGCGCGCTCTGTATGACCACCAGATCATTCGTCAGGTCGTGGCGGAGTATCTGATTGATGAGGGCAAGGTGCTCCTGGTGGGACTTTATCTCCGCTTCAGCCCGCTTGCGGTCGGTGATGTCGCGGGCAACGCCAATTCTGCCTGTTGCCTTTCCAGTAGCATCCAGAAGCGAGGACACATTCAGTTCTATCGGAACAGTTCCTCCATTTTTGTGTTTCATTTCAATTTCAACAAGAGGGAATTCTTTACCGGCGAGACCCTCTTTGAAACGTTCAACCATTAAATTCACATATTCAGGAGCAATAACTTCCGTGAAATGGCGTCCGAGAAAGTCCTGCCAGGAAAAACCTGTAAGTCTTTCTACGACAGGACTAACATAGGTTAAATTCCCGTTTAAGTCTAAGGTATAAGTCATATCTGTTGCTGTCTCGGAAAGCGCGCGGTATTTCTTCTCAGAGTCGCGGAAAGCCTTCTCGGCCTTTTTACGGTCGGTAATGTCATCATACATGGCAACCACCCCGATCAACCCACCATCAACCATAATCGGAGATCCAGCTGCTATAACATCTACAGGAGAGCCATTCTTCCGAAAGCGTACAGTCTCCCAGGATAATAAAGCCTCCCCGCCCATGGTCGTCTTTGTGGCTCTCCTCGCTTCCTCCATGGCATCGGGGGTGGTGGCAACCAGACTGTCAAGCTCTTTACCGATTACCTCTTCCTGCGAATATCCGAACAGTTTCTCTGCTCCCGGATTCCATTTTACGACCTGATGGTGATGGTCCAGGGCAATGATGGCATAAGGGGCTGCTTCCAGCACCCCCTCAAGATACTGGAAGCGTCTTTCAAGTTCGTTCTCCATCTTTTTGCGTTTCGTGACGTCACGGACTACGCCGCGAAAACCGGCCGGCTGATCTTTTTCGTCTCTCATCAGTGCGGCTTTAAATTCAATAGTCCTTATGCTGCCATCCCTTCTGATTACTTCGTAGTCCTCCAAATTGGCAGGTATTCCCGTCCGGTAGGTCTTGTTAAATGTCTTGTATATCTTCTTCGCGGTTTCTGGGGAGGTATATTCAAGGTCGCTCATCCCCATGAGTTCATCTGCTGAAAATCCTAATACTCCGCGCATAGCCTCATTGAAAAAGGTAAACTTCCCTGCAAGATCAACTTCATAGTAACCATCTTCCATGCTCTCAATGATGGTGCGGAATCTCTCCTCGCTTTTTCTCAGAGCTTCCTCGGCCTGTTTGCGCTCGGTGATGTCGCGCCAGACCGTGTGAAGAATTTGATTTTTTTCATCGTCAGAAATAACGGTTAACAGCACTTCAACGGGAAAAATTTCTCCATCAGATTTCTTATGATACCATTCGAAACGGTGACTGCCGTTTTTAAAAGCTGTTTTCATCAGTTCATCTGCTTTTGCAAATGACAGTTTCCCGTCCGGTTGTTTTTCCGGGGATAATTCTGAAGGATGCATATTTAATAACTCATCTTTTCTATTATAACGAAGCATTTTAATTGCGGCTTGATTACAATCCACAAATTTCCCATTATGAATAATTAAAATAGCATCTTCTGATTTTTCAAATAACTCTCTATATTTTTTCTCACTCTCCCGCTGCGCCTCCTCCACCTCCTTTCGTTTCGTGGCATCGCGGACTATGCCGCGGAAACCGGCCGGCTGGCCTTTTTCGTCTCTCATCAATGACACATTAAACTCAAGAACCCTTGTGGAGCCATCCCCTATGGTTACTTTGTAATCTGCCACATCCGCAGGGGCTCCCGTCCGGTAGACCTCGTTAAAGGTCTTATACAGTCTCTTTGCGGTTTCCGGCTCGGTGTATTCGAGGTCGCTCATCCCTATAAGTTCATCCGCCGGAAACCCAGTCATCCTGCGCATAGCCTCATTGAAAAAGGTAAACCTCCCGGCAAGATCAACTTCATAGTAACCATCTTCCATGACCTCAATGATCGTGCGGAATTTCTCCTCGCTCTTTCTCAGAGCTTCCTCGGCCCGCCTGCGGTCGGTGATTTCGCGGATGTTCATTATACCTTCAACCGCCGTGCCGTCTTCGTCAAACACAAAGTTTCCTACGCCTTCCACCCATATATAGTGTCCGTCGGCATGCCTGACACGATATTCGACCCTGCCCGGCTTAGACGCAGCAATGGCCGTTTTAAACAACGCCCCCACATGTTCCAAGTCTTCCGGGTGCATTGCCTCGAAAGAAGATACTCCAACCCATTCTTCCGGTTCATATCCGAGAATATCTTTGAGAGACGGTCCGGCATACAGGATCTTCCCGTTCAGATCTATCAGAAGAACTATGTCATTCATGTTTTCCGTAATCAGGCGGAGCATTCGTTCGCTTTCCTTCAGTTTCTTCTCCATCTCGTGTTTATACAGGGCCATCTCTACTGCGGCGTGCAGCTCCATATCCTCGAAGGGCTTGAACAGACAGCCACAAGGCTCTGAGCGCGTGATATCTTCCAGTCTGGCATCACTGACATTGGCAGTGACGTACACAACGGGGATGTCAAAACGGGTGCGGATCTGATCGGCCGCCTCCACGCCGTCCATCTCTCCCGTTAAGACAATGTCCATCAAAACCAGATCCGGGTGCAGTTCGTCGGCCTTTTTGATTGCCTCTTCGCCCGAAGAGACAATGGCAGATACATCGTACCCCATGGATTCCAGCTTGTGCTTCATTTCCAGGGCGATGATCCGTTCATCTTCAACGATCAGTATCTTTGGTTTTTTATCCATAGTTTCACCCCATTAAATAGTGACAGCGACTATTTTTTCCTTCTTCTTTGATCCCCTTGCGGATAATTTTTTCTGCGGGGCACGGAAGCCCCACGCTACTTCGGGGACATGACCCGATTTATTTTTATCAAATCGGGATCGTGTCCCAGGAAAAGCAACTCGCAACCCGCAACCTGATCAAAACCCGGAGACCAGGAAATCTCTTATATTCATATGCCTTATTCCTTTGAATTCGCTGCCTGTCATCTCGTCCATGGAGACAACGATTTTGGGGAAATTGTCCCTGATTGTTAGAAGGTTGCCGAATTCACGGTCACGAACCTTCTGATCGGTAATCATATAGGCTACCTGTACATAGAGCCTCTTCCCCTTTTTTTCACACGCGAAATCGATCTCTTTTTCGCCGATCCTGCCAACGGTTATCTCATACCCCGATCTCTTGAGGTGAAGAAAGACAAGGTTTTCCAGTATCCTTCCGATATCGGCCTGCCGGTAACCGATAATCGTGTGTCGCAGGCCAAGGTCTTCAAAATAGTATTTTTCACCGATCTCGAATATCTTTTTGCCTGCAATTTCCGAACGCCGCACCTTCAGGATAAAAAAAGCCGATTCAAGATGTGAAAGATAGTTAAGGACAACATTTGGCGAGATATTTGTTTTCTGGGATTTAAGAAAATCACTGATTTTTTTCGCCGAAACCAGGCTCCCCGCATTGTCGGCCAGATATATGACCAGCCTCTCAAGAAAGGCGATGTTTCTGATTCTGTTCCTTTTGACAACATCCTTGAAAAGAATCGTATTATAGATATTCTTCAGGTAGTCATAGACAATATCATCTTCGAGTTTCAGATTGATCAGATAGGGAAGGCCTCCGTATTTGATATATTTCAGGAATGCCTCAGGACTGTTTTGAAGCTTATGAAAATCTAGGAATTCAATATAGGATAGACTAAATACCTTTATTTCAATATAACGCCCGCTTAAATAGGTGGCCAGCTCTCCGGAAAACAGCCCGGCATTGCTCCCTGTACAGTAAATATCATACCCGCCCTCGGCAAAAAGACTGCGCAGGGCTCTTTCAAACTGGTCGATATCCTGAATTTCATCAATAAAAACATAGCGATTCTTTTTGCCTTTGGCCTTGTCTTTAATATATGCCAGCAATGACTTGTAATCATCTATAAAATCAAACTCGTACAGTTCTTTGTTGATATAAATAATCTGCGCTTCGGGGTCAGAGGCGGTGATGACATCCATAATCTGAAAAAGGAGATAACTCTTTCCGACTCTCCTCTGTCCGGTTAGGACCTTAATGATATCCTTGCCGATGTAAGGTCTTATCCTGTCAAGATAATGTTGTCTGGTAATGTATTCCTTTATCATAGATTAAACTCCCAGAATGTTTTAAGTATAATTAAAACTATTCAGGCATTAAGTCAATCTTTTAAGTATGGGTTCATGTCTGACACCACGTAAAGTGGTCTTCTCTAATCCCCATAGTGTTGCCCCTCCGCGGGCAACATATCGGCGGGGGACAGAGCCTCCACGCTTGATACTTGAAACTTGAAACTCAAAAATCCGGCGAGGGGAAACCCGCAACGCGCAACCCGCAACCCGGTTCACTTCACCATCCTGAACCTCAGGACAATAACGGTTCCCTTCGGCTTGTTGTCTTCCACCCAGGTATAACCGCCATAGCTCTCCATGGCCTTTTGGACGATGTGGAGACCGATGCCGGTATTGCCTGTATCCCCCCGTGCATGAATCCCTCTTCAAAGACCTTTTCCTTTATCTCATTGGGAATGCCTGTTCCATTGTCGGCAATGCGAACCTCGCACATATCTCTTTCTCTGCCTGTGGTTATTGTAATTTTGTCGGCTTTTCCGTGAATGACGGCATTTCTTACGATGTTGTCTATGACGGAAGAAAGGGAATCATCGGCCATGACCCGGGCCTCACCCTCAATTTCAAAGTCTATGGATGGATAGTTTTTAATGACTTCATCTATAATATCTCTCATTTCATAGATATTCAGTTCCCTGTGACGGGAGATGAAGGTCTCAAGCTCTCTCATCCTGTTGATCAGGTCAATGCTTTTCCCTGTGCGGGAGAATATTTCTTTCAGGAGTTCTTCTTCAGGGGAGTTGTTGTAAAGGTTAATGGCGCTCTGTATAACCACGAGATCATTTGTTATATCGTGGCGGAGTATCTGGTTGATGAGGGCAAGGTGCTCCCGGTGGGCCTTTATCTCCTCCTCGGCCTGCTTGCGGTCGGTGATGTCATCATAGATGGCGACCACCTCGCTGGAAGGGAGTCTATATACATAGTTTTCCCTCCAGCCGGTTATGCGTTCATCACTATACATGGCATCGGAGAAATGCTCAGGTTTTCCGGTCTGCCACACCCTCTGGAATACCTCAAATATGCCGAATCCCTTTACTCTTGGAAATGCCTCGGTTATACGCTTTCCGACGACGGATTCTCTGCTTATCCCATCTATATTTTCCGCGCCTTTGTTAAAGTCCTTAAATATGAAATCCTCTCCATTATCCACGGCTTCATAAACGGCGACACCGCTTCTCATGTTTTCAAACAGCTCCCTGAACCTGACCTCACTCTCCCGCAGGGCCGCCTCCGTTTTCTTACGCGCGTCAATCTCTCTGTTGAGATCGTCTATGGAGGCTGTGCTTTTCTTCAGATTCTGTGTCATGTTATCAAACGCCCTTGAAAGGTGGCCGATTTCATCCTTTGCGTCTGTTCCCACCCTGTGATCCAGATTGCCGGCGCCGACAATCCGTATACCTTCCTCCAGTCTTGTTATCGGCGCTCCGATGCTCCTGCTGATCCATAAGGCGATTGATGAAACAAGACCGGCAAAGACTATAAACAGGATAACAATCAACAAACCGGTTTTCCGCTGGACAGATACCAGGTTTGCCTGAATTACCTGATTCATCCGAAAGACCCGGGAAACCATTATCTGAGACTCCACCAGCAGGTCGCCTGTCAGTTTAACTTCCAGTCTGGATATCCCGTTTTTACGATGTTCGCCATATCCATGCTCCTCCCCGGAAATTGCAACCAGTTCGGCAAAGATATTTGAAAATCGTTCAAGGCTTTTGAGCGTTTTTTTCAAAGTGTCTTTTTCACCCGAATCTTCAAAAACATTTGCCTTTTCCGCCAGGAGCTTTGCCAGAGAATCATGGCTTGCTTTCCACTGCATGAGCGAACGTTCTCCGGGATGGAGCAGATACTCATGCGTTATGATTTTCAGTTCAGCCATATTTTGGGATACTCTGCCTGTTGTGATCTCTTTTTGGCCCCATTCGTTCATTTCCCTGTACGCGCTGAAAATAAACAGGCCAACCGTGACAGATATGATCAGGGTCAGGATAACAGCGATCTGTAATCTGGTCTTGATTTTCATAGGGTTACTGCTCCTAACGGATTATGGTTATTGCCTCAGGCTTTACCGCGTCCATAGCGTTCGTATCAATAAGATTGAGATAGTTGGGGAACGTTTTTCCATCAACAACCCTGTTTTGTATCGCCCACCTTGCTATCTCGTCCCATGATACAAGCAGGGCCTGGTCCAGCGAAAGCTCGAACGTGAAATCATCCCAGACCGCGTTCACCGTCTCTTTATCGAGGTTGAAGGCCTTTGTTATTATACCCTGCGCCTCTTCTCTGTTTCCCTTTATAAATGTATCGGCCCTGTCGATGGCCCTCAGAAACCTTTTCAGGGCCTTTGGATGCTCACTGGCAAAGTCTTTCATCGCCGCGAAATTAAAGGTCGCCCGGTAGATATCTCCACCCGGCAATTCTATGGCGTTGTCCCCTGACAGCTCCTTTGCCTTCTGGGCGTACGGCTGCCAGACAGAAATGGCGTCCACTTTCCTGTTCTTCAGGGCGTCTGCCAGGTCGAATGTCCTGGTATCGATCATTTCCACCTCGGAGATCGACAGCCGGTTATGGATCAGAAACGCCCCCAGATAGTAGTGGCCTGACGTCCCTATGCTTGCACCCACTTTTTTCCCTTTCATATCCGCGCCCGCCCTGATTCCGCTGTCCTCTCGCGCGATTATCCTGACAAAGAGGTATGAGTGGGTAAATGTGGCAAAGATGCAGAAATCATCCCTCTTAAAACCGTTAAATACAACAGGCATATCCGCCACGGTAGATATGTCCATTTCCCCCGCGAATAGGGCCTGCGTGGCCGCTTTGCCGCTGCCGTATTCCTTCAGTGTAACATCAAGGCCCTCTTTTGCAAAATACCCCTTCTCCTTTGCGATATAAACGGGAACGGATAAGAACGACTTTGAGGCGCCAAGCCTTATCTTTTCTTTGATCTCCGGAGATTCACCCTGCCCGCAGCTCACAAGAAAGCAGACGCCAACTGCCAGAATCAGAACGGCAGAGATTGCTGCCGCCCGAACGGGGAATTTCTTCTTCTCCCGAGTCTGTGCTGCCGGCCATTTTTTTTCGTTTTTCCCGATCATTTTTATGTCCTCATTTTTCTGTGGGGCACAGAGCCCCCGCGCTACGTTTATGATAAAATTAGATACTTGAAACTTGAAACTCAAAAAGCCGACGATGGGAATCCCTGCGCCTCCCAGTTTCCAGTTTCCAGTTTCACTCAACTCTGTCCCTGACCCCTGACCCCTGATCCCCGACCCCTGACAATCACTTCACCATCCTGAATCTCAGGACAAAGACGGCGCCCTTCGGCTCGTTGTCTTCAACATATGCATATCCGCCGTAGCTCTCCATGGCCTTTTCCACAATGTGGAGACCGATACCGGTATGGCCTGTCTCCCCGTGCATGAATCCCTCTTCAAAGATTTTCGCCTTTATCTCATCGGGGATGCCTGTCCCGTTATCGGCGATCCGCACCTCGCACATGCCCGTCGCTTCACCTATCGTTATCTCAATCCTGTCGGCCTTTCCATGAATGATGGCATTTCCTATGATGTTATCTATAACGGAAGAAAGAGAATCATCGGCCATGACCGGGGTCTTGCCTTTGATTTCAAAGTCTGTGGATGGATAGTTTTTGATGACTTCATCTATGGTGTCCCTCATCTCACATATCTGCAGTTCTCTGTGGCGGGAGATGAAGGATTCAAGTTCTCTCATCCTGCTGATCAGCTCAATGCTTTTCCCCGTACGGGAGGATATCTCTTCCAGAAGTTCTTCTTCGGGGGAGTTGTTGTAGATGTTGATGGCGCTTTGTATGACCACGAGATCGTTCGTCAGGTCGTGGCGGAGGATCTGGTTGATGAGGGTAATGTGCTCCTGGTGGGACTTTATCTCTTCCGCGGCCTTTTTGCGGTCGGTGATGTCGCGAACGTTCATTATACCTCCAACCGCCGTGCCGTCTTCGTCAAACACAAAGTTTCCTACGCCTTCCACCCATATATAGTGTCCATCGGCATGCCTGATACGGTATTCGGCCCTTCCCGGCTTAGACGCAGCAATGGCCGTCTTAAGTAACGCCGCCACGTTTTCCATGTCTTCCGGATGAACTATCTCGAAAGAAAAAGTTCCAACCCTTTCTTCCGGTTCATATCCGAGAATCTCTTTGTGGGACGGCCCGGCATACAGGACCTTTCCGTTCAGATCCATCAGAAGAACTATGTCATTCATGTTTTCCGTAATCAGGCGGAACATTTTCTCGCTTTCTTTCAGTTTTTCCTCTGCCCGCTTGCGGTCGGTGATATCGCGCATGGAACCAACAAGCTTGATCGGATTGCCCTGTTCATCCTTCACCAGCAAAGTTGTAATCGAACAGGGATGTTTCGAACCATCTTTATCTGTCAGGGAGATTTCAAAATCATTAACTTTTTCTTTGTCTAAAATCAGCTTCAGAAATTCATCCCTCTCTTCCGGATTAGTGTAAATATCATACAATGACATCCCAATTAACTCTTGCCTCTTGTATTGAGATACGTTCTCGACTGAAGTGCTGATTTCCAAAACAGTGCCATCAAGGCCTGCTTCGTAATAAACATCCTGGATGCTTTCAAATATTCTTCGGTATTTTTCCTCACTCTCACGCAGGGCATCTTCCGCCCGCTTGCGTTCATTAATCTCTCTATTGAGATTGTCTATGGAGGTTGTATTTTTCTTAAGATTTTGCGTCATGTCATCAAACGCCCTTGACAGCCGGCCGATCTCGTCCCTTGAGCTTGTGCCTACTTTATAATCCAGATTTCCCTTTTCGATCTCTTCAGTGCCGTGGAGCAGATTCACGATCGGCCTGGATATTTTCCCGGAGATCAGCATGGCAATTATTATGCCCGCGGCTAAAAGAATGATCACTATCCAGAACATCATGTACGTCAGCCTGAAAACGGGGGCGAAGGCCTCACTTTCATCTATCTCCGCCAGCAGGCACCAGTCCATCCCGGCGATTTCATGGTGGATTCCAAGAACCCTTCTCCCATGATAATCTTCATAAACGTGCATAATCGTTTTTTCTGCATGATTATCATTATACAGCCACTCTCTTGATTTTTGTGTGTCCACCCTTTGTTTAAGGATGGAATCGTCCATGAACCTTGAAGGGGTTATCATGTAGCCATCTCTGTTTATCAGATATACCTCCCCTGTTTCTCCAAGGCCCGTCCTGTCTTCCATCATTCCGTTCAGATAATCCAGGTCGAACCGGATAACCAGGATTCCTGCCGGATCATCGGTATTACCATCGGTAATCGGCACTGATATGGCAAGCAAAGCTTTCCCCTCACCAGTCTTGGAAAGGTGGAAATCTTTGGCACAGATTTCTTTTTTCCCGGTGATGAAATGGGGGTCAACACTCCTGTCCTGGCCGATCCTCTCTTCGATATTCGAGGCGACGACCCTGCCATTCGTATCAAGAACCATAATGTCAAAAAACTCGGGATTGACGGCCGCCGTATTCTTCAACCGTCTTATAACCGTGTTCAGATTTTCGTTATACGCGACATCCGTCTCGCTTGAAGACAATAATTTTTTGATGACCTCGCTCGCAGACAGCTGCATTACAAGCCTTTTTTTCTTACCGAGGAAGGTCTCGACATGCTGCGCCCTCGATTGCGCGGTTGTTTCGAGATGCCTGAGAACCTGCTCAGTAATGATATCCTTTGAAACGGTATGGCTCACCGCAATGATCGCCGCGCCTGTTATCAGAACCGCCGAAAAGATGGTCGCAAGTATCTGTGCCCGTATATTCATTTCAAAATCTCCGTAGTGTTGTCCCTATTTTTTCCGCGCAACCCGCAACCCGCAACCCGCCTCATATCCTCTTTCTGTACACCTGTTCCTTAAATGTAATCTTAAATGATGTGCCTTTGCTTTTGTCAAGTTCCATCGTGCCGCTGAGTTGCTCGGTTAACATATTGGTCAGTTGAAGGCCGAAGGTTTTGGGGTTTTGGTAATCGATCCCTTTAGGGAAACCGATGCCGTCGTCTGTGACGGTCAGCGTGTATTCTCCTGCCTTTTTGTTTTGTGTGAGTTCTACGGCAATCTTCCCCTTTCGGCCTTCAGGAAAGCCGTGTTTCAGGGCGTTTGAGATAATCTCGTTCGCGATAAGTCCCAGGGGTATCGCTGTTTCGATATTAAAGAGCACGTCTTTTATGTGTGACGAGAAACTTACAATCCTTGAGTCCACTCTGTGTACCTGAAACAGATAGGTTGCCATACTTGTTATATAGTCATTGAAGCTGATGCTGGAGAGGTCTTCTGAAAGGTAGAGTTTCTCATGGACAAGGGACATGGACCTGATTCGGTCCTCGCAATTTTTGATCAGTGAAAGGGCTCTTTCATCTTCTATGTCTTTTGACTGGAGGGATAGGAGGCTTGAGATTATCTGCATGTTGTTCTTTACTCTGTGGTGAATTTCGGCAAGGAGGGACTCTTTTTCACGGAGGGAGCGTTTGATCTGATCTTCGGCGTGTTTGCGGTCGGTGACATCGCGGACAAACTCCATCACTCCGGTTACCTCGCCCGAATTCGGATCCTTCATTGGATAACCGTAAAGTTCAATCCACTCAACAGGAGATCCCGGCAGTCCCGGCACCACGTCCCACTCTATTTTGCCGGACTCGATGCAGCGGAGGGTCGGACAGGGGTCACACGATTTATCGGCATTGTGATAACATTCATAGCATTTTCTCCCTTCCAGGGGGAGATTTTTCGCATACCACTGATTCATTATCTCATTGACATGGCGAATCGTTAGATCCGTGTTCAGAACGCTGATACCGTCCTGTATGCTTTCGAATAAAGCTCTCAGGAATTGTTCGCTCTCCCGCAGGGCCTTCTGTGCATAAATGTGTTCTTCCTGGTCCGCGAGCAGTGTCCCTAAGAAGAGGGCGCCTAATGGAAATATCAACATCACCGGGATTGAAATTTTATGAAGGACTTCAAACGCGATGGACCATGGCAGTGTCAGCATCCATAAGAGCATAAATATATGTACGATAACCCCGAAGGCAAACAGGTAAAGCGGTTTTATCACATCAGGGTTTTTGCGACGCAAATAGTGGTAGCCTGCACCAAGTGCCGCAGAGGTGAAGACAACGCCAAGTCCTGTCAAAGCCCCGGCTCCGCCAAGCCCAAGGCGATAAGCCCCCGCAATCAGGGCTGAAACAGCGGCAGCGGCAGGTCCGCCAAACAGGCCCGCCATACTGACGACTATTGAGCGGCCATCGAAGATAATGCCGGGCGCATAATGAAAGGGGATCATCATCCCTGTCACCGCTACTCCACCAAAGAGAAAACCGGCAAGAATCCGGCCTGTCATCTCTCCACGCTTCCATATACGTGTCAAAAAGCTATACAGAATGCTCAATGCGAGGAGCAATGCCACATTACTTATAAGGTCTGTAAAAATAGTCATACCCGGATACTCCTTTAGGGTCTTTTAGAGTCTTCGTTTGTGACTTTCGATAGAAACCTCCTTTTCTGCGAAGAAAGTATAAGAAAAACGGCCTTATGTGTCAATGGAATAATAGTAAAAAGAGTAAAAAGGAGTAAAAAGGGGACAGTATACTTAATTCATTGACACCATGAAATAATCTCTGTATGCTACTGACATGGCAAGAATGGCGCGGGTTGTTGTACCCGACATACCCCATCACATCACTCAACGTGGGAATCGTCGTCAAGAAACTTTTTTCTGTGATGAGGATTACCATGAGTATCTCGCATTAATGGCTGCTTCGTGCAAACGTTATGGTGTAGAGATCTGGGCATATTGCCTTATGCCTAACCATGTTCATTTAATTGCTGTGCCTCAAACGGAAAACGGTCTTCAGCGGGCCTTTGGTGAAGCGCATCGACGTTATACCCGCCGCATTAATTTTCGAGAGAACTGGCGGGGCCATCTATGGCAGGAACGGTTTGCTTCTTACCCGATGGGCGAAAACCACCTCCTCGCCGCTGCCCGGTATATTGAGTTAAATCCTGTAAGGGCTCGTATGGTTGAGGACCCGGTTAATTACCATTGGAGTAGTGCGGCAGCCCATATAAACGGGCATGATGATGGCCTTGTGAGTGTTGGTCCTCTCCTGGATATGATAGACGACTGGGGTGATTTTCTGTCGGGAGGTATAGAGAAAGAAGATATGGAGAAATTGCGTTTGCATGAACGAACGGGCAGGCCGCTTGGTGACAAGATTTTCATCGAACATCTGGAAAATGTAGTTGGCAGAATCCTGCGAAGGCAAAAACCGGGTCGCAAAAAGAAAAGAGACGATAAATAGGTATACTGTCCCCGGAAAAAGGGAAGGAAGAGAGGCATATTATGTTCAAACTCACTGATTATATTCCCAAAGCGAAGCTGAAAATATTCTGCCGGAGAAATCATATAACCAAAATGTCTCTTTTCGGTTCCGCCCTGCGTGATGAATTAAAGCCGGGCAGTGATATTGACATTCTTGTGGAGTTTGACAAAAACCATATTGGCAGAGATGTTCGGCAGAAAAGTCGACCTGCGCACACCCGCTGAACTCAGCCGGTATTTCAGAGATGATGTCATGGAAAAAGCGAGGGTGGAATATGCAATTTGAAGATAAAATCCGCCTGCGGCATATTCTTGATGAAGCTGCTGAAGCCTGTCATTACGTAGAAGGTATTACGTTTGATGAATTTGCCAAAGAGGGTAAAACCGTTCGGGCTGTCATTCGGTGTATAGAAGTTATCGGCGAAGCAGTCTCAAAAATATCCATTGAATTCCGCGAAGAACATCCGGATGTTCCCTGGCAGAAAATAATCGGAATGCGTAATCGCTTGATACATGTTTATTTTGATATTGATTACAATATTATTTGGCAGACAGCTAAAGAAAACCTGCCGCCTTTAATTGAACAACTGCAATCAATTTTAAAAAACGAAGAATAGAAAATGATACAGATAGGCAAATTCATCATCAACACTCCGTATGAACAGCCGAAATATTACTGGTATTATGACCGGTGGTATCGCTCATTTGAAAAATGCGAGGGCCGCAGGCCTGCCGGATACGTTGTCGCCATGCCGGAGGGCAGGAGGTAGGATTGAAGATTATGAAATTCACAGCAGATATAATCACATGCGAGAACGAAAGAGACATAATTCTCTCGGTATGTCGATCTGGTCCCGATGGAATTGAGCACGAGGTGATTATTCAGAGAGGCCCCCGGGAATTTGAGTCTTTCGAGGAACATCCCGGTCCAAAGCTCTCTTGTGATGAACTCGGGCTTGATCTCGTCCCGGGACCCGAGAAGATCACCTTTTCAGGAGATATCATGACGATAGTTTTGTCTGAACCAGAGAATATTGAGGTGGATATTTCCAAGCTCACCAGAGATGATCAAGAGGAACTCAAGACCGTAGCCAGGGCCCTGTTCAGAGTCAGCCCCTACTTCACTCCCGGGTCGCAGAAAGAAAAGGGACGATAAATAGGTATACTGTCCCCTTATTTTCCCTTATTTTCTGATGTTCGCGGCATAGACAATCCTCTCTGACGTATCGGTCAGGAATTAAAAAATAGTCGCTGTCACTATTTTACTTTCACTATTTTACTTACACTAAAAAATAGTCGCTGTCACTATTTTTGAGGATGTAGTCACGGACGGGATCGGGAACGAGATGTCTGATGGAGAGGTTCGCTTTTACACGGTTTCTTATGTCTGTGGAGGATATGTCCAGAAGGGTCAGCCCCCTGAAGAATATGGAACAGCCGGCGGGTCCCCTGAAGCCGTCCGCGGCGCTGTCATATTGAAACAGAGAGGCAAAATCGGGGGGGAATGTGTCTGTCAGTTTTTTTGTCTCATACCCCGGCCTGGTCATGACAACAAAGTTGCACAGTCGAACCAGATCTTTCCATTCTTTCCACATCGGGATCTCGTGGAAGGCATCCTGTCCCAGCATGAAATAGAACTCGGTGCCGTCCGGCGAGTTATCGAGGAAGTGTCTGACGGTTTCAATGGAGTAGGACTTGCCACCTCTCCTGTTTTCTATGTCTGAAATTGAAAATGAAGGATTACCCTCTATGGCCAGTCTGAGCATCCGCTCCCTGTGGTGAAAAGGTGGGATATCTCTGCCTGCCTTGAGGGGTTGCACGCGGGCGGGAATGAATATTATTCGGTCAAGGCGGAACAGTTCAAGGAGCTCTTCAGCGCATCTCAGGTGCCCGAGATGCACTGGATCAAAGGTTCCTCCGAATAGTCCCCACTTCATCTTCTTATCTGCCCGTCGCCGTAGATTATGAATTTTGTGGTTGTCAACTCTTCGAGCCCCATGGGGCCGAATGCGTGGAGTTTCGTGGTGCTTATGCCCATTTCCGCTCCCAGCCCCAGCTCGAACCCGTCGCTGAATCGCGTGGAGGCGTTTACCAGCACAGTTGAGGAATTGACTTCATTGAGGAATCGCTGGGAGTTTTTATAGTCGCTTGTGACGATTGCTTCTGTATGGAGAGATCCGTATTTCTCTATATGCGCTATGGCCTCGTCGATGCCGTCAACTATTCGTATCGCGAGGATAAGGTCAAGATACTCTTCGTACCAATCGGCCTCGGTCGCCTCTTCCACGTCCGGCAGGATGGCCCTGGTCTTGTCACAGCCCTTCAACGTAACTCCGGCCTCGCGAAATTTTTCAGCCATTGCAGGGAGAAACCTTCCGGCAATATTCCTGTGTACCAGCAGGGTTTCCATGGCATTGCATACGCCCGGCCTCTGGGCCTTGGCGTTGAGGGATATGTTGACAGCCATTTCGATATCGGTGCTCTCGTCCACAAATACGTGGCAGACCCCCTTGTAGTGTTTAAGAACAGGTATCCTGGACATGCTGACAACTGCCCGAATAAGTCCCTCACCCCCTCTGGGAATGATAAGGTCTATATGCTCCTCAAGCTTCAGCATTTCATTGACGGCATCTCTGTCGGTTGTGGAAATTATCTGTATGGCGCCCTCCGGGATACTGGTTTCTTTCAGGACGCCCTGCAGTATCCGGGCAATGGCAAGATTGGAATTTATCGCCTCCGATCCACCCCGCAGTATGACGGCATTTCCGGATTTCAGGCAGAGGGCCGCGGCGTCCGCGGTTACGTTCGGACGGGACTCGTAGATTATTCCTATTACACCGAGGGGAATCCTTCTCTTCCCGACGAGCAGACCGTTCGGCCTTTTCCTCATACCGGTGATTTCTCCGACCGGATCGGGAAGGGCGGCAATTTCCGCGAGACCGTCCGCCATGTCCTTTATCGCCGTTTCGTTCAGCGTCAGCCTGTCTATCATGGCATCGGACAGGCCCTTGTCTCTTGCGTATTCAAGATCCCTGGCGTTTTCCCCGATGATGCGAGCCGATTCTTTTACCAGGGTTTCCGCCATCTTCAGGAGAGCCTCGTTTTTTGCGGTGGACGAAATGTTCGCGAGAATGCCGGCGGCTTTTCTGGCCCTGACCCCTGTCTCTGTAATCTCTGTTTTGATATCCATTGTGTGTCCTGCTATATTATTCATATTTTCTCATTGAGAAGAATTAATCTATAGTATATGAAAGGCCGTGTCAAGATTGACAGTTTCGTAAGAAATCCAATTGAGAGAACGGAAACAGAGATAGCTATGAATGAAATATGTGTCAGTGCCGGGAAAAATGTGTACGAAATTATACAGGATAGCGGATTCGATTTTGACAGTGTCGCCACTTATGTCGGAGCTGCTTCGGGGCCGAGATGGCTTGTGGCCAGCGGTTTCGACCTCTCGCTCTTGAAGAGCGGGGTGCTCGGCAATAAACGTCCCACGGTTCTTGCGGGTTCATCAGCGGGCGCGATGCGCTTCTCCGCATGGATGCAGCCGGAGCCTGAAAAGAGTTATGAGAAGCTCATCGAGGCGTACATCGCCATGAATTTTACCAGGAAGGATACACCGGAGACGATTCTGCAGTCTATCCGCAATCTTATAGATTTCTACATCGATGATGATGCCCTGTCGTTTGCACTGACCAACAGAAAATACCGGCTGGCGATAACGACGGTCCGTGCCAAAAGACTTGCCGCTTCGAACGTAAGATGGCTGCAGGGGCTGGCTCTTGGAACGGGATTTGTATGCAATGCCCTCAACCGACGCATGATCCACAGGTTTTTTCAGAGGGTGGTGTTTCACAACAGTCCGATCCTGCCATATTTCTGTCTCAACCACGATTTCAGGGGACAGACGATCCCTTTGAATGAGGCAAATTTCAAACACGCGCTTCTGGCCTCCTCTGCGGTGCCTCTTGCTGCCGCCGGCGTCAGAGACATATACGGCGCGCCGGGTGGTATGTATCGAGACGGAGGGCTTACGGACTATCATCTCAACCAGAAATACTCCGGTGGAAAGGGTGCGATTACCCTTATGTTCAACCACCAGAAGCGCATAATACCCACATGGATGGATAAGAGACTCCCCTCCCGGCAGCCTCCCCGGGAGTATCTGGAAGATGTGCTGATGGTGCATCCGTCGGATGACTTCATCCGTAAATTGCCCTATAACAGGGTGCCTGATCGCGGGGATTTCAAAAGGTATGCCGATAATCCTTCGAAGAGAATTAGGGGATGGAAACGGGCGGTCGTGGTCTCGGAGCACCTCGGAGAACAATTCCTGGAACTCGTGGAAAACGGAAGACTGCGCGATGTTGTAGAGAAGATGTAGATGTCCCTACTACCCCTGGATATCGTATATTTCCACGCCTGGCGGGGGGGTGAAGTCGAATAATTCATCCGGAGGATTGGTGTTGAACTTGATGTCGCTGAAGGTGAGACGGGTGGTATTGTCGTACATGTCGATGAAGGCGCACTCTGTAATACGGAAATTGTCCCTGTCCACGGTGATCAGGAGATTCTTGATGCCGGCTTCGTATTTGCGCGGTGTAAGGGTCATGACATAATTGCCTTTTGTGTCCATGGGACCGCTGTCGGGAAAGGACACTTCAAAATCATCTTTCAACCTCCCGATACCTGTGAGGAACCTTATGGTCATCTTTGACGACATAACATTTTTAGCGTCCTGGACATAAACGATATTGTCGTCCGGCATGTACAGCCACGCCTTCGTGGGGTTTATAATCAGCTTCTTCATGGAAGGTTTCGTGTAATCCCACAGCATCCTTTCAGGTTTCTTCAGATAGACCGTGCCTTCCTCTCTTGTTGTCCTGTCTATGGATTTAATGGTTGCTTCCTGTATGAAATTCGCCCTGAAATCCACTGTATGATCATACGCCGTCTGTATCTTCGCGACAATTTCACCTAAGGGCAGGGTTTGGGAAAGGGACGTTGTTCCCGGAAGGATCAGGGCCGGGATCACAGACAGGACCAGAAAAAATTTCCACCTGTGATAACGTCTAATAATAAAATCGGTCATAGGCTGTAGGGTAAACATGCGATAACACATAGATAGTTATAACTGTTGGTTATTATTGAATATAATTCATTGCCTAAATTGTGGGCAATGAGGTGCGAGATATCGGTAACAGTACGTTTACATGTTTCATCAACAGATTTATCAACAATCTTGTGCACAGTTTTGTGGAAAGCTGAACGCGGGTTGTGGATCCCTCCTGGAAGGTGAACAATTACGAGATCTTTACCCTCCATCCGAAGGGATCTTCTTTTTCACCATACTGAATCCGGAGGATTTCATTGTACAGCTTTTCAGTCAGTGGGCCTGTGTTGCCGTCACCGAGCACATGGTCTTTTCCACGGTAGTGGATCTGTCCCACCGGTGATACAATGGCGGCGGTTCCCGACGCGAAGGCCTCTTTAAGGGTTCCATCGGCGTTGGAGCTCAATATCTCATCCATCGACAATTGTCTCTCCAGGATGTTGATTCCCCATGATCCTGCCAGACGGATCACGGAATCACGCGTAATGCCCGGTAGAATACTTCCTGAGAGAGGGGGCGTTATCAGGTCATCTCCGATAACAAAGAAGATGTTGCTTGTTCCCACCTCTTCAACATATTTCCGTTCTCTTGCATCTAACCACAGCACCTGGGCACAGCCCTTTTCCGTCGCCTCCCGGGTTGCATAAAGGCTGGCCGCGTAATTGCCTGCCGCCTTGCAGTCTCCCACACCTCCGAGGGCCGCTCTGACATATTTTTCGCTCACGTATATCCTGGTCGGACTGAACCCTTCCGGATAGTACGCTCCGACCGGGCTCATAATTATATAAAACAAGTATTTGTCGGAGGGGCGCACTCCGAGGGCAGCATCCGTCGCGATCATTGTCGGCCTGATGTATAACGATGAGCCCGCGCCGCGTGGTATCCAGTCCCTCTCCAGAAGCACAAGTTGTTTCAATCCCTCCATGAACAAATCATTGTCCATAGGTGGCATGCACAGTCTTTCCGCGGATCGGCCCATCCGGTTTATGTTCTCTTCCGGTCTGAACAGATAGACGGAGTCGTTTTCCCCTCTGTAGGCTTTCATGCCTTCAAATATCTCCTGCCCGTAGTGGAGACACATGGCGGCCGGATCGAGAGACAGGGGCCTCAGAGGCTCTATGGAGGCGTTGTGCCATCCCTTATCACTGTCGTATTCCACAATGAAGAAATGGTCGGTGAATATCTGTCCGAACCCTAATTTCGACTCATCTTCGGGTTTCGGTTTCATGATCTTCGGATCGACTTTTTTAACTTTGATATCCATCTTGATCTTCCTTTCAGAAATGGGTGCAGTCCCCGATTATCCCTGTTGCTGAAAATCAGCGCTGAATGAGCAGGGAAGGCTTTAACCTTGTCCCGGGCGACTGATGCCGCCCATGCTCACCTGTTTATGTCTGAATAGTTAGGGAAATACACGCAAACATATCTGCCTGTCAAGGGCAAAAATCATAGTTTTTGCTTAGATTGCGTCTCTGTCAAGGGTTCTATACTGGATGGCCTCTGATATGTGGGGCTGGCGGATTTTTTCCTCACCTTCAAGGTCCGCGATGGTTCTGGCCACCTTCAGTATCTTGGTGTAGGCCCTTGCGCTAAGGCCAAGCCTGTCAACCGCCATCTCAATCAGTCTCTTGGAATCTCCGTCAAGGGCGCAGTGCTCTTTTATCTGCCTGTTGGACATCCTCGCGTTGCACAGTATGCCGCCCTTGAATCTGTTCTTCTGAATATCCCCCGCTCCGTTCACGCGCTTTTTTATGGTTTCGGATATTTCCCCTTCGGACCTCCCCGATAGATCCTTGTATCTTATGGATGGCACCTCTATGTGGATATCTATCCTGTCTAACAGGGGACCGGATATCCTGGTTCTGTACTGTCTTATCTGATGGGGAGTGCACCTGCACTGTCTTTTGCTGTCGGTGAAATAACCGCAGGGGCATGGGTTCATGGCGGCCACAAGCATGAATCTGGCAGGGTAGGTTGCCGAGGCGGAAGATCTTGAGACTGTTATATGGCCGCTCTCCAGGGGCTGCCTCAATACCTCCAGCACATTTCTCTTGAATTCCGGCAATTCATCCAGAAAGAGGACGCCGTTATTAGCGAGGCTTATCTCTCCCGGCCTCGGTATTCTTCCCCCTCCTACAAGGCCCGCGTCGGATATGGAGTGATGAGGCGCGCGAAATGGTCTCACGGCCAGGAGAGAATCTTTTTTGCCAAGCAGTCCGGCCACGGAATGAATCTTTGTTGTTTCGATGGCCTCTTCAAATGTAAGGTCGGGCAGGATCGTCAGGAGACGCTGGGCCAGCATGGTTTTGCCGGAGCCGGGCGGGCCGATCATGATTATGTTGTGCCTTCCGCTGGCCGCTACCTCCATCGCCCTCTTTGCCTGATTCTGGCCGTTGACCTCGCTGAAATCGAAGGGGTAGTGAAGATTCCGGGAGAACAGTTCGGATATGTCTGTCTCAATGGGAGGGAATTCTTTTGTGCCGTTAAAAAACTCAACCACATCGTGCAGATAATCAACCGCTATTACATCTATCTTTTCAACCATTGCGGCTTCCCCGGCATTTTCCCTTGGAAGCACGATCCCTTTCAACCCCATCTTCGCCGCCTGGATTCCGGCCGGCAGCGCGCCGTGGATGCCTTTAATTCTTCCGTCCAGTGACAATTCTCCTGTGAACATGTATTCGGAGAGCCGTTCCTTTTCAATTACTCCTTGTGCCGACAGGATGCCCACGGCTATCGGGAGGTCAAAACCTGTCCCCTCTTTCTTGATGTCCGCCGGGGCGAGATTTATGGTCACCCTGTTTCCGGGAAAGCTGTACCCGGAATTTTTTATGGCGGATTTTATCCTGTCCTTGCTCTCCCTTACAGACGCGTCGGGGAGACCAACTGTAGAAAACTGCGGGAGACCCCGGGAGATATCCACTTCTACATCAACCGGATAGGAATCGATGCCTATTATGGCGCTGCTTGTTATCTTGACGATCAATTCAGATGCCTCGCGAAAGTTTTCCTCAGACCGTTCACCTCTGATTTAGCCATGCCACATGCTATTGGATGAAGGGGATTATGGCAAGGGATTTTTACTGTTTTCGAAAGTCAGGAGCTGTTATATTATAATTTCTTGAAGGGAGAAACGATTATGATGGGTTTTTTTGACTCAGGTTTTGGTGGATTGACGGTACTGAAAAGTGTTGTTCAGGAGCTGCCGGAGTACAATTATCTGTATCTCGGTGACAACGCGAGGGCTCCCTACGGGGAGCGTTCCCCGGAAACGGTATATGAGTGCACATTACAAGCCGTTGATTTTCTTTTGAAGGAAGGGTGTCTGCTGGTTATTATTGCCTGCAATACCGTGTCTTCAGGGGCCCTGAGAAGGATCCAGCAGGAATTTCTGCCGAGTGCATATCCCGACAGGAAGGTGCTTGGTGTGGTCAGACCTTCAGCCGAGGAAATAGTGGATAGGGGGTGCCGGAGAATAGGTATCCTTGCCACGGAAGGGGTTGTCAGGTCGAAGATTTACACGGAAGAGCTTGAAAAGCTAAACCCCTCAGTGAAAATATTCTATCAGGCCTGTCCGCTCCTGGTACCGATAATAGAGGCTGGAAAACAGGACGAAGAACATTCTGATGTGGTTGTGTCCGAATATCTGGGCAGTCTGTTTGCTCGGGAGGGCGATATAGACTCGATACTCCTTTCATGCACCCATTATCCGATACTCTATGAAGCATTCAGGAGACACACCCCTCCCCATGTGAAAATCCTCACTCAGGGGTCGATCATTGCAAGCAAACTGCGGGATTACCTGGCCAGACACCCGGAGATAGAAGAGAGACTCTCCAGAAAAGGCACCCGGGCGTTTTTTTCCACCGATTCTCCGGAAAAATTCAATCGACTTGCCAGCGTGTTTTACGGAGAATGCATACAGTCAATGCCGGTAACTCTTGGTTTTTCTGATTGATATTTCCAGCAGATAAAATATTGTAAAACATAAAAACGCCGGCCAGATGGCCGGCGTTTCCTGTGGTTTTTCTGATGGCTATGCCTTCTTTGGTGGTTTTGATAGCAGCGTAAGGCCGGCGCCCAGCAGGCATGCGACTGCTGCAATCATAAACGGGGTTACCCATATTGAAGGATCACCTCCGCCCTTGGCGGCATCCTTGAAGTATCCGGCGATCTGGGGGCCGATGACACCGGCAAGACCGTATGATACGAATATGAAGCCGTAGTTTAGCCCCACGTTTTTATTGCCGAAATAATCTGCCGTTACGGCAGGGAAGAGGGCGAAGTTGCCACCGAAATTAAAGCCGATGATACAGGCACTGATAATCAGTGTAAGGACTGTTCCACCCATTTTGTAAAAGAGGAGCATGATGATTCCCTGGAACAGACACATGAGGAAGATAGACGTTTTACGCCCGAGTTTATCAGAGGCAATTCCCCAGACGATACGACCGAGACCGTTGAAAATAGCATACAGGGCCATGGCTGTGCCGGCCGCGGCAGAGGCGGCGGCGGCAGTCATTCCTGCGGCTTTCAACGCATCGATACCAAACAGCTTAATGCAATAGATGACCATCAATCCGGAGATGGCTGAAAACAGGAATGTAACCCATAGCATATAAAACTGGGGGGTCTTCAGCATTTCGCCGGACGAAAAGTTAACCATACCTAAAGCCGCACTACCCGGGTTTGATCCCGCCTTTGACGATACGGGTTCTGGGGGAGTCCATCCTTCCGGTACATAGCCCTCCGGTGGATCAATCATGACGATACTTCCCACGAGGACTGCAACAAGGAAAATGACTCCATAAAGGAGGAAGACGCTCTGAACACCTCCGAGACCGAAGAAATTCAACTTGTCGACCAAACCAAACCAGGAACCCGCCGACTTAACCCATATTGTTGCACCGAAACCGAATCCCGCGACAGCCAGTCCCGTAACCATGCCTTTTTTGTCGGGGAACCACTTTACTCCCACAGAAATTGGGACAACATAGGCCAGCCCGATACCGGTGCCGCCGATGACTCCGATGAAGAGCAACTGGGTAAAAAATGAAGAACCGAATAATCCGCCCAGGATGTAACCTGCTCCCAGGACAAGGCCTCCAATGGATGCCAGCTTCCTCGGGCCTGTCACCGCAAGCATTCTTCCGGAAAGGATCATTACTACTGAAAAAACCAGAAGGCCGATTGAAAAGACCCATGCCGCCTGAGTAGCGCTGAAACCGTACATTCCACCCTTGGCAACGGACATGGTAAGCTTGGGTGTGAAGACCGACCACGCGTAGATAGCGCCGAGACACAACTGGATTAAAACGGCGCCTATTACAACATACCAGCGATTCATTAACTTCTCTTGTGCCATTTGTTCTGCTTCCTCCTTCTTAAAAACTGACAAATTTATACCGCTTAAGATTACGGCTCGCTTGCAAATCGCCGCTTGAGTACCCCAAAATTATATCAAACATCAAGTAAAAAATTCCTGGGATTTTAATTATCAGATTGGTGCTCGATGTCTGGGGTGATGCCTGAGTAGTTGCGCTACACAGTATTCTTCATTATAATCCCGATATGTCGGTATTTACGAATCCATCAATGTTGATATCTATAAAATTCAGACAGACAGGAGCCGCTTTCTTATGAAACTTTCACTGCCATGCTGCAAGACAAAGCTTATCTGTACGATAGGCCCGTCGTCGGATTCCGAAAATGTTCTAAGGGATATGCTGGAAAGCGGTATGAGTATCGCCCGTCTTAATTTTTCCCATGGAACACCCGAAGATCACAAAAAAGATATAGAGCTTATCCGCTCAACCGCGGCGAGCGTTAACCGGATAGTGCCTATCCTCGTCGATCTTCCGGGACCGAAAATAAGAGTGGGCATCCTCGAAAATGAACCCATTTTCCTCGAAAGAGGAAATATCGTAACACTTACAACAGAGAAGGTCCACGGAACAGACAATCTTATACCTGTGACCTACAGGAGGCTTACCGAAAGTGTTCATCCGAAAAGTGTAATCTATCTCAACGATGGATTTATCGAACTTGAGGTTATTGAGGTAAAGAAGAATGAAGTTGCCTGCAGGGTAATTTCGGGAGGCCAGCTGCTTTCAGGAAAAGGGCTGAATCTTCCAGGGGCGCGCCTCTTTGCAACCTCTCCGACAAAAAGAGACCTTGAACTGATGGAATCGGCCCTCGATGAGGGGATAGACATCTTTGGTATCTCTTTTATTGAGTCGGCGGAGGCGATAGAGCGTGCAAGGGAGTTCGCCCGGAAGAAAGGCAAAGAGATATATATAGTGGCCAAGATTGAGAGGGCCGGCGCTGTGGAGAATATCGATGATATCCTGCAAGTGGCTGATGCCCTGATGATTGCGAGAGGAGACCTCGGGGTCGAAGTACCCATTGAGGAGGTTCCGGCACTGCAGAAAGAACTGATAATGAAGGCAAACATTGCCTGCCGTCCCGTCATTACGGCAACACAGATGCTGGAATCTATGGCGGAAAACACAAGGCCTACACGGGCCGAGACTACCGATGTAGCCAATGCCATTCTTGACGGGACAGATACTGTCATGCTTTCCGAAGAAACGGCGATAGGAAAATATCCTGTCGAGACAGTTTCAGTGATGGCGCGTATTGCCTCTGTTACCGAAAGCAGGCGAAGGACCATAAGGTCTTCAGCCTTTATCCGGAATCTCCTGCATGAAGACCTCCGCAAAGGACAAATTACCGTGCCCGACATGATATCTCTCAACGTCTCTGAAACAGCAAGTGCGCTGCATGCGAAGTTCATAATAACCCCGACAGAAACAGGGACAACGGCACGGCGTATCGCCCGGTTCAAACCGGAAGGCTGGGTCATAGCCTCCAACCCCCGAACGAGTATATGTGATTTCCTCTTTTTTTCCTATGGAGTTTGTCCTACCATTATGGAAACGACTCACACCGGATGGCGTGACAGCATCCTTGGCAAACTGAAAGAGGAGAAACTTGTCCGGAAAGGCGAATATGTAATCATGACAGAAGGCAGATTTTCAAAAGGAGAGGGGAGCACCGATTCCCTCTCCATCATCACCGCCTGATGCCGTCCTTTTCACAGACTCAGGTCTATTATCAGTTGCGCGATACCTTCCATATCGTTGATGTCGAGACAGGGAACATCAATCGCCATTTGTTTATCGCTGGCGACGGCAATCAGGTTGTCTTCCCTGGAACAGAGCATGTCCCGCTTCAGGGTGGCGCGAAAGACCTCTATCTTTGGATATGGATTTCCCTTGAATCCCTCCGTAATGATAATATCCACATCATGGATGTACCTGTCCCTCAACTCTTCAATTCCAGGGTTTTTCTCAGAATTTTCAATGACAGCAATCTGACCGGGAGATGACATGACGGTCATCCGCGCGCCCGCTTTCCTGTGGCGCCAGCTGTCCTTTCCCTCGCGGTCGATATCGAATCCACGGTTACTGTGCTTGATTGTGGCTACTCGCCAGCCCTTCCGTGTCAGTTCCGGTATTACCTTTTCGATCAGGGTGGTCTTTCCGGAACCTGATTTGCCCACGATAGATACTACAGGGATCATGTTTTCTCCAGACGTTTTATTTTCCTGTCTATAAAGCGGAGGCAGGGACGCATGTTTGGCGTGCCGCCGCCCTCCGAGATAATCTGCATGATCTTGCGGTGGTCCAGTATCGCGGAGCCGCCGAGATGTGTCACCGGAGTCCCCGCGAACGCCTCGCCGCACATGGGTGTGGATGGCCCCAGTATCGTTACGTGTCTCGGATTGCCAAGTCTGTTGAGAATTTCCTCAATGGTATTATTAAGGATCGAAGTGGCGGTAATTATGGCTACACTGCATTCCGCAAGGATCTTGTCGCTGTCTTTCCGGTCGAGGATCTCCTCTATCCGGTTCGGATCTTTTTCCATGATGCGGAGATTTGCACCCGTTTTTCTTATTGGTTCCACAAGGGGGCCAAAATATCCCACCATGGCCACCCTGTCCGCGGGGGACAGGTTCATCAGAGCGATGGAATCCCTTTCCGGTTCTTCGGCAATATCAGGGCAGATTATCGCGTTTACCGTAGCCAGACCCAGCGCCTTTTCCAGGGGATTTCTGCCATTGACCAGAAGGTCTAAAAGTTCTGAAGCATCAGACCCTGCCAGCGTACCTGCTTTGTCGAGAGTCCCGCAACCGGGGGGCAGTTCATTTCTCAGCAGGGCGGACAGGCCCGGCCTGTCCCCTTCCAGCAGCACCCCGACATAACCCAGGCCGATTCTTACTTCTTCAACATGAAGTTTCCGGCTGCGGCCTGACAGGTATTCATGGATGTGCCGTGATATATCGTCCGCCTTTATCATCGTGCTGTCCTTCCAGGAGAGGCCGTATGTATTTGCGAAGCAGTCGAGCAGAACAAAAAATGATGGGTTCGTAAAAAGTCCCAAAAACGTCATGCCGGACTTGATCCGACATCCAGAACATATTGAAATTACTGGATTCCGGCTTCCGCCGGAATGACAAAAAATGGTGTTTTCTGACTTTTTACGAGTGCATCAAAAATGATTATACCAAAAAAGTGCGCGCAGGCAAGGATAAAAGGGATAAAAGGGGTTTGGCGTAAATCCCAGCGGTTTAGCCGTAATAATCTCAAACAGTTAAATTTTTGAATGCGGCTGAAGCAAATTTTTCACGGAGCCGTCACAGGAAATATCATCAATTATTTATCAAAATAACCTTGACATTTCCCTGGGTGATTGTTAGGAGCTACTTTGCATGACCGCTGGTCATTTTTAATATCATTCTCTCCGATCCGCTTTTTCTAAAGGACATATTCCATGAAGGGCGGACAATGGGTATGACTGGAAACGGTCATGCCTCCCATGTCTGGAAAGGGGACCAACTAAGCAATCATGTTCTTATCAAAACTTTAAGGAAGGAGTGCATATTATGGATGTTAGCAGAAGAGGTTTCTTGAAGATCTCCGGCACAGCGCTGATGGCGAGCGGAATAGGCATTAATCTGAAGCCTGTGGCAGCTCATGCGCAGCCGTTAAAGATCAAATACGCTAAAGAAACCACAACGATCTGTCCTTACTGCGCAGTTGGATGCGGGATCATTGTATCCACCAGGGGCGGAAAAGTCATAAATACAGAGGGAGACCCGGATCATCCTGTAAACAGAGGTTCGCTCTGCACAAAGGGTGGTTCCATTTACCAGCTTTCGCAGAATAAGAATCGACTTGACAAGCCGCTCTACAGGGCGCCTTATTCCGACAAGTGGGAAGAAAAATCCTGGGAATGGATGATCGAGAGGATTGCCCGGAATGTAAAAAAGAGCAGAGACAATAGCTTCGTGACAAAAAACAGCAAAGGACAGGTGGTCAACCGCGCGGATGGCATAGCATCCGTCGGCAGCGCCGCCATGGATAACGAAGAGTGCTTCATTTATCAAAAATTCTTGAGGGGGTTGGGCCTGGTATATATTGAACATCAGGCCCGTATCTGACACTCCGCTACTGTTGCGGCTCTGGCA
>JAFDAS010000043.1 GCA_019313695.1 Deltaproteobacteria bacterium
CACAATAAGGAAAGTCTGGATGATTTTCCTTATCATCCATAATTATAACCACTGCTCGGGGTGGTCAATTTTGGGTTAGCACAGGTGGTCAATTTTCGGTTGTCATTTCCAGAAGTCATTTTACCATAGATTTATCGTATGGGCATGCACTGATTTGCTCTGATTTGTACTGATTTGTATAAATCGTCTGGGCAATTATTTTGGGGAGGACACGCCTTCATAGAGTCTGATTTGCGGATTTCAGTTGTTGCTTCCTGAAGGCGAGAAAATCAATAAGGATTAATTTGTTGTATACTTCTTTTCGTAATCAGTAACGCTGGAGCTGAGACGCGTGAAACGCCTCAAACAATCTTTATTTATATTTTCAACAATCCCTTATGCTTTAAGTAGTAACCATTACCTGTAGTTGCGTACAATAAAATGATAAATTCCTTCAAAGTGTCATACACATTACTATTTTCAGATATTGTGTCTTTAAGGTTAATAGAAAGTGAAATTAATTTTTTAAAATATGAATCGTCCAAAACAATTGCAGAGTCCCCTTTTTGCATAGCATCCATTCTACTAACGAAACCAGTATGTACTGCAGATAAAACATGATGCATAAAAACAAGTTCGGGGTCGTATTCCATGTTAAATATCCTGTTGATTAGACCATGGATAGCACTAAAATAATATAGCATTTCAATTGGATTATGGCTTTTCTCCATGTTATATACAACATGTTCAATTTCTTCGATTATTTGATTTTTCATCTTTGGGCTAATTTTCATTGTTATCTCCTTTTAAGCCGCCTCTGCCTTAATTAACTGCGGTTGAGTCTGGTTTGGTGTACCTACTGTTGTTGACATCGAGGATGTAATGACACCTTCTTCCTCATTTGTAACATTTGTAAAAAAGGATTGTCTTTTGGACCAGTACCCCGTATAGAGCGTTTCTGCATCAGAATAATCAATCTGACGGGAAGTTTTGATGTTATCCGGCAGTTTTTTTACTATTGCGGTTAAAATCTCAGGATTACTTCTTAACATTTTAAGTTGGTTATCCATTGCTCTGCTTTGTGTTATTGTTCCATTTTCATAACGTGCAAACGCTTTTTTTCCTCCGCCGAGAATAGTACCGAATCTTTCTTGTGTGTATCCAAATAACGCTCTGATCTCTTTAATTTCATTTGGTGTTAACAGGTTGTCAACTTTTCTGCGAAATTCTATGAGAAGGCCTTCGGTGTCGTCTAATGTTTTTCTGTCAACGATTGACTCTTCACAAACAGAACATTCATAAATAACATAGTCTTTGATTGTGAAGATTTCGCCTTTATAATCAAAGATCTCTTCGACGCTTTTTTTTGTCAGCGTACCCAATCCACAAACTGGACACTTATCTCCGTCTTTATGCATGGTAACGCCTCCTTACTTTATTTATTCTAATTTGAACTGAATGATAATACATTTTTCCCCACAACTACTTTTTTGCAGTTTTATGTAAAGATCATCCTTCTCTTCCTTTATGTGATACACATCTTGCATCAGGTCTGGCATTTTTTTCGCTGGCATAGTTTTGTAAATATCAGTAGGTGGGAGTTTTCCTATAATTTCAAGAACTGTGTCCTCAGAGTAACCAAGTTTTGAATATTCTCTTCTGCAATTGCGTGTTATATAGAAATTACCTTTGTCTATAAATTTCTTGAGCTCATCAAGGTCATAGGTAGCTTTTCCTAGTTCTTCTCGCCTTTTTTTCAAAATTCACACCATGACTGCTGTAGACCAGATAAATAATGCTTTGTCAATATAAAAGTATCATAATGATACTTTTTAAGGGGTAGCCGAGGGGGTCACCCATTTCCCACACCATTTTCCATTTTCCACTTAAAGCCCCGCTCATCGTCAAGTGTTTCAATTGTTACTTTTTCAGAAGACATAAGTCCTCCACAATCGGTCAATTATGTTAAATTACTAACTCCGTTACGGTATCTTGTCAAGAAATATTACAGTGAGACTTCCAAGCGGTAATAATCGATTTCTGCCTGAAACGATTCTGATGACTTGTAGGTGCTATACGTAACAAAATCATCAAATCAAAAACTGCATACAGCTTGCCAATATCATAAACTATTATAACAATATTTCACAGATCATACTTTCATTTTCCGATGATCTTCACAAGAACCCTTTTCCTTCTCCCGCCGTCAAATTCGCCGTAAAAGATTTGCTCCCATGGGCCAAAGTCGAGCCTTCCGTCTGTTATAGCCACCACAACCTCTCTGCCCATGACCTGTCTTTTCAGGTGGGCATCGCCATTATCCTCGCCTGTCCTGTTGTGGAGATATTGGGAAACAGGTTCATGAGGAGCGAGTTCTTCGAGCCATCTTTCGTAGTCTTGGTGGAGGCCGGATTCATTATCGTTGATAAAGACCGACGCTGTAATATGCATTGCGTTGCAGAGTAGAAGACCATCGGTGATTTCGCTTTCCTTCAAGCATTCGTTTACCTGTGGCGTAATATTAATGAAGGCCCTTCTCGTTGGTACGTTAAACCAGAGTTCTTTTCTATAAGATTTCATAATACTTTTCTCCCTTTGTTGATTGAAGTTGCATTATAGCTAATCGCTTTTTCTTTTCCAGTTTTTATTTTCGATTAACCCGATGGCGTTTATGTGAAAAATGCCCGGCAAATGTTGAAATACTTCTTGACAGTGCCCGGGCGAAGCGGTAACAAAGTCTAAAGCTAAGCTTTAAGCTTCATATCCGGCGGAGGCCTTTAACAACTTTTCTAAAAAGGAGGTGTCTTATGAAGAAAGAAGATTATATGTGGGATTATAGAGATCCGTATGCCTGGATGGGTAAGGTCCGGTCAGGGCTGCCGCCCCTGATTATTTCATGCGCTATTACAGGAGGTGTTCAAGGGAAGGAATATAACGAGAATCTTCCGGAAACCCCTGAAGAACAGGCGGAGCAGACGCATGAAATTTATAAGGAGGGGGCAAGTATAGTCCATGTCCATGCCAGGAATCCGGAGGCGTGGTGGCTGACATCGAGTAATGCCGACGATTATCTGAAAATTAATTCTCTCATTCGGAAAAAATGTCCCAACATTATCATCAATAATACAACCGGTGGCGGACCTGAGATGACTATTGAGCAGCGAATGGCGAGCATATACGCAAATCCGGAAATGTGTTCATTAAACCTCGGGCCTTTCATGTTAAAGGTCCCCCTGAAGGAAAGGAAAGAGCCTCTTTCTCATCCCCGCCCCGAATTCCTTTTTGATAAATGCATTCCGGCCAGCTATGCGGACATTAATATGTATGCGAAAACCATGAAGGAAAAGGGGATTAAGCCCGAAATGGAACTGTATCATCCCGGCATGTACTGGGTCTTTCAGGACCTTATGATGGGTGGAATGATTGACCCACCCTATGACATCCAGTTTGTCATGGGGTTTCAGACAGGCTCTTTTCCGACCCCGGCGAATCTGCTGTCGCTGATTAACGAACTGCCGCCGCAATCTATATTCTTTGTCATCGGAGTCGGCCATTTTCAGCTTCCTTTAAATGTTATGTCCATCCTGCTCGGAGGACATGTGCGTGTGGGAATGGAGGATAATGTATTCTATTCGAGGGGGCGGAAAATAAAAAATAACGCCGAACCGGTTGCCAGAATCGTGAGGATAGCAAAAGAGATGGGCAGGGAAATTGCCACGCCGCAACAGGCCAGGGAAATGCTGGGTATTTCCCAGACCCCTTCGCAATATTGATGGATTCGCAGAGAGGCCCCACTATCCCGGCTAATCGGGATAGTGGGAAGTAATCTGCATTAATTTTTTACGAATTTGTCATATTTGAAACAGACAATCTAAACCAGGAGGGATTGTATGGACGTTGAGAACATCATCTATCACGGTCGAATCAAGGTGCCCTACAAATGGTATGTGGGCGAAACGGGCAGCCGTTTTTTTATCGGGCTGCGCGACAACAAGGAACTCTGGGGGAATCGATGCCCGAAGTGCGACAGGGTGTACGTTCCACCCATCAAGACCTGCTGGGAGTGTTTTGTCCCCACAAAGGAATGGGTGAAGCTGAAAGACACGGGCACTGTGGAATCCTTTACGGTGACGCACTACTCCGAAGGGGTGGCTCCAAAGGACGTTCCGATAATTTACGGGCTCATCAAAATCGACGGGGCGGACGGTTCGCTACTCCACTTCATCGGGGACGTTGAACCCGGTGATGTCTCTGTAGGGATGCGGGTAAAGGCGGTTTTCGCTGAAGAGAGAACCGGCAGCATTCTTGACATTAAGCATTTTGTCCCGTCAAACGAGTAAGGAGAGGAACGCTATGGAAAAGGCAGGAATTGTAGGCGTTGGTCAGACGAAGTATGAGCGAAAGAAAGATGATACTTTCGCCGAACTGGTTTTTGAAGCGTGCACCGGCGCTCTCACCGATGCCGGCGTCGGAATAGAAGATATTGACAACGTAATTACAGTCTCGAACGATTTCTGGGACGGCAGGACGATTTCATCGATGGCCATTCAGGATGCGGCGGGTTCTTATAATAAGGACGTCTCCACCGTGGAAGGTGACGGCGTTTTCGGCGCCATGTACGGCATGATGCGGACTCTTTCTGGTTCTTTCGATACAACCCTGGTGGTTGCCCATGTGAAGGGCTCAGAGGGAAACATGAACCTGATAACGAACGCCATGTTCGATCCGATCTATCAGCGTAAGCTTGGAATTGATGCCACGTCATCGGCGGCGCTCCAGGCCCGCAGCTACATGGAAAAGACCGGCGCAACGGAAGAAGATTTTGCGCGGGTATCGGTGAAGAATCAAGGAAACGGCGTGAACAACCCCTACGCGCAGATCCGGGAGAAGATCTCCGTTGACGATGTCATGAAGTCACGGAAGATCTCGGAACCACTTAAGCTCTTCGATTGTTCCCCCATCACCGACGGAGCAGCAGCCATCGTTATATCAAACGAAAAAGGCATGAAGCGGTTCAAAAAGGATCCCGTATGGATTCTCGGTGCGGCCCATTTCTCGGATTCTTATACGCTGGGATACCGGGACCTTACAAATTCCCGGGCGCTTGAGGCAGCCGCGAAGAAGGCTTACGACATGGCAGGCATCACGAATCCGCTGATGGAACTCGATGTGATTGAACTTGCCGATGCGTACTCGTACATGGAACTTCTCTGGTATGAAGGCCTGGGCCTGACACCGAAGGGCAAGGGAGCTGATCTGATACGATCGGGCGCGACCGCTATGGATGGAGAGCTCCCAGTTAATCCCTCGGGTGGTTTGCTGTGTGCTCATCCGGTACTGGTAGCGGGATTAGCGCGGATTATCGAAGCGACACTGCAGATTCGAGGCGAGGCAGGCGACAGGCAGGTCAAGGGAGCAAACAAGGCACTTGCCCATGGAATCAATGGCCCCTGCGGGCAGGCCCACGGTGTTTTTGTATTAGGATCATAAGGGAGGCTGATATGGGTAAAAGAGTGGCAGTTGTAGGTTTTGGCCAGACAAAAGGAAGAAGTTCCAGGAAGGACGTGAACGGCGTCGAGATTATCAACGAAGCCGTCGTCGCCGCCCTGGCGGATGCCGAACTTACCATTGATGATATTGACGCAATCGTTATCGGCAACATGGATCACTTCGAAGGCATAAACTACGTCGATAGCTGGAGCGTTGAGGGATCCGGCGGCGTTATGAAACCGATATTTAAAGTAACCACGGGAGGCACCACGGGTACCACCGTGGCTATGTGCGCCTATTACCATGCGGCGTCAGGCATGTTCGACAGAGTTCTCGCGATCGGCTGGGAAAAGAATTCCGAGTCGGATACCACGGGTGCCATCATCACGGCCTTTGATCCGGTATGGGAACGCCCCAATCTCGGTGGTGCAATCGCCGGTCTCGCTCTGGAGGCGAGCAAGTATATGGACAATTACGAGGTAACCGAACGAGACGGCGCGCGCGTCGCCGTTCGCGAGCGGCTCCATGCACTCAACAATCCCTATGCCCACCTGCACCAGGAATGGATGAAGGGTATGGAAGTCGATCAACTCGTGGAACTGCTGGTCACCTCTGAACAGAATCAGGTACTGGCATACCCCCTGCGGATGAGCGACATGTGTCCGCGTTCCGACGGTGCGGCGGCTGTGATCTTTGCCTCGGAGGACGTGGCGGAAAAGATCGCTCCCATTCCGGCATGGATGGTTGCAACGGCAAACCGGCACAACTTCGCGTTAGCCGGAGACGTGGACATGGACCGAAACACCACCATGGCGTCGGCATCGAAGGCGGCTTTTGAAAAGGCGGGAATAAAGGAACCATTGAAAGAAATTGATGTGTGCGAACTCTATCTTCCCTATTCCTACGCCGGACTCAAGTGGATGGAAGATTTAGGATTCTGCGGTTATGGCGAGGGACCGAAACTTCTCTGGGATGGTGTAACCGATATGGATGGTGAGCTTCCGGTTAATCCATCGGGAGGCGTCATGAGTTCCAATGCCATCGGCGCTACAGGCTTGATCCGCGTAGGTGAAGCGGCAATCCAGATCATGGGCAAGGCAGGAACCAGGCAGGTTCCGAAAGATGTTAACTTTGCCCTTGCTACCGGATTCGGGGGATGCTACTGGGCCGATGTCATGCTCCTGGGCAAGAAAAAACCGGCTTAGAACCTTTGTGAACTCTATGGAGGAAAAAGATGGAAAATAACGCACAGAAAAAAGACGAACAAGAACTTCTCACCGTATCATCGGGTGAAATGTTTCAACCATATGACTGGAGTGTGGGCAAATTCGGTTCGAAATTTCTCCACGAACTCAAGGAAAATAAAAAGCTCTTCGGCAGCAAGTGCCCCAAATGCGGCAGGGTATTCATACCGCCACGCAAAGTCTGCGGGCAGTGCTATGTGGCCATGGATGAATTCGTCCCCGTGTCGGACGAAGGAGAAGTTTACGTATGCGCCATTATTCAGTTCGGGTTTGTAGATCCTGAGACCGGTAAACAGCGGCCTGTCCCTTACGGATACGCCTTCATCAAACTCGACGGCGCGGATACCTGTCTGACACATTTCGTGGACAGCGTGGACCCCGAAAAATTCAAAGTCGGAGCGAGGGTCAGGGCCGTCTTCGAGGAGAAACGCAAGGGCAGCCTCATGGACATTAAACATTTTGAACTCGTAGACTGACAAAATCCGGCTTCAGCCGTACCGGAGGTAATTATGATAGAGGAAAGATTTAAAAAAGTCGCCGAGATAGCGGTGAACAGCATCGAAGGGATCAGGCGAACGGGAATAAGGGTGATTGAGCTGAGGGGGAGGTACGCGAAGATGATGATGCCCCTCGAAGGAAACATCAATCACGTCGGGATGATGTACGCGGGTTCCCTCTTCACACTGGGGGAGTTCTGCGGGGGCATCATCTACGGGGTGGCGTTTGACGTGGAAAAATACTACCCCATCGTCAAGGATATAAGCATAAGATTCCGGCGTCCCGCGATGACCGACGTAACTATCGAAGTCTCGATGAGCGAAGAAGATGCGGGGGAAATCCAGCAAATATGCGACGAGAACGATAAGAGCGATTTCGTCTTGGATCTGGAAATCAAAGACGCCGGTGGCGAGGTTGTCGCCCTTGTAAAAGGTACCTGGCAGATAAGAAAAATGCCGGAAGGCATGGGCAATCTGTTTGAGTAGAAAGGAGCGGGCCATGCCGAACAAAACTATCGTGGTCAGGAGGTAGATTATGAGCTTTGAAAGATTATGGCACAAGTCCTATGTCCCGGGGGTCAAAAAGACTCTTGACTATGAGAAAATCTCAATCCCCACGGCATTAACCAATTCGGCAAAGAGATTCCCCGATAATACTGCACTGAACTATATGGGTAAGCGAATCACTTATGGTGAGCTGGACCGTCTGGTCAATCGTTGCGCGCGGGCCTTCACAGATCTGGGGGTTGCAAAGGGCGATAAAGTGGCAGTGATCATGCCCAATCTTCCCCAGACGATTATTGCGAACCTTGCCGCTATGCGGATCGGGGCCGTGGCGGTTCAGAACAATCCCCTCTACACGGAGCGAGAACTGGAATATCAACTGGACGACTCAGATTCTGTCATCGTCGTAACACTGGCGCTCCTTGTCCCGAGAATTCTGAAGATCATGTCCGGAACGAAGGTTCGAAAGGTTATAGGCTGCCATATCAACAGCTACCTCCCCTTTCCCAAAAAGCAGCTGTTTCCCTATGTAAAAAAAGCGATGTATAAAAAGCTCGAGACGAACGATACGGTCATGGTATTTCAGGATCTCATTGACAAGTATTCCGATGAGCCCGTGAAGGATGAGACCGAATGGGAAGAACTCGGAGCCATAGTTTACACGGGTGGAACGACTGGTGTAAGCAAGGGAGTCATGCTGAGCCACAAAAATCTAAGTTCCAATGTGCAGCAGTTTGCCGCCTGGTTTGCCGCGGACCTGAAGCCGGGAGAGGAGAAACTCGTGGGGACCTTTCCCGTGTTTCACACGGCGGGATTCATGGCCATCCAGAATTTCATGATATGGCAGGCTTACGAGCATCTCATGATACCGCGTCCGGAACCCAAGGCCCTTGCCGAATTGATCAAAAAATATAAACCGACTTTTATCCCCGGGGCTCCCACGATCTTTGTTGGGCTCCTGGCCGAACCGGAGTTCAGGAAAATGGATTTCAGCCGTGTGAAGGGCTTTTTCTCAGGGGCGGCTCCCCTCGCGGCCGATACGATTCGTGATCTGAAGGAACTGACGGGAGCCACCATGTGCGAGGTATACGGTCAGACAGAGACAAGCCCCGTGGCAACGGTAACCCCATGGAAGGGTGTGATCAAACCGGGTACCGTCGGTGTCCCTGTTGCCGATACGGATATCAGGATTGTGGATATGGAAACGGGAGAAAAGGAACTGCCCGTGGGTGAATCCGGAGAGGTTCTGATCAAGGGACCTCAGGTGATGATGGGGTATTACAAGAAGCCGGAGGAAACGGCAAAGACCATCAGAGACGGATGGCTGTACACAGGCGATATAGGCTTTTTCGATGAGGACGGATACCTCTCCATCGTAGATCGTATGAAGGACATGATCATAGCCGGCGGCTATAATATCTATCCCATCGAAATAGACAATGTCCTCTTCGATCATCCAAAGATACTGGAGGCATGCTCCTTCGGCGTCGAGGATTCCTACCGCGGTGAAACTCTCAAGGCCTTTGTTGTCACGAAATCAGGGGAATCGCTGACAAAAGAGGAAGTCGTCCAGTATTGCAAGGAAAAGCTTGCCCCCTATAAGGTTCCCAGGGAAATCGTCTTCGTTGAGGAACTTCCCAAGAGTAACGTAGGCAAAATTCTGAGACGTGAGGCAAAAGAGATGTACAAAAAAATGGCCGAGGAAAAGTAAAGGGTTAAAGCAATCAGGCCATTTACAGTAACAAAAGACCCCGGGTCGAGATCCTCTTCCCGGGGTCTTTTATTTCTTCAGTATTTTCTTCTCTCTTAAACCGTGAGGGCTTTTTCGAAACCCTCACGAACGGCATCGGTAATCTTTCTTGGAGCGTCGGCGTCACCGATTTTGATACAAGGGACACCCTTAGTCGCGCACTCCTCAGAGAGCGTATCCACGGACCTGGCGCCCATGGCAAGAACGACCATATCGGCGGGAATTGATTCGGTGCCACCTTCCGTTTCCACTACCACAGCATCGTCGGTAATTTCCAGAAGCCTTGTTTGAGGGCGTAACGCCACGCCCATGAGTTTCAGACACTTCAGCAGAGACCATCTGGATGTACGACCCACGTTATCGGCCATGCGATTCACCATGTCAATGACAGTGATTGTTCTTCCCGAATTGTAGAGCAGTTGCGTCGCAAATTCCGGATCTTCGGCGCCATGATACATCAGATGGGTAAAAATCCCGGGGTCGGGAGTGCCCATGGATGCGATAAAATGGGCGGTCTCACATCCCGTGGCGCTTCCTCCCACAATGACCACGTTCTGACCGATTGTGGGAATATTATCGAGCAGAACGTCCCAGGCGCTCACCACATGTGGTTTGTCAATACCGGGCACATGAAATTTTAGCGGTTCCGCACCCGATGCAATGACAAGAAGGTCGTAACCATCATTATTGCTGATCATTCCGGGAGTAACCGTGCTGTTCATCCTGACCTTTACCCCGGCACTATCCATCCTGTTTCTCATGCTGTCGATAAGTTTTTGCAATTCTTTTTTCCCGGGAGGCGCTTTTGCCAGATTAACCTGACCACCGAGGTCTTTTTCCGTTTCATGAAGTGTGACGTCATGTCCCCTCCCGGCGGCGGTGAGAGCAAATTCCATGCCGGCCGGACCTCCTCCCGCGACTAAAATCCGCTTTTTTGTTCTCGTTTTCTTTATCACTAATTCATTTTCCCTGCCGGCCCTGGGATTCAGGATACAACTCACGGGGTTTCCCGAGAAGAGGGCGTCAAAACAACCCTGATTGCATGAGATGCAGGAGATAACCTCTTTGAGTTTTCCCTCTTTTACTTTGTTGGGCAGTTCCGGGTCCGCGATCAGGGCTCTTCCCATGCACACCATGTCGCAGGATCCGCTTCTCAGAGCTCGTTCCGCTACGAGGGGATCTCCCAGTCGATTTGAAGCAAAAACGGAAGCATCCACCTTTGCCTTCACTCCGCGGGCCAGATATACGTAAGCCCCGGGAGGAACATTGGTCGTGAGCTGCGGTATATTAGTTTCATGCCATCCCCCGGTAACATTGATCGCGTCGATACCGGCCCTGGCGGCCTCAGCCGCAAAAAGAGCGGCTTCCACATTGGTGTTTCCCCCTTCGAGGAAATCGTTGCCCGCTATTCTAATGCCAAGCGGAACATCGTTGCCGACCGCCTCCCGTACCCGTTTGATTACCTCCAGACCGAAACACATCCGGTTTTCGAAAGAGCCGCCGTATTCGTCTTCCCGTTTATTTGTCACAGGAGAGAGAAACTGGCTTATCAGGTAACCGGTACAGGCTATAAGCTCGATAAAATCGAATCCCGCCTCCCCTGCCCGGACGGCAGCCGAGGCAAAGGCGTTTTTTACACCTTCAATATCGTCCCCAGTCATTTCACGGGGCATTTCGTGGTTCAAGGTGCTCATGACGGGAGAGGGGGCGATCGGAGTCTGTCCGGTGAATAGAGAAAAGGCGTTTCTTCCCATATGGAAAAGCTGGGTTGCCACTCTGGTCTCAGTATCGCTGTGGACTGTATCGATAAAGTTTCGCAGGGATTCTATATTTCTGTCATCAAAGAGACCCGGCATAAAAGGCGCGGCGCCTACCTGGTCTATGGCGATGGGGCCAACCGTCATAAGGCCGACACCACCCTGAGCACGTTCGCGATAAAAGCCGGCGAAACGCTCGTTAAAGGTGTAATCATCGGTATAACCGAGTCCCATCGAGGGCATGACGATTCTGTTCGAGATTTCGAGGCCATTTATCGTGATCGGTTCAAAGAGTCTAACAAGTTCCATGACAAGCTCCTTTTTAAGATGAGGGTTCTTTTCCCATTTTAGGATTCCTCTGTCAACGAAAAGAGAAAAGCCTTGCGGTATTAAAGCATAAAGCGTAACTTTACAGTTCATAATATACATTTTCCCATCCTGTCAAGCGATATTTCGTTTATGTTTATCTTATTGTTATAATTACACATATTTGGAAGCCATGTTGCTCTGCGTGAAGAATATTTTTAAAGAAGAATGCCCCCAAAGGGGTATAACTTCTTTGACACTGCGATGAGAATGGTCTATATAGAAGCTTGAAGTTACGCTTAACTATGGAGATAATGATTTATGGAAATGAAAATCGGAGAGATTGCAAAACTAAGCGGTGTGCAGCCGTCGACAATACGGTATTATGTCCGCCAGGGCTTACTTCCGGAACCGAATAAAGTAAACAAGAGCATGGCCTACTATGACAAAAGCTGTGTGGAAAAGGTTCAGGCGATTCGCTATCTGCAGGAGAAGCGGTATTTTCCTCTCTCGATCATCAAGAATGTGATCAGGCGTATGGATGAGGAGGGCATGAGCCTGGAAGAGGCCGAGGTGATTGAAGCTGTGGTCTTTGGTACGGCGAACAATCTGGTGGACCGGAAAACCTTTCTGGAACGGACCGGGCTGACACTTGCGGATTATCAGGAGGCCGAGCGGGTAGGTTTATTGATGCCATTTGTGAAGGAGAAGGGGCGTGTCCTGTTTAATGAGGAGGATATTCGGTTCGGTCGTGATTTATTGAAGAAGATACGTGAACTGGGCCTGGAGTTTAGGGATCTGGAGTTTTACGTGCGATTGGGCAGAAAGATCGTGGAGCATGAAGCGGAACTTCGAAAGCGTGTGGTGAAGGGAAAGTCCCGTGAGGAAAACACGCGTTTTACCCTGGAGGTGGCAAAACGAGCTGATATCATGCACAGTTATATTATGCGCCGGTTGTTTCAGCGGAACATTCAGACAATTATACAGAAAAGCCTGAACGGGAAGAAGTCGAAGAAAAAGAAGTAACAGGGGACCATCGAAAGAAAGATGAACAAAAAAGAGCTGCCCAAGAGCAGCTCTTTTTTGTTACCGGTAATATGCATCGTTTTTATCCATCTCTGTTTTCACGGGAGGATGCTTTGCGATGGACGCCTGAGGCGCCGCAACACACTCCGTTAAGAAACCGTCAGGATTTCCAGATCCTCAAGGGGGTAGGAAACGCAGGAGTGCACATACCCTGATTTCCGGTCAGACTTTCGAACCATGGTACCGGCGGGTTGAAACACCATACCGGAAAGAATTTTCACCCGGCACATACTGCACTCGCCTGAACGGCAGAGTGACGGTACGACGATCTGATTCTTTTCCAGCGAGGTGAGCAGTGATTCTCCCGCCTTTGCCTGGAACGGTTTTTTCCCTTTCACGGCGACTGTGAAGACATTTTCCCCCGTAATATCCGAGGGCCATCCCGGATATTCATCGATGTTTGTCGGCGGGCCGAACATCTCCTGTCTCGTTTTTCGTGCAGGAATACCCTGACCTTCCAGTTCAGGCAGGCAGAAGTCGTAGAGACCCCGGGGACCGCACAGAAAATAGGTCTTATCTCCATGATCTCCTGAAATTTCGCTGATCACTGCTCCGTTGATAAATCCGCATTCCCCCTCGTAACCGTCAACAGGTTCCTCGATGACCGGCGTGTAGATGATCTGTGAAAAGCGTTTCGACAGTTCGGTCAGTTCGTCGTGGAAGATAATATCCCCGGTATTTTTGTTTCCGTAGAAGAGGTAGACCGCGCGGTCGAGGCCGCTCTCGACGATTTCCCGGATCATGGACATAAAGGGGGTGATGCCGCTGCCGCCGGCGATACATACCATCGTTTTTTCATGAACAACGGGATTGAAGTAAAAATTGCCCGCCGGTCCCGAACACTCCAGAACATCACCGATCTTTACCTCGTCCAGCAGATAGTTTGATACCAGCCCGTTTTCAACCCTTCGAACAGTGATGTCGTAATAGCCGATCTGGTTCGGTGAGGACGATATACTGTAGGGACGACCCGTACGGATATTGCCGATGGCCGGGTACAGCGAAATATACTGTCCTGCCAGGAAAGGTGGAAGATAGTGGCTTTCCGATACCAGCCGAAAGGTCTTCGTTGAAGAAGACTCTTCGATAATATCGGCTATCCGGAGATTGAGCTTTGCAGGGTGAAGGCGCTCGATGTAAGGAGCAGTTTCGTACTTGCCGGGAACTATGTGTTCACGGTACTTCCGGGCAGCTTCGATTTCATTGATAATCTCTCTGTATCCGTCAAATTCTTCCCATATGCCTCGTTTCATAGTTCCACTCCTCATCATTTCCCGAGTTGTCTTGCGATGGACTTGGCCACAGCCTTGCCGGAGTTCAGTGTCGGTTCGAAGCCGCAATCACCCGCCCAGCCGCCCGCGAAGTAGAGCCCCTTAATCGGCGAGTCCCGCTTAGGCTGAAAAAACATTGAATCCTTTATCAACTGTTCGTAACCATAGATTGAACCGCCGGAATGCCCCAGATACCGCATGAAGGTCAGCGGGGTGGCAACCTCGATTTCTTCGATGTGTTTTCGAAGGTCGGGATAGATCTGCTCCATGCGATGAAGCATTTCATCCGCACAACGAAACTTTGCATCATGATACTTGTGCGGGTCTATGTTCAGCCAGGGCTCACCATATTTCAGCGTTACCGTGTTCGTCTGACATTTTCCCGGTGGCGAAAAATCGGGATCGGCGATGTCATAACAGCTGAAAGCCATGAAATCGTCACGGATACCCACGTTCCACATGTTATTGATTACCCGTTCCGCTGAGAAGTCTGTATCGGAGAGAAGGAAATTCATCGACTCGGTAATACCCAGCTCCTCCGGTTCGCAGTCATAGCCTATGAACATGGTAAATGCGGAGACTGCGACATTCCGGGACTTGACCTCAGATATAACATTTTCAGGAACGTGCTCAGGGTCTATCATGTGAATATAGGTATATGCCTGGGAGGCGTTGGATACGACGTAATTCGTGGTTATTTCGTCGCCCTCTTCCGTAATAACAGCCTTAACTTCCCCTTTTTCCACGATTATTTTCTTCGCACCGCAGCTAAACCGGGCTTCACCTCCGTAGGTGAGAAATTTATTAAAGATCGCGTTGGACATGGCCTGTGATCCGCCCTTGACATGAAAGGGTTTGAATTCCGAATACTGGAAGAACAGCATTGCCAGGTATGCAAAAGACAGCCGACAGGGAGGAACCCCCAGATATCCCCAGTACGCCGCGAAAACCGCCTTGAGCAGAGGGTCCTTAAATCTTTCATTCAAGACCGATTCCACATCGCGGAGCGCGTATGTATAGAGGGCAGGGTATTTTTCCCTGGACGGCGCAGGATCGCGAAAGATGAAAGCTCCCATCATATCATTTGCAAACTGTCCCATAAGATCGAAAAAGTCTTTTATTGCTTCTTTTTCGCTGGGAAACTTTTGCTGCATTGCCTCGATCATTTGCGGAATCTCTGTTTTGAGCGGCAGGCGAAATCCGTCAGGCATTGCCACCTGGTACAGATCAGGCGCTTCCACAAATTCCAGATCATCAGTTACCCCGAGACTGTCGAAGGTCATGCGAAGAGGTCCCGGTTTCTCAGGCCTGCCCAAACCGCTCAGCTGGTGGAGGGCTACCTCGAATTCAAAAGGTCCTCTGCAAAAGCTCGTCCCACAGCCGCCGGGAATGTTGTGCCGTTCCAGCAACAGGACTCTCAGGCCTGTCTGAGCCAGCGCGCAGGATGATGTCAAACCACCATTACCCGCTCCGATTACAATCGCATCATAATCTGCCATACCGTTTTCTCCTCTCCGTGGTATCGGTCACATTTGATGCACCCGTAAAAAGTCTGTCATTCCCGCGTAGGCGGGAATCCATAGAGGGCTAACCACTTGAAAAGACTATAGGGGTAGGAACGAAACATTGGTTTGTATCGCCCCTCCCTCCGAACCGGACTTGCGGATTTCCCGCATCCGGCTCTCCAGTTGGTGGTTTTACCTCAATGAGGACTGG
>JAFDAS010000044.1 GCA_019313695.1 Deltaproteobacteria bacterium
GGAGGCCCATCGAATATTGCTCCAGTCCTCATTGAGGTAAAACCACCAACTGGAGAGCCGGATGCGGGAAATCCGCAAGTCCGGTTCGGAGGGAGGGGCGATACAAACCAATGTATCGTTCCTACCCCTATAGAAGCGTATAACTATTTAAAAACACTGGATTCCCGTTTTCACGGGAATGACAAAATTGTGTATATTTCGACTTTTTACGAGTCTGTCAATATTGAATGTTGAATGAAAACATATTTGTGAATCGTATACTATACGGCGTGTACCATGTAAAGGTCTTTGACCTCAACCACCTGTTTACCAACTCTCCTAAATATGCTATATATCGACGGCAACTCACAGGAAAGGAGATATACATGAAGGGAATCGTTCTCGCGGGGGGGCTCGGCACCAGGATGCACCCACTTACAAAGGTCACTAATAAACATCTGCTTCCAATCTATGACAAACCAATGATCTATTACCCGATCACCACCCTGGTGAATGCCGGGATAGACGAAATACTCATCGTGACGGGGGGAAATAACGCCGGCGATTTTCTGAAACTGCTTGGGAACGGAAAAGAGTTTGGACTCAAACACCTGAATTACACCTATCAGGAGGGAGAAGGCGGCATAGCGGCCGCTCTGAGCCTGGCGGAGTTCTTCGCCGATAATGACAAAATAATCGTTATGCTCGGAGACAATATCATTGAAAAGAACATTAGTGAAGCGGTTGAGGACTTCAGAAAGCAGAAGGAAGGGGCCAAGGTGTTGCTCAAGGAGGTTCACGACCCGCAACGGTTTGGCGTTCCGACATTCGAGGATGGCCGGATAGTCAGCATTGAAGAGAAACCATCGGATCCCGCGTCTTCATACGCGGTTATCGGCATCTACATGTATGATAATACGGTCTTCGATTTCATAAAGACCCTGAAGCCCTCGGGCAGGGGCGAACTGGAGATAACCGACGTGAACAATTATTACATAGACAGGGGAACCATTACCCATGATATCCTGGATGGCTGGTGGACGGATGCGGGGACCTTTGAATCCCTTCAGTACGCGGGCAACATGGTCGCAAAGACCGGGGCCAATAAGGTGTAGGAGTCAGAAATTAGAAGTCAGGGGGTGGCTTTATGATTGAAGGGGTGAAAATCAAAAAATTAAAAGTTATACCGGATGAGCGTGGAAGGTTGATGGAGATATTCCGCCGCGATGATGAAATGTTTGAGGGATTTGGCCAGGTTTACATGACAACCGCCTATCCGGGCGTGGTAAAGGGGTGGCACTACCACAAGAAACAGTACGATAACATGGCCGTGGTAAAGGGCACCATGAAGATCGTCCTGTGTGACGGAAGAGAAGACTCACCGACATACAGAGAGGTAAATGAGTTTTTTGCCGGGGAGCACAATCCCATCCTGGTGCATATACCGCCTTATGTATATCACGGATTCAAGTGCGTCTCACAGGAAGAGGCCATCGTTGTCAACACACCCACCGAGACATACGACTACAAAGAGCCGGACGAATTCCGCGTCCACCCGCACGACAATGATCTGCCTTATGACTGGGGAAGGAAGGATGGGTAGATGCAGGGCAGTGTTCACTTCTTAATGTTGAATGTTGAATTGGTGGGGTGTTTCTCATTCACAACTCAACTCAACATTGATGCATTCGTAAAAAGTCTGTCATTCCCGCGCAGGCGGGAATCCAGAAGCGCATAACTACTTAATCCCGACTCGTCGGGACTGGATTCCCGTTCCCCGATCGGGGTCGAGGACAAGCTTCACGGGAATGACAAAATCGTGTATATTTCGATTTTTTACGAGTCTGTCAAATTTATTTCAGGTACTCGTCAATCGCCCTGGCTGAATTTCTGCCGGCACCCATGGCGAGGATAACCGTCGCGGAACCGGTCACTATATCTCCGCCGGCGTAAACCCCCTTGCGGCTGGTCTCGCCCGTTTCCTCATTAGCTACAATATAGTCCCATCGGTTTATTTCCAGGCCGGGAGTTGTGGAAGCAACCAGCGGATTGGCCATTGCCCCTACGGCAACCACAACCGTATCCACATCTATAATAAACTCGGAATCTTTTATCGGAACAGGCCTCCGTCTGCCCGACTCGTCCGGCTCACCTAATTCCATACGAAGGCATTTCATCCCTGTGACCCAGCCATTCTCATTGCCTGTATATTCTACCGGATTGGTCAGGAGCTTAAATTGTACGCCTTCTTCTTTCGCGTGATGAACTTCTTCAGTCCTAGCCGGCATCTCAACCTCGGTACGGCGATAGATGATATACGCATTATCCGCACCCAATCTCAACGCCGTACGCACAGAGTCCATGGCGACATTGCCGCCGCCGATAACGACCACGTTCTTGCCGCGAACTATCGGAGTGTCATATTCCGGAAATCTATAGGCCTTCATCAGATTGGATCTGGTAAGATATTCATTGGCCGAGTAGATGCCGGAGAGATTTTCACCCGGTATATTCATGAAGACTGGGGCGCCGGCGCCGACTCCAAGAAAGACGGCATCAAATCCCTCTTCGAAAAGTTCATCCACCGTCTTTACCCTTCCAATTGCCGCATTGACTACGATCTTTACACCCAATTTTTCAAGATAATCAACTTCCGCGTCCACGATGCTCTTGGGAAGACGAAACTCCGGAATGCCGTAAATCAAAACACCTCCGGCCTTGTGAAGGGCCTCAAATACCGTGACATCATGGCCAAGCTTTACCAGATCTCCCGCAATCGTCAGGCCGGCAGGTCCGGCCCCTACTACAGCAACCTTTTTTCCGGTGGGCGGCGCAACATCAGGAATCATTATATTGCCCGACTCACGTTCATAATCGGCCGCAAAACGCTCCAGCCTGCCTATGGCAACCGGCTCCCCCTTCTTTCCCAGAACACAGACTTTCTCGCACTGGTCTTCCTGAGGACAAACCCTTCCGCAAATGGCGGGAAGCGCGTTTGTCTCCTTCAGTTTGAGGGCAGCCCCGATAAAATCTTCCTCGGCAATCGATTTTATGAATCCGGGAATATCCACATCTACCGGACATCCCGCAATACATAAGGGTTTTTTACACTGGATACACCTCTTTGCCTCTAGGACAGCCTGTTCTTCCGTATAACCGAGCGGGACTTCATTAAAGTTTTTAGCCCGAACCTTGGGGTCCTGCTCCGGCATATCCTGTCTGGGGATCTTTTCCTTCTTACTCATTACATCTGCACCCCTTTCTCGCTTCCTCCTCTTCATCGTTATACATTCTGAGGCGGTTCGTCAGGAGATCAAAGTCCACATCATGCCCGTCAAACTCGGGGCCGTCAACGCATGCAAATTTCGTTTTCCCTCCCACAGCAACGCGACAGGCTCCGCACATGCCGGTCGCGTCCACCATGATCGGGTTCAGGCTTACGATGGTTCTTATCTTATAAGGTCTTGTGACCTCGCACAGAAACTTCATCATCGGAACGGGACCTATCGCGAAAACCCGGTTAATGATCTCTCCGGATTCAATGAGGTCTTGCAGCACATTCGTCACAAAACCATGAACGCCGTAGCTGCCATCGTCGGTGGACACGATGAGCCTGTCACATATTTCCTGTATCTCGTCTTCAAGGATAAGAATGTCTTTTGACCGAGCTCCTGTAATGGCTATCACCTTGTTGCCAGCCTCTTTGAGGGCCTTGATGATCGGATAGGCGACGCCTATTCCGACACCGCCGCCTACAACCACGGTGGTCCCGAAATTTTCCATCTCTGTCGGCATTCCGAGCGGGCCTAAAACGGCAAAGAGGTTTTCTCCCTCTTTCATCGCCGCGAGACACATGGTGGTCTTGCCAACAACCTGAAATATGATGGTTACCGTCCCTTTTTCTCTGTCGGAATCAACGATGGTCAGTGGGATACGCTCTCCCTTTTCTTCAGTCATAATGACGACAAACTGCCCGGCTTTTCTCTTTGCCGCGATTTCAGGCGCTTTAATTGCCATCCGGAATACATTTTCAGATAACCGGGTATTTTTCACTATCCTGTTCAAACCCTCACCTCCAAAACCATTTTATGCTTGTAAAACATATAATTATTTGCACCATATTCTGACGGAGTATATATGTCAACACTTGTCAGCTTAAACCAGACAGCTCGAAATAAAAAAAGCGGAGACAAGCTCCGCTTTTTATAAAACATATCTGAAATCACATTAATATTGACGAACTCATGAAAACCGACTTTTTACGGCTGCATCAATATTCCTTCGTAAGCTTGTCCAGTTCGGCCAGCGAAAAGACAGGACCGTCCTTGCAGACGTACTTGCTGCCCACATTGCAGCGTCCGCATTTCCCTATACCGCATTTCATCCTCATCTCGAGGGAGGTATAGATGTTCTCCTTGGAAAATCCGAGTTCAAAGAACACCGGGAGCGTGAAGCGAATCATGATAGGGGGGCCGCATATAACCGCTACCGCGTTTTCCGAACTGGGTGCAACTTCCTTGCATACAGTGGGGACAAATCCCTCTCTCCCCGTCCAGCTTTCATCTCCCTTGTCGACGGTGACGTTCATGTCGATGTCGTCTCTTTTTCCCCATGCCTCAAGCTCATCCTTGTAGATGAGAAGACCGGGCTCTCTGGCGCCATAAACTACGGTGATCTTCCCAAATTTTGAACGGTTGTCATCATGGAGCATGTAATTTATCAGAGACCGCAGGGTAGTGAAGGCGAATCCGCCGCCGACGATCACTATATTTTTCCCCTGGAGGTATTCAATGGGCCATGTGTTGCCGAGCGGACCCCTGACGCCCATCCGCGTTCCCTCTTCAAGTTCGTGAAGCTCCGATGTGACGACGCCCGCCTTCTGCACGGTGAATTCCAGATATCCGGGCTGGGTCGGCGACGATGCTATGCCTATGGGAGATTCTCCTTTGCCGAATATGGAAAGCTCCCCAAACTGTCCTGGCAGATACTTGAAATTCTCTTCATCTTCCTTATTGACAAAGGTGAAACGAAAGGTCTTGATATCCTTCGTCGTCACTTCTGTTATTATCTTGTCCACATCAACGGGTATAGGTATGTATGGGTTTTGCATCGGTATCTCCACAAGCTATAGTTTAGAAATGTCTGTAACAATCTTTCGTATATCAATATTAACAGGGCAATACATCACACAGCGGCCGCATCCGACACAGGCAATGGCGTCAAAATTATCCGCAAAGTATTTGAATTTATGCATAAGTCGCTGACGCCATCTTTCCTTCTGGGAAGGACGGGGATTATGTCCCGACGTCTCTATCGTAAAGAGCCATGACATGCAGGAATCCCATGATCTTATTCTTTTGCCGTCCTCTCTTTTGACCTCATCGGTTATGTCGAAACAGTGGCAGGTGGGGCAGAGATACGTGCATGTGCCGCAGGCGAGACAGCTCACTGAGGAATTGACCTCTTTCTCAGCAGCATCAGACAATTCCTGTCTCTTTGTTTCGAGCGCTTCATCCGCCGCCGGGAGGTCTCCCATTTTTTTCAGGAGTTCTTCACCCTTCGGGGTGACACACTCGGCGAGGTAGGTGTCCCCCATATCTGTCAGGCACACATCGGCGCCCTCTGAAGACATGGGATGTCCATCCACGGAGGTGCAGAAACAGGTGGTATAGGGAGGATGAACACAGGCAAGCGAGACGATGGTGGTCTTTTCCCTGCGTTCGATATAGTAACGAAACTCTTGGCATCGCAGGGACGGACACCAAAAAGCACCGCTTCTTCTACAGTCCCCTCCATGGTGGAAAGTTCCTGGCCCCTCTCCGTTCTCATGTATCTCATCATGACTTCGGTCTGCGGGAAAAAGAAGTTCTTCGGGGCATTCTTCGTATTGTCAAAATCAAGGAAAGGCTCCATTCCCTTCTCCATGGCCTTGAAGAGGATATTATCCTCATCCCGAACGGGAGCATAAACCACCGTGTTCTCCGCTATATTCTTGATTATACCGGCCAGGGCGTCTTTCTTTATTACTCTCTTTTCCATATCTTCCCTTAGTTGCCTCGTTATTTCATCAAAGTGTAAAAACCTTATATCAACCCCAGTGATGTCAGAAGGGGTTTAGGGTCAACGTTGTGCATATTGAACCACTTTTCAGTCCCTTTCAGACCCAGGGCAAGCGCCATGATCTCGGTAAAGTAGAATGCCGGAAGTCTTCCCTTTTCACTGGCCCTTGTGTCCAGGTTGGCGAAGCAGACAGGACAGGCCGTAACTATACAGTTCGCACCGGCCTCTGCGGCCATCATCATCATTTTATCCACAAGGTGAACCACTATCTGGGTCTTACCGAGGGTCAGGCTTCCACCGCAGCAGTCGGTCTTGCATGACCACTTGCGGGCATCGGCGCCAAGTGCACCCATTATGCCGTCCATCATATAGGGGTTTTCATAATCGTCGAACTGGCACACCTCGGGCGGCCTCAAAAGAAGGCACCCGTAATAGGAAACAGGCTTCAGGCCATCAAGCTTTCTGGTTACAGCCTTGCCCAGTTCCTCAAGACCTATGTCATTATAGATAATGTCTATCGGATTCCTTACAGCAACACTGGCGTCATACTTAGCGCCGACTATTTCCTCTATCTCCGCTTTAAGACTATCATCCTTTTCGAGATGGTGCTGGGCGCCCTTGAAACGATTGAAACAGGCGGCGCATGGGACCATCATGTCCAGCTTATCATTCTGGGCGGCAATGATATTTCTTGCCGGAAGCGCGATAGACAATTTGAAATTGGTCATATGGGCCGAAGACGCGCCACAGCAGGACCAGTCATCGACCTCCTTCAGCTCAATCCCCAGGGCATCGCTGACGGCCTTGACCGACTGATCGTATTCCTTCCCCGTGGCGTGGAGCGAACATCCTGGATAGTATGAAACTTTCAACTACAGCCTCCTTCAACACCGGACAGAAGCTCAGGGGCTACTTGTCCGTTGATTTGAATATTTTTCGTACCGATCCCATATCCTTTGTCCTGGGAGAAAGGAGTTTTATCTTTCCCTTCATGAACATGCTCATTCCCAGGCCCATATCAGAGAAAAGATCCAATGTCTTCAGTTTATAATGGACAAGCATCATGGGTTCACTGATCCGCCCGCCCATCTTGATACTGGAGAGAAATGCCTCGTGAAATTTTACGATATTCTTTTCACCCGCATCCACGCCCGATTCTATCGCCATCTCCCTGAGTGTATCCATCATCCGCGCGATATCAACGTCATTGGGACACCTTGTCACGCACGTCTCACAGGAAGCGCACAGCCATATGGTGGAACTGCCCAGCACCTTTTCCCTCATCCCCATCTGTATCATCTTTATAATGGCGTTGGGGTTGTACTCCATGGCAAAGGCGATCGGACAACCCGCCGTACACTTTCTACAGTGGAAACAGCTCTGTATCGGGACTCCGCCCATCCTGTCATTGACTTCTTCCAAAAAGGTATTCATTTTTTCTCCGTTACGGTTCAAAGATAAATTCTTCCTTATCATCCTCCGAATACACACTCAGGGAAGGGAGGCTGTCCATCGACTCTCCGGCCCTGTTCTCAAACAGCTGAAAATCGTCCTTGTCCAGCTTCTTGAGAAACTTTCTCAGATCAACACCCATGGGACAAACCTCCAGGCATGCTCCGCAATCAACACAGCGGCCCGCCGTGTGAAACATTCTCATGATCTGGAATACCTGCGTGTCCGTCTCATCTATACCGGCGCCCACCCATTTCGGCTGGCTCTGCTCGACAAAGCACGTCTTGCAGTAACAGGAAGGACACGCGTTGCGACAGGCGTAACACCTTATGCACTTGCCCATCTCTTTCGTAAAATAGGCCCAGCGCTCTTCCACGGGAAGATTTTCAAATTCGTCAATGCCTTCATATTCCCTCTCCGCGTCCGCCATAGGCGGGGCCGCTTCTCCGATCATCACATCCGAGATGATGGGATTATTGAACCGGCAGGTCAGGCAATTGTCGGCAAGCACATCCCTCAGAGGAATATCTTTCCCGCCATCTTTCGTCTTTACCGACAGACTGTCTCCGTTAACGGAACACTCTACAACCTCCCTGCCGTCCACGGCGATGGATATCTTTTTATTGGCGATGAACCCCGTGCAGGGAACCCCGATAATAACAATCTGATCACGGTCGTACTGTTTTTCCTGAAGGTGGATTGTCAGAGACCGGGTGGTACATCCCCGGGCCACGATGCCGACGACCTTCTTCGTTCTCTCCTCCGGCTTGGTCCTCTGCTGAGACTCCTTGTGCCGGAAGATGATGTCATGGGCATATTTTGCCAGGTTGACGGAACAGAACCGGTTCCAGACAAGCCGCCCCGCGTCATCGGGATCCGTTATAAAACAAGGTGCCGTCTGGGAGGGAAGCGTGCCCTTTTCATATCCTATAATGACATCCGCCTTGCCTTCGGCAAGCAGTTTTTTTGCGTGTTCCTGCACTTGTTTTTCTATATTTTCCACAGTTGTCGATTCCTCGTTCCTGTTATTTGACAGTTTACAGTTTCTTTACCAGTTTTTGAGCCGGGCCCAGCGCCTTGACCTTTTCGGTGACTCCCTTTATAACCTCGGCGAATTTCTCGCCTTCCGACGCGGAAACCCAGGTGAAGATCGTCCTGTCGGGTTCGATGCCCACGTACGAGAGAAAATTCTTCAGCAGGGCGAATTTACGCCTGGCCGACATGTTACCGCTGATATAGTGACATTCACCCGGGTGACAGCCGGAGACAAGAACTCCATCCACACCCTCCTGCAGGGCCTTTACAATATAAAACGGATTCACCCTCCCCGAGCAGGGAAGCCTTATCAGCCGGACATTGGGGGGATACTGCAGCCTGCTTATGCCGGCCAGGTCCGCCCCCGCGTAGGTGCACCAGTTGCACACAAAGGCGATTATCTTCGGCTCCCAGTTTTCATTCGCTTTTTCAGTCATATATTCCTCATTCCACCTCTTACAGAGCGCTTATCTGCGCCAGGATTTCCTCGTTGTTAAAGCCGTTGATGTCAATCGCGTTCATCCTGCAGGATGCCGTGCATACTCCACACCCCTTGCACAGGACGGCATTGACGACGGCGCACCCTTCAGCTTCATCCACCTCCACGGCGTTGAAGGGACAATTCGCCTCGCAGAGGCCACACGCCATGCACCGGTCCTTGTTAACATAGGCAGTCTTGCCTTCCGCCTCGATAAAGTCCTTGGTCAGGATGGTGCACGCCCTCGAAACGGCGGCGTTGGCCTGCGTTACGGTCTCCTCACTCAGCTTCGGCGAATGCGCCATGCCGCACATGAAGACACCATCGGTGGCAAAGTCTACCGGCCTCAGTTTTACATGCGCCTCGAGGAAGAACCCGTCATGGTTGACGGGGATCTTGAGCAGCTTCGATATGTCTTCATTGGCCGGGTTCGGAACCACGCCGACGCTCAGTGCCAGTATATCGGTCTCCAGCTCTACCGGCTGGTTCAGTATCGGGTCAAAGACTTTTACCAGAACCTTGGAACCATTGCCACTCACCTCCGGCTTTCTGTCCTCATCGTAACAGATAAATCTGACATCGGCCTCGCGTGCCTTCCGGTAGTAATCCTCCTTGAGACCATACGTTCTGATATCCCGGTAGATTACAGTTACATCTCTGTTTGGGTTGTCCTCCTTTAATTTGAGGGCATTTTTCATCGCCTCGCTGCAGCAATATCTGCTGCAGTAGGGCCTCTCGTCACACCGTGAACCGACGCACTGGATCATGACCACGCTGTTCGCGCCGGTCACCTTCGCGTCTTTTTCATGGATAAGGGTCTCCAACTCACGCTGCGTGACAACCCTGTCATTGCCGCCGTACAGGTATTCCGTCGTCTCGTTTTCATAGGCCCCTGTCGCAACGATAACGACGCCGTGCTCAAACTGCTCTTCCTTGCCTCCGGCCTTTACCGTCGTCTTGTAGTTGCCGATGAAACCCTCTATGGCCTCTATCCCGGCCCCGGTATGCACGTGCACGAGGTCGTTCTTTTCGACTCTCTCCAGCAGACCGGACAGGTGTTTAATCGTATCTAACCCCTCGAGGGTCCGATAGAGTTTTCTGTAATTTCCTCCCAGTTCGGCTTCCTTCTCAACTATATGAGATTCAAATCCCTGATCGGCGAGCGACAGGGCAGCGGTTATACCGGCAAGTCCTCCTCCGATAACCAGCGCCGCCTTGTTGACACCCAGCTGCCCCGGTTTCAGCGGTTTGAGATACTGGGCCTTGGCTACGGCCATGCGCACCAGATCCTTCGCCTTCTCGGTCGCCGCCTCCGGCTCATTCATGTGAACCCACGAATCCTGATCCCTGATATTGGCCATCTCGAACAGATACCGGTTGAGACCGGCCTTTTCACAGTTTTCCTGGAAAAGCCCCTCATGTGTCCGGGGTGAGCAGGATGCAACAACAACCCGTGTGAGGTTGTGCTCCCTGATGACCTCGCCCATCTGCACCGCCGTGTCCTGAGAGCAGGTAAACAGGTTGTCCTCAACATACACCACGTTCGGCAGCGTCTTGACATACTCGACCACCTCGGGGACATTGACTACACCCCCGATATTGATACCGCAATGGCAGATAAAGGCGCCTATACGGGGGCCGGTGCCCCTCATATCCATCTCTTCGGGAAGTTGTTCCGCCTTGGTCATCGATCCCCGTTGGGCGGACAGGAGTCCTTCCGCGCATGCCGCGGCGCCGCTCGCCTCCATGACCGTCTCCGGGATGTCCTTGGGACCTCCGAAGACACCACATACAAAGATACCCTCCCGCGAGGTCTGCACGGGATTTTCCAGAGAGGTCCTGCAGAAACCATGTTCTTCCAGTTCGATGCCCAGGTTCCCGGCCAATTCTTTTGCCTCTTTGGGTGGTTCCAGTCCCACGGAGAGAACGACCATATCGAACTCTTCCTCGATCAGCGTTCCATCTTCCCGGACGTAGGTAAGGAGCAGGTTCTTGATCTGCTGGAGTTCCTTGATGGACGACGGCATCGACCGGATATACCGGATACCGTATTCGTCCTTCGCCCGGTTGACAAACCGGTCGAAATCCTTGCCGTAGGCGCGTATATCGATATAGAAAATGGTCGGCTCCATCCCCTTGGCGTGTTCCTTGCCGATGATGGCTTCCTTGGTCGCGTACATACAGCACACCGACGAACACCAGCTGTTGCCGCAGTTGACGTCCCGTGAACCAACGCACTGCAGGAAGGCCACCTTCTTCGGTTCCATCCCGTCGGAGAGGCGCTGCACATGCCCGAAGTAGGGACCCGAAGCGGAAAGTATCCGCTCAAACTGGATACTGGTAACAACATTGTCATAGATACCGAACCCGTATTCTCCTCTCAGAGAAGCATTGAAGAGTTCGGTCCCCGGCGCGGCGATAATTGCACCCACATCGATGGTCTCTTCCTGTGCAACCATCTCATGGTCAATCGCACCGGCCACGCAGGCCTCGACACACTGGTAACACTCGGAGCAGATACCGCAGCTCAGGCATCTCTTTGCGTCTCTGATGGCGTCTTTTTCGCTGTACCCTTTTAAAACCTCTTCAAAATTTGTCCTTCTTATCCCGGGATCGAGTTCCGGCATCGGCGGGCGATTTTCCTTTTTCACGGAGCCGGTATCCGCCTTGTCGGCGATATTCTGTGTCCAGTCTCTCTCGCGCCCCAGTTTGATATCCTCACCCCGCAGGTAGCGGTCTATGGATTTGGCCGCCTCCTTGCCTGCATTGATGGCCTCAACCACCGTCGCCGGTCCGGTCACATCATCACCACCGGCAAAGACCCCTTCCACATTCGTGGCAAAGGTCACCGTATCCACATCGAAGGTGTTCCACTTGTTGACGGCGATGCCGCTCTCCTCGGTGACGAACGAAAGATCACTCTTCTGCCCTATCGCGGGGATTATCGCGTCGGCCTCGATGGTAAACTCCGAGCCCTCGATCGGCACGGGGCGTCTCCTGCCGCTTTCATCCGGTTCACCCAGCTCCATTCTTATACACTCAATACCGGTCACCTTCCCGCCGCTTCCCAGCACCTTCACCGGGGCGGTAAGGAACTCCATATTGATTCCCTCCTGCAGGGTCTCTTCAATCTCCTCACAGGCGGCAGGCATCTCGGCGCGCGTCCTTCTGTAAAGGACAAAGGCCTCCTTGGACCCGGTCCTGAGCGCCGTCCGGACGGCATCCATCGCGACATTACCGCCGCCGACCACCGCGACGCGATCCCCCAGAAACACCTTTTCGCCCAGGGCGACCCTTCTCAGAAAATCTATGCCGTGGACAACGCCTTCCAGATCATCCTCGCCGGGGACACCCAGCTTGCTGCTGACGTGAGATCCCACACCGATGAACGTGGCGTCAAAGTCCTTCCGGAGGGTGTCCATGGTAATATCTTCACCCACTTTTGTATTGTATTTTATTTCGACGCCAAGATCTTCAATGGTCTTGATCTCGGCATTCAGGACATCTTTGGGGAGACGATATTCCGGGATACCCACGGTAAGCATGCCGCCGGCAACGGGGAGCGCCTCGAATACCGTGACCTGGTAGCCCTCAATCGCCAGGTAATACGCGGCCGTCAGGCCGGCAGGCCCGGCGCCTATTATCGCAACTTTTTTATCTTTCTTTTCTTTTATCTCAGGCACATATTTTGTCTCATCGTTCAGATCGAGGTCGGCCACAAATCTCTTCAGATACATGATGGATACGGGCTGATCCACCTCGCCCCTCTTGCAGGCCTCTTCGCAGAGGTGGTTACAGACCCTGCCGCACACGACTGGGAACGGATTCTCCTGTTTGATGAGCTTCAGGGCCTCCTTGTACTTCCCGTCGGCGATGAGCGCCACGTAGCCCTGAACGCTGATATGGGTGGGGCAGGCCGCCTTGCAGGGGGCCGTCCCTGTCTTGTCGACCGCAAACGCGCTGGGTATGGCCTGGGGAAACTTCCGGTAGATGGCCTTTCTGTCATCCAGGCCCTCGTTGAAGACGTTCGATACCGTAACTGGACAGACCTCGGCGCAGTCACCGCATCCGGTACACTTGTCGACGTCGACAAATCTCGGCGCCCTTGCAAGTTTTACCTTGAAACGCCCCGGCTCGCCGTCAACCGCCTCCACGGTTCTCTTCGTCAGTATTTCTACGTTCGGATGTCTCCCCACCTCAACAAGCTTGGGGGAAAGTATGCATGCAGAACAGTCATTGGTCGGAAAGGTCTTGTCCAGTTGAGCCATGACACCGCCGATGCTGATGTCATTTTCGACAAGATATACCTTCATTCCGGAATTTGCGAGATCCAGGGAAGACTGGATTCCAGCTATCCCTGACCCGACAACCATAACAGCGCCAATCTTTTCGCTATCTTTTACCACCGCTTTTTGCACCTCGGATTTGATGTAAGAACCTATAGTCGTAGCAGGCTCCATGGATTACACATTATGACCGTCGGTCACTTAACAATCAACCGCGGGATGGGTACCAAGATTTACATTCCATGTCAAGACATAATTATAAATTTCTCGGGATTTTTTTGAAGGGTCTTTACTGCCGCATAGCAGAAGCAAGGGTCAGGGAACAGGGTAACAGGCGCCCTCTATCACCCTCCACAAATTATCCCTGCCATAGCGCGTCTGGGCGGAAAATGGGACAAGCTCGTCATACGGAACTCCCAAATGTTCCCCTATCTTTCGCCTGGATATATTGACCTGGCCTCTGGAAAACTTGTCCGCCTTTGTCAGCACGAATACTATTTCAATATGATTACTGCGGAGCCACTGAATAAGCAGGCTGTCATTTTCCGAGGGTTCTCTCCTTATATCAAGTATCATGACCACAAGGCGCAGGCTTTGCCGCCCCTCAAGGTACCTCTCCACCATCGCCTGCCACCCCTTTTTTACGGAGATGGGCACCCTCGCGTACCCGTAACCGGGAAGGTCGACAAAAGAAAGGTTCTTATTTATCACGAAGAAGTTCACAAGCTGGGTGCGTCCGGGTGTATTGCTTGTTTTCGCAAGCTTCTTCCTGTTCACAAGGGTATTAATAAGGGAAGACTTCCCCACATTCGATCTGCCGACAAACGCCACCTCCGGCAACGAATCATCCGGATAGTAAAAGGGATCGACAGCGCTCTTTATGAATTCTGCTGATGTAACTTTCATAGCAACTTCCCTGCATGGCTTAAAATTTGGCGGCATCATAACACAACACGGAAGTAAATCGCAAAGCAGATCAATCGGGAATATCCGAAACGCCATGATTTACAGATTCTACTTGCAAAGAGACTGTATTAAGAGCTATTAAAGGCGAAAGCTCTGTTATTTAAGGGTCTTCAACAAAACGCAGAATCAGATATCAATCCGGAATTGCGACATCGGAAACTTATGCAAAAAATTTTCAAAAATATATCCCTGCCCCATCTGAATGTAAGTGAACATGCCGTAATGATATTCATGGCGATTATCGTCGGGGTGCTCGGAGGATATGGGGCAATTGCCTTCAGATTGTTTATTCGTTTTTCCCAGTCCGCTTTCTTCGGTACGGGCGGCACAAGTTTTCTCGACCATGTGATGGCCCTCCCATGGTATGCAAAATTGATTCCCCCTGTCATAGGCGGCCTGCTCGTCGGTCCTATTGTCTACTTTTTCGCGAGAGAAGCACGTGGACCGGGTGTATCCGAAACCATAGAAGCTGTAGCCATGAGAGGTGGTTTGATCAGAAAGAGGGTGTTTCTTGTTAAAATCCTCACCTCCGCAATATCCATAGGGTCGGGAGGTTCAGCAGGAAGAGAGGGTCCCATAGTACAGATAGGCTCGGCAATCGGCTCTTTATTCGGACAGATAACGCGGGTTTCGGCAGACAGAATGAGAACCCTCGTAGGCTGCGGGGCGGCGGCGGGAATCGCCGCAACATTCAATGCCCCCATTGCCGGTGTTATGTTCGCCATGGAAATCATCATCGGAAACTACGGCATAGCCACGTTCAGTCCGATAATAATATCCTCCGTCACGGCAACTGTCATCTCCAGGATCCACCTGGGAGACTATCCAGCCTTTCTTGTCCCCCACTATAACCTGGTAAGTCCCCTTGAGCTTCCCTTCTACATGCTCCTCGGAATTGTCGCGGGTGTGGTAGGGGTATTATTCACAACGCTCCTCTATAAAACGGAAGACCTTTTCGACATGATAAAGATTCCCGAATATACAAAGGCAGCCGTGGGGGGGCTGATGGTCGGGACAATTGGTATATTTCTCCCTTATATATATGGCGTGGGGTATGACACTATCAGTCTCGCACTCTGGGGAAATCTCGCCTGGTACATGTTGATCATCCTTGTATTCGTGAAGATTATCGCCACATCCCTTACAATAGGATCGGGAGGTTCGGGGGGAATCTTTGCGCCGTCTTTATTTATAGGGGCCATGGCTGGAGGGGCCTTCGGACACTTTATCCATCAGCTATTCCCCGCGATAACGGCATCTTCGGGGGCTTACTGCCTCGTGGGAATGGGAGCGGTCCTCGCGGCGACAACACACGGCCCTATTCATGCCATACTCATCATATTCGAAATGACCGGGAATTATAAGATCATCGTCCCCCTTATGCTTTCCTGTATTATCGGTTACGTTATAGCCTCTCATATCAACAGAGAATCCATCTTCACATTAAAGCTCGTGAGAAGAGGGGTGGATATAAAGGCGGGGAGAGACGCCAATATTATGAAATCCCTTCTGGTCAAGGGCGCCATGACAAGAGAGGTGTCAACGGTATCCGAAAATATGCACCTCAATAAACTGCTCAAGCATACCTTTTCAAGTAAGCACTCGAGTTTTCCCGTGGTTGGCCACGATGGTCTGCTAAGCGGGATAGTGACTTTTCAGGACTTTAAGGAGGTGGTTTTCGAGGAAGGTCTGGGAGACCTCATCGTGGTGAAGGATATCTCCATACCCAATGTAATAACTATAACAGAAAATGAAAGTCTGGATGAAGCGCTGAAAAAGATAGGCCTGAAGAATATAGAACAGCTTCCGGTGGTCGACGAGAACAATCCGCGAAAGATAGTGGGCATACTCTCACGAAGAGACATCTTCTCGGCATACAACAAGGCGCTTATAGACAGATCGCTGACAACGGGATTGGGTGAGAAGGGCCCGAAGAAGGGCAGGCTGTAGGCTAAAAAGGAAGGCTGAAGGTCTACAGTCTAACCTGAGCAGTTTATGACACCTTGATCACCATATGCTGTTTTTTCCCTTTTCTCAGGTGTATCTCTCCAGCTTCGTCAATGTTGCCTGTTCCTATCTTTTCGTCAAACTCGCCCACCTGCAGTCCATTTACATATGCTCCGCCCTGCGTGATCAGCCGCCTTGCTTCACCCCTGGATTTACACAGACCAACGTCATGAAAGAGTTCGAAGGCGGGAATGCCCTCTGCAATTTCTTCCCTCGTTTTTGCGACTGCAGGAATGGCAGAAACGTCTCGAGATGTGCCGGTCCTGGGTATGGAGCTTGACGGGAACAGGCCGGGGCTCACGGGTTTCAGTCCGAAGGTGTCCACTGCCGCCCCCCATGCGGCAACCGCCGCGTCCTGCCCATGTGTGATCTTTGTCGCCTCGAAAGCCAGAACGGCCTTTGCCATATTAAGTTCGGAATCCACCAGTTTTTTCGACTCCCCGATCTCTCCCATGGGCAGAAGGGTAAACAGTGCAAGGAATTTTCCCACATCTGCGTCTTCCGTGTTGATCCAGTACTGAAAATAGTCATAGGGAGTGGTGAAACCGGCGTCCAGCCATACCGTCCCCTTCTCCGTCTTGCCCATCTTGTGACCCTGGGATGTGGTCAGAAGGGGGAAGGTTATGCCATAGGTCTTTTCCCTTTCAAGTCTCCTTGTAAGGTCAATCCCTGCCACAATGTTACCCCACTGATCATTCCCCCCCATCTGGAGGATGCACCCATAATTTTTGCAGAGATAATAAAAGTCGTAGGATTGCAGAAGCATATAATTAAATTCGATGAAATTGAGTCCCTTTTCCAGACGCGCCCTGCAGCTCTCTGCGGCAAGCATCCGGTTAACGCTGAAACAGCACCCTATGTCTCTCAGGAATTCCAGATAGTTGAGCTTAGCCAGCCAATCCGCGTTGTTCAACAGAAGCGCCCTGTCCTCTTTGAAATCCAGGTACTGCGAGAGTTGTTTCTTTATAGCTTCCGCGTTTGTGTCTATTTCATCCCGCGTCAATATGCAGCGCATCTCGGTCTTGCCGCTCGGATCGCCTATAAGGCCGGTGCCGCCGCCGACAAGGACGATGGTTTTGTGCCCGCAGTGCTGCATATGCATGAGCGACATTATCGGGACAAGGCTCCCGATGTGAAGACTCGTCGCCGTGGGATCAAAACCGATATAGCAGGTAATTCTTTCTCTCTCCAGGAGTTCCCTTATGGGCTCCTTATCCGTTACCTGTTCTATAAAGCCTCTTTCATAAAGCACGTCATACGCGTTTTTCCCGCTCATAATCGTCAACCTTTTATATCAACGCTCAGTCTTTCAATAGAAAGACTCTTGCCCGTCTTATTGTCAATGTCTATCAGTGCCCCCTGGAACCGGACATCTCCCTTCGCGACTTCGTACCTGTTGGGGAGAAGGGTCAGAAATCTTTCAAGCGCCACCTCCTTTTTTATCCCCAGGACCGAATCAAAGGCGCCAGTCATTCCAACATCTGTTATATACGCGGTTCCACCGGGCAACACTCTTTCGTCCGCCGTCTGCACGTGTGTGTGCGTACCCAGAACAGCGCTGACCTTTCCATCCAGAAACCAGCCGAGAGCCTCCTTTTCGGATGTAGCCTCGGCGTGCATGTCAACAATTATTATATCCGTCTCATTCTTCAGTTTTTCTATTTCTCTCTCGGCAACACGAAAGGGACAGTCAAGAGGTCTCATAAAAACTCTTCCTTCAAGATTCAACACGCCCAGAGATATTCCCAGTCTGGTCTTTATTGCCACACTTCCCCTGCCGGCGGTTCCTTCGGGGTAATTGGCCGGCCTTAAAAGGGTCTCGTAGTCATCAATAAAACTGCTTATCTCTTTCTTGTCCCATATATGGTTTCCGGAAGTCAGGATGTCTATTTCGCTGTGGTAGAGTTCATCTACCACCTTCCTGGTTACGCCGAACCCGCCGGCCGCATTCTCACAATTCGCGATGACAATGTCCACCCCATATTGCCCCACTATACCGGGAAGGAGAGCGCTTACCGCGTTTCTCCCCGGCTTTCCCACTATATCTCCTATAAAGAGTACCTTCACTTTTCAGAACTCTCCTCTATTTTGCAAACTCGGATACACGCGTTTCCCTTATGACAGTGACCTTTATCTGTCCCGGATAGGTAAGTTCCGATTCGACCTTTTTCGCAACGTCCCTGCAGAGCATCACAGCATCATTGTCGGACACTTTTTCATTTTCCACAAGTATACGTATCTCTCTTCCAGCCTGGATAGCGTAACACTTATCGACGCCGTTGAAAGAGGTCGCTATCTTCTCCAGTTCGGCCAATCGTTTTACGTAAGTCTCCAGCATCTCCCTGCGTGCGCCGGGCCTTGCGGCGGAAAGCGTATCCGCCGTCTGTATAAGAACACCCAGGACGCTGTTATTGCGCCCGTCATCATGATGCTGCTCTATAGCCTGAACAATCCTATCGGATTCCCCGAATTTTCTGGCGTATTCCGCTCCGATAGAGGCATGGGGGCCCTCGACTTCATGATCAATGGCCTTCCCTATATCATGCAGCAGCCCCGCCCTTTTGGCGTCTTTTACATTCCCCTTGAGCTCGGCGGCCATCATGCCCGCAAGATGCGAAACTTCAATAGAATGCTCCAGAACGTTCTGGGAAAAGCTTGTCCGGAACCTCAGCCTTCCGAGGAGATTCAACAACTCAGGATGGACATCATGAACACCTGCATCGAATGACACCCTTTCACCTGTTTCACGAACCACCTTATCAATCTCGGAGCTTACCTTTTTGACTATCTCCTCTATCCTCCCCGGATGGATCCTCCCGTCATTTATCAGGGTCTCCAGGGATCTCTTTGCCACTTCCCGCCGTATGGGATCGAAGCTCGAGATAACCACTGCTTCGGGTGTGTCATCTACAATCAGGTCTGTACCGGTAGCGGCCTCTATGGCTCTTATGTTTCTCCCTTCTCTACCGATTATTCTTCCCTTCATTTCATCCGAGGGAAGATTTACAACCGATACGGTCTTCTCGACCACAAAATCGGATGCATACCTCTGTACCGCATAAGCCAGTATCTCACTGGACCTTTTCTCGGATTCCCGTTTTGTTTCTTCCTCTATTCTTCTTATTACACCGCTTGCCTCGTGCCGCGCATCATCCGTCATCAACTGGACAAGATATTCCTTTGCCTCCTTTGATGAAATCCCGGCGATTCTTTCCAGTCTTCCTCTTTGCTCTTCAATAACCTTATCCAGATTGGCATGCTTTTCATTCAAGAGCGCCTCTTTACCGAGGACCTCGTTCTCTTTTTTCTCTATGCCGGCCTCTCTCTGGGCGAAAAGGTCCACCTTTTTGTCCAGATTTTCTTCCTTATGGCGGAGCCTGTCTTCTACCTTCTCAAGCTCCACCCTTCTATCTCTTGTTCCTTTTTCGAATTCATTTTTGGATCTGAGGAGATTATCTTTGGCCTGGAGAATAGCTTCTTTTTTTATATTCTCCGCTTCCTTCTTGGCCTCGCTTGTAATCCTCAACGACAGGTTCTCAGACGACTCCAGCATCCTGCTGGAAATGCTCTTTCTGACAAGATATCCCAACGTCACGCCAGCCGCGACAGACCCCAACACTATAAGTATTATAAAACTGATGTTTGACAAATTCTCTTACCTCCCCCCGTAATTATTCCGTAAGAACTGGGAACTTAAGATTTGTAGGAACGGGAGGGGACAGGAAAACGACATGTTGCGCCCGAAGCGCAATAGCCTGGAGGCAGGGCTCAATATATCGCGCCCAGGCCTTGAGAGAAATGGAACTGCTTTTGCCATATTTCTCCCCCGCCTATGCCGTAACAACCATCTTTTTGAACCTTACAAAAGAATTAGCGCCCTGTTGCTGCTTCAGGCTTTCCACCTCTTCCCTTGCGGGAACCGGCAGACATGCACACCACTAACAAGGAAGGCCGCTCCAGTTATAAGGTGTTGGTTCAAAAACTAAAGGTCATCACGCACATCGCAGGGGATTGACTTGCTTTTTTTATCTATATAACTGATTAATTCTTCAACTCCGTTTTCAAATCTGCTATGCAACTCTTCTTTTTCTTCTTTTATCTTAAACAATTCCTCGGCAATATTTAAAGCAACTAATATGGCAATATCTGAAGTTGTTACATTCTCTGAGGCATCTCCTATTTCCTTAGCCCTCTCATTTATATACTGGACAATCCTGCTTACATATTCATCCCCTTTATCACTCAGGACTGAAAATTCCCGTCCTATTACCATTATATCGAAACGCTTTTTCAAATGCGATTCCCCTGTATTTAATCTACGGCACTTCTACATCATGCAGCATATCAAGGATCATATCCACTTTGGTACGTACAGCATCCTTTTCATTGTTTAAAATCCTTGTTCTGTTGTTCGCCTCTTCCAGCTCCGCGCTTTTTCCTTCCAACAACTTTTCCAGCTCCAGATTCCGTTCCTTTAGTGCGGAATATTCTTCTACAAATCCCCTTATTTTTTGTTCAAGTTCTCCAAATCTTTCCAATTTTACACCCAGATTTAAACTTATTTCCCCAATGGTGTGCTATTTTTTGCAATTATGTCAATTCGCCCGGCAAAAGTCAAGACGCTATTTCTGGTGGCAACTGGTCAATGGCAAAACATCCTTATTGCATCTTTGCCACCTTATGTTTTATACTCAAACATCCGAAATAATCCTGTTCCTGCAATGTGAAAGTGTCACCTTTTTTGCAATGAGAAAATGTCACCCTCCTGGTGTGATATTTTGTGTTGTAAACATGCTTTAATACCTCGCAGCGTTACCGGTAAGA
>JAFDAS010000183.1 GCA_019313695.1 Deltaproteobacteria bacterium
GGATGTTGAGATTCCTTATCCTTATCATGCCTTTTCCTTGTCGTGGGAGGTGAGTATTCTCAGAATCAGAAAGAGTGTCAGGCAGATAAACACCAGCCATACCGCCACGGGCTGAGAGTATTTAAGGCCGTATGCCTCGAATCGCTCATATATCATTACCGGGGCGATCATGGGATGGTATGCGACGATTACCACAGCGCCGAATTCGCTTATCGCCCGGGCGGAACACATAACGATGCCTACGAGCATGCTGCGCCACGCGAGGGGAAGGGTTATCCTGAAGAATGTGCTGAACATGGATGCCCCGAGACTGCGCGATACCTTCTCCAGCCTGGGGGAGATACTCTCGAAACCACCCTTGACGGCATTTATGTAAAAAGGCATTCCAACAAAGGTCAGCACCACAACTATACCGGTGACGCTTCCCATGATGCGTATGCCGAGCTGATTGAGCAGTTCGCCTATCCAGTGGTTCTTCCCGGCAACGCTGAGCAAAGCTATTCCCACAACAGGGTGAGGGATGACTATGGGCAGGTCGATTATGCTCTCTACCAGTTTTTTACCCCTGAAATCGGTACGGGCCAGCACGTAGGCGAGTGGTGTCCCGAAGACAAATGAGATCAGGGCTGCCAGTCCGGCCGTGTAAATGCTCAGCCAGATCGACCTGACAACATCCTTATCCTTGATGGTTTCCTTGAGCATCGCAAAAGATGGCGCCATCATCATCTCGATGAGAGGCAGTAGAATAAACGCCATAATTACAATGCCGCAGGAGACGGTAATCCAGAAAAATGGTTCTTTCTTTGTCACTTAGTCTTTGACCTCAACCAGTTTTTGCAGTCCCGCCGGGAGAGCTTTTTTCATTTCCGCGGTGGGCACCCTGCAGGGTATAAAGGGAGGCTGTCCCATTTCCTTCAGTATTTTAAGGCCGCCTTCGGGGTCGAGCATGTATTCCAGGAAGGCTATGGCCGCTTCTCTGTTGGGTGCATCTTTGAGCAGGGTTACGCCATAAGTGCATGACTTGCCCCTGCTGATCATATGGGTCCCCGGCTTCTTGCCGGTAACCTCCACAAAGGCCTGTTCATATACAGGATCGTACTTATAATTCCCAAGATTAATTTTGTCCGGAAGAACAATATATTTCAGGCCGTGTTGAACCGCGACGGAGAGATATTCCCAGGCGTAGTCCATATTTCCGGTCTGGAGCAGGGATATCAACCCCACCGATTTGGGGCGGACATTTTCCATGGGACGGTTTGCGATCAGTCTTTTGTAAAGTCCCGGTTTGTTTAGCGCTTTTCCCGCAAGCTGCATTACCATAAGAGAACGATAGCCGCAGGGGTCGAGATTCGGATCGGCATGTCCCCATACAACATCCTTTTTTTGCAGGATATTATACCAGTTGTCCGTGTTTACCATATCGGCATAGGCGCTCTTGTCGGTGTAACAGAGGACGAGCTGATTGGTCGCGAAACGGATGTTCCAGTCCGCGTAACCGGGTATGAGCAGTTTGTCTATCACCTTATAATCCGCCGATGCCATGATGTCGCAGGGCTTGCCTACATCCGTTATCTTTCGCGCGCACTTCTGGCTTCCGGAGGCCTCACGCTGGACATCGACGCCGGGATACCTGGTCTCGAATGCCTTTTCCATGGCCGCGAGAGGGACGGAGAGACTGCCCGCGTGGAATATGGTCAACTTGCCGGAAGGCCCGGCAAACGCGGATGACGGAAGGAGCATAACAACCGTGCATAACAGCAACATAACAACAGATATTAAAACGTCTTTTCTCTTCATCGCGATCCCTTCTCTTTCGAATCATATTTGTTCCTGGCAACCGTAAACCGTATCTTACGTGGCACACCTACCATATCGGTCATTATGTGTCAATATAAAATATTAATGGTCAGTTTGAGGCATTAATGGTTATTAGCTCATTCTTATTGATTTTCCTTATCCTGCGTGGTATTTTTCGAACCATGGATAAAATGCTTACAACAAAAGAGCTGGCCGGGCTTCTGAGGCTGAATGAGAAGAAGGTATATCAGCTTGTAAAGGAGGGGAATATTCCCCATGTGCGAATTGCCGGCAAGTGGCTTTTCCCGGAAAAGCACGTCACGAGATGGATAGATGAGAATGTACAGAGGGAAAGAGATATCCTGATTGTGGGAAGCAATGATGCCCTTATGGAAAAGCTCGTGCTTCTCTATTCCCAGGAGAACTTTCCCGGATCCGTGGCCTTCTATTCGTCAATGGGCAGCTCCAGAGGTGTACACGCCCTCTCTCTGAAAAAGGGGCAGGTATGCTGCACGCATCTTCTGGACATGGAGACAGGGGAATATAATCTGCCATTTCTCGACAGAGTTCTCTCGGGGCAGAGATATGTAGTGGTTAACCTGTGGCGCAGGAAACAGGGTCTGATTGTAAAGAAGGGCAATCCCATGGGACTGCGGGGGCTGGAAGATGTTGTGGAAAAGGGGGCAAAATTTATCAACAGAAACGAAGGGTCCGGCACGCGCGTCCTTTTGGAGTATCTTATGAGAGAGAAGGGTTTAAACGAAAGGGATGTCACCGGTTTTAATGAAGAAGTCGACAGCCATATGGATGTGGCCCTCAAGGTCTTTTTCGGCGAGGCGGATGTCGGATTAGGTATAGAGTACGTCACATATCCCCTGGGCCTGGATTTTCTGCCGCTCAAGGAGGAGATGTTTGACCTTGTTATTCCCGGAGAACTGTGGTCCACGAGCGTTATAAAAGGGTTCATGGATTACATAGACCCGGTCAGAATAAACAGCCTCTCCAAAAACCTCCCCGGCTACAACCTGAAAGACACGGGGAAAGTCAGATTTGAGAATTGATGGATTTAGACAGAATGGCGAGTACTAACCCTCGACAGATTCCGTATAGCAGGTAGTTTAGCCTTTACTCCCTATTTGATCTTCGGCAAGAAGGCAGCAATGGATTCAATCCATTCTTGACAATCAAGCATGTCGGTGTTAGGCGTTGATCTGCAAAAGAATTTATAAATATCTCAAAAGGCACAGCCGCCGAAAGGTGGTGCCGCAAAACCATGGGTCTAAAGCCGACAGGTCATGATCGCCAGGTTGCCGGATATCCATAACGCCTTTTGGTAAATATGCCTTAAGG
>JAFDAS010000184.1 GCA_019313695.1 Deltaproteobacteria bacterium
TAAAACAACATTGTTCTTCTCACAGATAGATTTTGCATCTCTCAGAAACCCTGCCGGAGGAATGATAACACCAGCCTCACCCTGAATCGGCTCCACCATGAAAGCGACCGTGTTTGGTGTAATGGCCGCCTGCAGTGCATCTACATCGCCAAAGGGGATAATCTTGAAACCCGGTGTAAAAGGGCCAAACCCTTCACGGGAATTTTTGTCTGTGCTGAATCCGACAATGGTAATGGTGCGGCCGTGAAAGTTGTTTTCACATACTATGATTTCAGCTTTATCTCTTGGGACGCCTTTTACTTTGTATCCCCATTTGCGAACAGTCTTAATAGCGGTCTCAACTGCCTCGGCTCCAGTGTTCATGGGCAAAACCTTGTGCGAACTGGTAAGTTCGCAGATATCTTTATAAAGCAGACCAAGCTGATCATTGCGAAAAGCCCGGGAAGTCAGGGTCAGTTTTCGAGCCTGTTCAATCATCGCATTCATGATCTTTGGATGACAATGCCCCTGATTGACCGCTGAATAAGCTGAAAGACAGTCCATGTATTTATTGCCTTCCACATCCCACACCCAGACACCCTCACCACGGTTCAAAACCACATCCAGAGGCTTATAGTTATGAGCCCCGAATTCGTCTTCCAGTTTTATGTAATACTGCTGATCCATTTTAAAAAAACCTTTTTAAGATAATCCAATGTTCCTTCTTTTTGCTTAAGCCCAATTAGGGCCTTATCTATCAAATTCATCTTTACAAGTCAAAAAATAATAATGAAATCTAAATGTTACTTGTCAAGTATCCACCAATTTGATAGTTTGGCAAAAGCTATAAATAATTATTTTCGATCATATCTGTAACGCATTCAATGTACTGGCAGTACTCTATAACCATAGGCTGCTCGAACAAGAAACTGAAGGATTGCTGAAGGAAATTTTGAGCTGATGGCATTACCTGTCAACATCAATGAACTGATAAACGGAAGAACCGTTGAATGGGAACGGATCGAGTTCAAAAAGGGCTGGAATCGCGTCGCCGTCCTTCACACTATCTGTGCCTTTGCCAATGATTTCAACAACTGGGGCGGGGGTTATATAATTATTGGAATTAAAGAAAAAAACGGCCTTCCAGTTTTACCACCTGAGGGATTGCCTCTTCTAAAGATTGATGCAATCCAGAAAGAATTGATTGAACTTTGCAATAGATTAAGGCCGCCATATTTCCCCGTTGCTGAACCCGTCAATTTTCAGGGAAAAAATATACTTATCATCTGGGTGCCCGGTGGAACTTACAGACCTTACAAATGTCCAGAAAAGTTTTCAAAAGGTGCATCATACCTGCCTTACATCCGCCGATATTCAACCACTAAGAAGGCCAATACCGGAGAGGAGCAGGAACTTCTCTCGATGGCAAACCGGATACCCTTTGATGACCAGACCAATCATCACGCCGAAATCACGGACCTGAACCTGACACTTATTCAGGCTCATCTTGCCGAGATCAAGAGTGATCTACTGGAAGAGACAAAAAACCTGCCTTTTTCAGAACTTTGCCGACGAATGAATACAGCCGAGGGGCCTGACGAGTATCTGAAGCCCAAAAATGTGGGGCTCCTTTTTTTCAATGACGACCCGAAGCGCTTTTTTCGCGGCGCCCAAATTGATGTCGTCGAATTCCAGGATGATGTGGGTGATCGTTTCACGGAAAAGATATTTACCGGACCGATTCAGAATCAAGTCAGATCGGCCTTAAACTACATCAATAGCAGCATCATAACCGAATCGGTGCGAAAAGTGCCGCAGAAGGCAGAGGCCGTCCGCTTTTTCAATTATCCATACGGCGCCGTTGAAGAGGCGCTGGTAAACGCGGTATACCATCGAAGCTATCAGGATGATTCTCCTGTTGAGGTCCGTGTGTTTCCAAATCGTATTGAGATCCTGAGTTATCCTGGTCCTGTGCCGCCGCTCGGCATGGACAATCTAATGCGCAGAAAAGTAACAGCAAGGAAATGCCGCAATAGGAGAATCGGCGATTTTCTGAAGGAGCTGTATCTTGCCGAAGGAAGAGGAACTGGATTTCCCAAGATTAGAAGGACGTTGGAAGCCAACGGCTCCCCTGGACCAATCTTCGAAACGGATGAGGAGAGAACCTACTTCCTAACAACCCTGCATATTCATCCGGAGTCCCAAGTGAGTGGGCAAGTTGCAGGCCCAGTCAGGGGCCCAGTCAGGGGCCCAGTCGAGTTAACGGATATTCAATATAAAATCCTTCTGGAATGCTCTACAAAGCCACTTTCTGCGAAAGAAATTACCGGCAGAATTGGACTTGCAAGCAAATCAGGGAATGTAAAGAGGGCTCTCGCGATGTTGCGGAAGAACGAATATCTCTCTTATACGATTCCAGAGAAACCGGGCAGCCGTTTGCAAAAATATCGTATAACTAAAAAAGGGCTTAAAATAATCAATGAAGCCAGGCAGCAGTAAGTAAGGGAAATGAAACGATATTACGCGTACAAAGACAGCGGTATTGAGTGAATCGGGGCAATGGTGAGTCAAATGGGTCAAAAATGAAGCAAAAATGAAGAACCTTTCGATAACATGTCTCGACAGGCAGAGGACATTTTATGAGATTAAAGGGGCTCACAAACGGCTCAAAGGATTGAGGGGTACTATATTAATTGATTAATTGGCCGAATTGGTCGCTGACAGACCGGTAATTAGCCGAATGAAAAAAGGGGCAATGGTGAGTCAAAAGTGAGTCAAAAAAGGCGCCGGAGAGTTTTATTTGTTTGCGCCAATTAAGGTAAAAGAATGTATGAAGAAACCCGCATTGAATAAGGAAAATGGTGTCAAATCCGAATACTTTGTTTAACAGTTGAATTTCTGTTATAATATTAAAATTTTTATTTGGAAAAATCGCGCTCGATGGGTTGTCGAGATACGAACAAGAATTGAGCTTCTTCAAATGTCGAATTTACTTGAAATTACCGGCGATGATATAGCACGGCTTGATGATGCGGAACTTCGCTCATTGATCGGTTTGTTGTGTGAAGCTGATTACCGTTTAGCAGGACTTCCCACAAAAGGAATCACATGGGGTGGCCACCAAGATGCTAGTGATGGTGGTTTGGATGTTGTTGTCCGAGGT
>JAFDAS010000185.1 GCA_019313695.1 Deltaproteobacteria bacterium
CCCTGGTCGCTCATCTGGTCGGCTATGTGATTGAGCCCGACGGTGACGACCAGATTCTTGATTTCCCGGGAATCTTTGAGTTTGCCGTCCGGCCCGAACAGCTCTATTTTTACCCTGCCTGTGATTTTTATGGTTTCCTTGAACATTTTTGCCTCCTTATAATGCTACGTAATCTATGCCGTATTTGAATGATCCGTCATAATCATAGACACCATCATATTGAAAATTATTGATCCAAGCCTTCTCTGTGATTGACACGGATTCAGAGACGGCTTTTTGTGTGTATTTAGATATCACTTCGGCGATTGACAGCCCCTCCGAGACGGCTTTCGTGACTTCCTTCGCGATCACCTCTGTGATGTCCATCTGCTCGGCGACGTTTTTCGTAACCTCTTTCGCGATGACCTCTGTGATATTGACAATCTCGGCTGTGGATTCGCTGTACGAATGATACGACACGGCCTTGTCGATGAGGTCGAACGTAATCGTTTTTTTGCTGAAATCCGTCACCTTCCCCAGGAGCTGGACGATCCTGTTCGCGAACGCCTCCTGCTGTGTATCGTACAGCGCGGAATGGCTCAGCAGGACAAAATCCCCCTTCTCAAAATGCAGGTTCCGCAGGGTGATCTCATCGAATTTGATCAGCCAGACAGGGTTTTTCAGGCGGTTGACTATAATCGCCTGCACTGCCGCGATCGTGGTCGCGTCCCGACACCATTTGAAATCATAGCCTTTGATCTTCGCCCCGTGTACATTCTGGCTGAGGGCGTCTTTTGTAGAGCTGCCGTCATCCCCCTCCTCGTATTTTCTCGCCTTGTAATTATAGCAATACTCCACCTCCGCCTGGTTGCAGAGGTTTTTTTCATCCCGGGTGGCGGTCAAGTTTTTGATATTTCGCTCCAGATACTCGCCTTTCCAGTCATAAACCTGGTCGATCGTGTGCATCGTAATGACGATCTTATCCTGATGATTCTTCCACCACTCCCCGTGAAACGAATAGAGTATCTCCGACAGTGTGAACCCGATCGTCCGGTCGCCGTCTATCAACCCCGCAGCCTTGTAACCGGTGCACACGTTCTTTGCCTTCCGGAGGGCGAACGCGTTGAAATCCGCGGAGGCGCCACCTGTCAGGTTGACGACAAAGTCCTCGATGATATCGATGGGGTTTTCAATAAGCGACGCGCCGTCATTTTTCCCTTGGCAGCGGATCGATATCGGTTCGTTAGTCGCCTGGTCGCCCGCGAAATTGATGATTGCGACATGCTTGCCGTTTTCATCGGTATGGTCATCAACAATGGTATATCCCGCGGGATCGATCACCGCATTGTCTCTGTCGTACACGGTGAAAGCGTTTCCGTTTCCGGCGCTCAAGATAGTGTGATCTGCGATGAGATAGTAAAAATTGATCGTGTCGATGCAGGGACAGACCCACAGGCCGTAGTTGCCGCCCTTCATGTCGCCATATACGACAGGGAGATAATCGGTCGACATGCGGGGATTGGCATACCGCCACGCACGCCCTAATTTGTATGTATCCTGTACGTTGATGCTCATTACACCGCCCTCAGATTCAGGGTTAATTTTTCCGGCGTCAGCGTGATTCTTGAAACTCGACCAGTAATCTGCTCCAGCCAATCGAGGCGCGAAATGTTTTTAAATCCGACCAGCAGCTCAACTACAGCGGAGATCATGTTCTCCCTGCCCAGGAGCTTTGAGAAATATTTATCGGCATTGTTCAGGACAATCCGCATAGTCGAGATCTCCTGTGTTCTCTGGCTCAAGATCAGGTCGTCTGAGTCGGGCGTCAATGTCTCCCGCAGTTCGCCCCAGCTGATCACCCTGCCGCCGTAATCCAGAATATCTTCATATCCGCTTCCATAGGTTATCTCTCCGTTATATGTATATGTCCCGTCGTAGAGATTGGCCAGCGGATCCATCCGAATATTAGCCGGAGGCATGCGATCAGAAAAGATGCGCAGGCCGGCTGAATTGGTTATCCGGCACACCACTATTTCCGCGTGGCCCGCCTCCTGGGCCCGGTGAAAATTCAGCGATTTTTTATACATTCGATTTCACCGCCTCCGTTAGTTTGAGCGTGATCGTGTACTGATCGAGGAAGTTACTTTCCCGGATGAACGCCTTGCCCATGTGGACCAGGAAAAAGTTATTCGCGGAGGCGCTGTCAGGGAAAAAATAGACCGGCGACACCGTCCCCGCGGCCTCGTTTTTGATTTCGCGGAACATGGCGAGAAGCGAGTCGATGTCCGTCTCCGGGATCCGGCCGAAGACAAGCTGAAAATCTTCCTGCAGATAGTCCAGTGATATCTTTTCCGCGCCGGTGTTGCTTTTCTGCACAGTCTCAAATGAGTTTGTGCTCTGCTCCCACCCGTAGCTGTAATTTTTCGACGGTTCCAGATAGGGGCCGAGATACAACTCTCCGATTTCGATATATCCGTCGGTATTGGACTGGTCGGATACTTGCACCCGCCAGTATCGATACGTCTGGTCGAGATAATAGCCAATTTTAAGAGGGTTCCAGGGGATCACCTGCGAATACGCCGGCGCGTCCCACGCATCGCTTGTATTGCCCATCAGCGTGATAACCGCCGCGGACGACAGATTGTGATCCAGTATTGCCAGGGCCGTTATATTCTTCGCCTCGGAAAATGTCAGGGTGATCGTATTTGGATCATCAAGGGAGCGGCTGCGATAAGCAAAATCCCTGTCCAGGTCGAAGATCTTCTGCGTGCCGTAATTATTTTTACAGATCCACGACCACTTATCGCCCAGCTCGCAGTCATCCCCCGTACCGGCGGCAAACTGCACCGTCACGCCGTTGGATATCTCATATGCGCCCGTCTGAGTGGTCACGCCGGTCTCGGTCCAGGTCTGGCCGTCGTCATCCGACCATTTGAACGTGGCCTGTCCTACTTCCTTGCCTGCGCCGATGCCGTCTATCTCGATTATATAGCCCTTGTCTTCGCTGGCCGAATACAGGCCGCCATTCTGGACGGTTGCGGAACCCAGCTGCTCGGCATAAATCCCGCTGATCACGCCGTAAAAAGACGATGACACGGCGATCTGTGATGCCGCGGTGATTTCGTTCGCATATAAAAATCTACAAAGTCCCATTAGTGCCT
>JAFDAS010000045.1 GCA_019313695.1 Deltaproteobacteria bacterium
CAATCCCTCAGAAGCTGCATGCAATGTTATCAACAGGTTGCGCACACATAATCACTAAAAATGCCCTTATTTTGTTGCTTTTTGTGAAAATGGGGTTAAACTTGGGTTAATATGCACAAGATTCGAGGCCGACCCTATTTTTGCCAGTCACCTTTTTTGTGGGAATTTTTGTAGGGATCAACAGAGACACGCGGCGAGGGGGTAAAGATGTTTGGAGAAGAAGCAATAGTCACGCTCTACATAAAATTCACAGGGTCCACATCGACCCTGATACGCAGGCCGGAATGAAAAATATTTGTGCAAGCTCTTGTTGTCAGGCTGCTGCTGAATCTTTGAGCTCCCAGCCGGGGAAAACAAGGACGGCAGGGTGGCATTTGAGAGCTCTTGCCAGGACCTTAGCCCTCTCTACACCGATGTTGATTCTGTCGTTTTCAATTCCCGAGATGGTGGACTGGGGAATGCCGGTAAGCGCAGCAAGGTCAGACTGGCTCAGCTCTTGGAGCTCTCGCATTATTCTGACCGATTCACCTACGGAGACATCGACAGTCTTTTTTGCCTTTCTGTAATTCTCCATTTCATTTTCTCCTGTAATCGTGGGGAGTTACGTCTAACACCTTTACGTACAGCTTTTTATCCTCTATTTTATAAATAAGTCTATACTGTCCACCTAATCGTGATGACCTGAATCCCTTCCATTGTCCTTTGAGGGATTCGTCATGAAACCCCTTAATCAACAGCAGGCCTTCAGGACCGGAAATGTCGACAATATCCTTCCATTTTTCGTACCGTTTCAGGATTCCGACAGGTAGCTTTCCCAGCTTACTGACTAAAGAATGATGTTCGTATATCTCCCACATGTCAATAATGTACTATACCAAATAGGATATGTCAATAGGATGTCAACAGCGGCTGGCTTGGAATTTTATAACCACAAGAAATCCCGCAAATTGTTGGACAGGGATTGCGCGTTCGGAAAGGGGTTCTCTACATAAAATTCACAGGGTCCACATCGACCCTGATACGCAGGCCGGATTCCATGGTGTTTGCCAGTATATTGCCAGCCAGGGCGTGGAGGGTTTTTATGTCGTTTCCCTTCAGGAGCAGGTGCCATCTGTGCCGGCCCTTGACTTTGGACAGGGGCGCCTCGGCTGGTCCCAGCACAGAGATATTTCCTCCTGTTTGCCGGGCAAGATCTCTGGCAACGGTATTCAACTTTTTGACACAGCCGATAAGCAGGGTTTCGTTTGTGGCCGATATTACAAGGTTTACCATACGGCTGAAGGGGGGATAGCCAAGATCCCGGCGCGTTTGAATCTCGTCATTGTAGAAGCTGATATAGTTGTGTTCCCGTGCCTGCCTTATGGCGTAGTTGTCCGGGCTGAAGGTCTGTATGATAACCTTTCCCGGTGAATCACCCCTTCCCCCTCTGCCTGAAACCTGTGTCAGTATCTGAAAGGTCTTTTCCGCCGCCCTGAAATCGGGAATATTCAGAGACGTGTCCGCCGATACCACCCCGACCAGAGTAACTCCGGGAAAGTCGTGCCCTTTCGTGATCATCTGTGTTCCCACAAGGATATCTATCTCACCCTTGTCGAGGGCCTTGAGGATTTTTTCGTATGCACCCTTTTTTGAGGTGGAGTCGCTATCCATCCTCTTTATCCTCGCATCGGGGAAGAGTGTAGTTATTTCTTCCTCCACCCTCTCGGTACCCATGCCATAACTGTTTATGCGGGAGCCGCCGCATGAGGGGCATACAGGAGGGGCCTTTACGCGAAAGTTGCAGTAGTGGCATCGAAGAGAATTGTCGTTCCTGTGGTGTGTCATGGAGACGGAGCAATTGAGGCATTTGAATATGTAGCCGCAGTCAAGACAGTAGAGAAAGGTATGAAACCCCCGCCTGTTCAGAAAAAGGAGAGTCTGTTTGCCGGCGTCGAGCGTTTCCCGAACAGCGTCTATAAGGGGTCGGGAGAAGATGGGTGCGTTTTTCCCCGATCCTCCTTCTTTTTTCATGTCAATGATATCTACGAGGGGAAGATCCCTTCCTTCCACCCTTTCCGTCAGCTCAAGGAGCTTGAAATCTTTGCTCTTCGTGTTGAAATATGTCTGGATGCCGGGTGTCGCCGAGCCCAGAATTACCACCGCCGATCTCTGTTTCGCTCTTACTATCGCCAGATCACGCGCGTTGTATGCGAGGTGATCATCCTGTTTGTATGAAGAGTCATGTTCTTCATCGACGACAATAAGCCGCAGGTCCCTGACCGGGGCGAATATGGCCGATCTCGCTCCTATGACAATCCTGGCTTCACCCCTCTGTATCCTCCGCCATTCGTCATATTTCGCGCTTTTTCCAATCCCGCTGTGCAGAATGGCGACCGCGTTTTCGTCAAACCTGTCTCTTATCCTGCTCCTGAGCTGAGGTGTCAGGGTTATCTCCGGCACGAGGTAGATGGCGCTGCCACCCAGACCGATGGTTTCTTCTATCGCCTTGAGATAGACCTCGGTCTTTCCGCTTCCGGTGACGCCGTGAAGCAGGCAGGGAAAATACCTGCGGGATTTTATCCCGGGGACTATTTCACCGAGCGCCGCCGCCTGTTCGTTATTCAGCGTTATACGCGTGTTTCCCCCTCCGATATGAGGGGTTTTGTCCGGGCTTCTGTAGACTTCCCTTGTGGATGTGTGTACCAGGCCTTTCTTCTCCATGCGTTTTATCGTGGCCTGAGCATTTTTGAATTCTCCGCAAAGTGACGGCAAATCGACCTCGCCATGTTTTGTCAAAAAGTCGCAGACAGCCTGCTGTTTTTCGGTTAATTTGATTTCCGGGGGAAAGGGAGATGTCAGCTTTATCCTTTTCTCTGTTTTCTTTTTTACATCGGCCTTACTGATCCTGTCTTCCAGGCTTACATATTTCAGTGATTGAAGTTTTCTGAGATCATCAAGAATATTGTTTCTTCCGGTGTCTTTTTTCAGTTTGTCCGCGGAAAGGCCATTGGGATGCTCGCTCAATATCTCGATTATCCCGCGCTGCGCGTCGGACAGACCATCCTCTCCCGTCTTTCGATCATCGGTCAGCGAGACCCACCGGTTGCTTTCCACGTCTATTCCCCCCGGAAGAGACGCCTTCAGTGTCTTCCCCAGTGGGTGCATGTAATAATCCGATGTCCACCGGTAGAATTCAAGGTCCTCCGCGTTGAAAAGCGGTTCCGTGTCCAGCAGTTCGATAATGTTTTTGACGGATTTTATTTCTGTTGAGGGGGTTGATCCGACGATATAGCCTGTCACTTTCCTTTTGCCGAACGGCACAAGGACCCTTTTACCGACAGCTATCTGCCTTTCCATTCCATCCGGCACGGCATAGGTAAAAGGCTTTGCCGATGGTATGCTTACTGCTACGTTAATAAACACCAATCATTCCTTGATGTTGAGAAAATTTGTGACAGGGAAACAGACGCTTTCCCCCGCTGGCATCCTGAAGAGTGTTTCAGACAGATTCTCATTTATGGTGATGTTTTTAAGCGTACTGACAACCCACAGAACATCATTTCTGTAATACTCTATCCTTTCAGGAAGCCAGAAGCGTTTGCTCACCTGGTGATAACCCAGGTATTCAGCTCTGAGAACAATCCTTTCCCCGCCGGACATTCCTACTCCGACGAATCGCAGGGGCAGACTTCTCTCCCTCTCTATCCACAGCCGGCTTCCGGGCGCTGTCTCAAGTCCCCTGCCTGCAACGAAGACCACATTCCCGTTCATCCTGTCGATACTGACGGCTTCGGTGTCCACGCCAAGGAAATTGAGGGCATTCAACAGATCGTTCACTGATTTCTGAAAAAATATGGTGGGAAAAACAGAGTCAATTCTTCTTTCATCGGCGTTTGCCGTTTCAACGCCCAGATTGAAGGTCTTTTTTCCATCCTGTATCAGGATATTATCTCCATGCGAAAAAGCCCTTTCGGCCCTGAACATGCCCCCTTTTTTTATCAGGATCTGTTCCCTGATCTCTGTTTTTTCGTACAGATCGTCATATATCACGGTCTCCATGTCTATTCTTATGGTATTCAGGCCCCTGTATGCCTTCAGGAAAGGTTGCAGAATCTGCCCGGCAGAGGGAATATATGCGAATCCCGCATGGATGAAACCCAGGGATATGACCAGGATGAAGAATATATGAAATACCGATCTTTTCATTTGGATGTGGGCTTTGCCTGGACGGCATCTTTCCGTGGAGATTGTGGGACAATAATCCCGACACGTCGGGACTGTTTTTCAGGGGTAAGAGATAATACCGCTCAGAGCGGCTGAGATTTGAGTGGAGACACCTATTCTCCCCGCTGTTTTTCCTGTTTTTCCTGTTTTGTTTTGCAGGCTATGCAGAGGGTGGTAACCGGGCGCGCCATCAACCTTTTTTCAGATATCCTTTTCCCGCACACATCGCATATTCCAAAGTTGCCGTCATCAATGCGTTGAAGGGCCTCTTTCATTTTCTTTACCAGTTTTCTTTCTCTGTCCCTGATCCTGAGCTCAAAATTCCTGTCGGATTCCTGAGACGCCCTGTCTGTTACGTCGGGAAAGCTTTCAGTTCCGCCTGTCATCTCCGAAACGGTCTTGCCCGCTTCGCCCAACAAGCCTTCAATTTTCTGTGTGAACAGACCCCTGAAATATTCAAGCTGATCCGGTTTCATTCGCGCTTATCCCCACCTTCTTAAGTTGAATGGCCCTATATATACAGTGAAGTTGTTTTTGTAAAGAAAAAATTACTCATTGCCTTTATAGGCGGTTATTATTCTTTCTATTATGCTCGTTGTTGACGCCGAGAGATCGGTTGAGGTTTCGTTGAATTGCGGGATAATGACAACTTTCCCGCCTCTCCTTTCCACTGATTCGCGTCCGACGACGGTATCTTCGCTCCAGTCCCCTCCCTTAACCAGGATGTCGGGTTCGATATATTCTATCAGTTCGAGGGGGGTCTCTTCATCAAATATGGTTACATAGTCCACCATATCGAGAGAGGCCATTATGTATGCCCTTTCATCCTGTGGGACAACGGGCCTTAATGGCCCCTTTATGGATTTTACCGATGAATCGCTGTTAATGGCAAGAACCAGGATCTCGCCCAGCCCCTTCGCCCGGTTGAGGTATTTTACATGTCCTATGTGGAGGATATCAAAACAGCCATTGGTGAAAACGATTCTTTTCCCCTCGCCTCTGAGTGTTTTAAGCCTTTTCCTCAAATTTTCTCTGGATAAGATCTTGTCCATAAGCACCTCTTTTCATGATCATGCCCTTGCCAAGGTGAGAACAGCCACCTCTTTTGCGCCGCTTTTCATCAACATTTTCGAACACTCCTTCGCCGTGCTGCCGGTGGTATAGACATCGTCTATCAGCAATATCTTTTTGCCTTCTATCCGGCTTCGGTCTGCTGCTTCGAAGGCGCCCCTTACATTTGCCATCCTTTGCCGTCCTGAAAGGCTGACCTGCGCCTCTGTGCGAATTTTTCTCCGGAGAGCGATAAAATCAATGGGAATGGAAAACTTTTTTGATATTTGCCTCGCCAGGACAAGAGACTGGTTAAATCCCCGCTCCTTCAATCGTTTCAGATGAAGGGGGACGGGGATAATCAGCGAATAATTTTCTATCACGAGGGAATCGTAACAAGCCTTTGCCATCATCCTTCCCATGTCCTCTCCCACGGATATTTTCCCGTGATACTTGAACAGATGGATGGTGTCCAGCAGGGCCGCCTCATATTTACCAAGCGATCTGGCTATGGAAAAGGGGGGGGGCGACAGGATGCAGTCTTCGCAGAGATGATTTGCCCCTGCAGTTTCTGTAAATGGGAGACCGCAGGAGGTGCACAGGGGGGAGGCTGTAAAACTTATTGTGGAGAGGCATTCGGGACAGAAGGGGTATTCTCTGTCGTGGATCAGTACGGTTTCGCATGCCGCACACTTTGGGGGAAACAGTATATCGGCAAAACCGGAGACTATTTCTTTCGCTTCACATATCATCATTGAGAACGGTCAGTTTCTGCACAGATTCTTCGATGGTCATTCTGGGCGCATCCGACCAAAGCCCCTCAATATCATAAAATTCTCGAACCGGTTTGTAGAAGACATGTATTATCACGTCACCATAATCCATCAGTATCCAGCTTCCGGAACGTTCTCCCTCGACTCCAAGAGGGAATATGCCCGTCTTCCTCAGTTTCTGCCCGATATGCTCGGCAAGACCCTTTATCTGCCGGTCGGAATTCCCGCTGCATATAACGAAATAGTCGGCAAAGGACGAAACATCCTTCACTTTGAGAATAACAAGGTCTTCCGCTTTTCTGTCCAGAGCCGCGTTAACGCACTGAAGGACAAGATCTTTTGAATCTAATAAAATATCTTTAATGAAAATTACCTCCCTGAACTGAATAACGAGCGCATAAAATCAAATCCCGACTCGCCGGGATTTTTTAATCCCGCTTATGAGATGTTTCCGGGGAGCTTAAATTGCCGGCTCGATCAAATGGATTTTCCAGCATAATGGTTTCCTCTCTCCCCGGCCCCACGGAAATGAGAGACATCCTGACTCCGGCTAATTCTTCCAGCCTTTCAATATATCTTTTCGCGTTTACCGGGAGGTCGTCCATGGTTTTTGCCCCGCTTATGTCTTCAGACCACCCGTCCATCTCCTCATATACAGGCTGGCACTGTTCCAGCAGTTTTGTGCCAGAGGGAACATATTCCCCGAACTCCTCATCCATCGTTTTGTACGCGACGCAGATCTTTATTTTGTCGATTCCCGTGAGAACGTCCAGTTTGGTAAGGGCGATACCCGTTATTCCCGAGACCCTGACCGAATGTCTGACGAGGACCATGTCAAGCCACCCGCATCGGCGTTTTCTTCCTGTCGTGGCGCCGAATTCGCACCCAACCCTTTGAATCCTCTCACCCATTTCCCCGGTCAGTTCCGTTACGAAAGGCCCCGATCCAACCCTGGTTGTGTATGCCTTGCAGATGCCCACTACAGCATCTATTTTTGTGGGGCCTATCCCTGCCCCGCAGCAGGCGCCGCCCGCGGATGTATTGGAGGAGGTGACAAAGGGATATGTGCCGTGGTCGATATCAAGATGACAGCCCTGCGCGCCCTCAAACAGGATGTCCCCGCCCTTCTTGATTTCCCTGTCAATCATGAGGGATGTGTTTGCCGCGTACTTCCTGAGGCGGTCGGCATATCCGGAATATTCGTCAAATATGGCACCATATTCCAAAGGCTTGTCGTTGTAGAATCTTGTCAGGTGGAAATTTTTTTCTTCGACATTTCTGCGCAGCATCTCCCCGAAGGTTTCCCTGTTAAGAAGGTCGCAAAACCTGATGCCTGTGCGGTTGATCTTGTCTTCGTAAGCGGGGCCGATACCCCTTCCCGTTGTTCCGATCTTTACCGCGCCCTTTCGCGTCTCGCGAGCGCTGTCCAGGCCCCTGTGATATGGCATAATGATGTGGGCGTTTTCACTGATGTAGAGTTTTGTGTCCGGGGGGAAGAGATCTCTCTCAAGGAGTTCATCAATCTCCCGGATCAATACCTCAGGATCGATGACCATGCCGTTGCCGAGGATGCAGATCTTGTGGTTGTGGAGGATCCCCGATGGGATCAAGTGGAGGATGGTTTGTTTCCCCTGAACCACCAGGGTGTGTCCCGCGTTATTGCCACCCTGAAAACGGGCTATGACATCCGCTTCACGGGCGTAGATGTCAACGATCTTTCCCTTTCCTTCATCACCCCACTGGGTTCCGACAATTATTACATTTGCCATGGTCTTTCGTCTCCGCGTTTAAATTTTCCAGTCGCTGAACCTTGCCCCGGAGCACCTACATCTCTATCCTGGTAACGGATATTATATTGGGCAATCCTCTGAGCCTTTTCATGGTGTCTCTGGAAATGGGGCTGTCTGTGCTCAGTACGACCAGCGCCTTTCCCTCCACCTGTTCGCGCCCCAGGTGAAGCCTTGCAATATTTACATTGTCATTTCCAAGGGTTGTGGTTATGTTTCCTATAACGCCGGGCCTGTCATAGTTGTAGAGCACCAGCATATAACCTTCAGGGATAACATCCAGCATGAATTTGTCTATTCCAACAATTCTCAGGTCCTGCCGTCCGAAGATGGCCCCCGCCGCAAAGGATTCTTCCTGGTCGGTTTTCACCGTAACGGAAATCATATTTTTGTAATCTTTCAAGTCGCTGCTTTTTGATTCTATGACCCTGATTCCCCGTTCCTTTGCTATAACCGGGGCGTTAATATAGTTGACATTATCTTTCAGCGCCGGTGTAAGGAGCCCCTTCAGAAAGGATATGGTAACAGGAGACACGTTGTGCTCAAGAATGGCGCCGCTATACTCAATGGCGACCTCTTTTATACCTCCGGCAACGATCTGTGCCTCAAAATTGCCGAGCTTTTCCCCAAGCGTCAGATAAGGTTTTATCAGGGTGAGAACTTCCGCGCTGACAGAGGGGAAATTGACGGCATTTTTTATTTCTCCGGTCGTGAGGCAATCAACTATCTGCTGAGCGATGGCTATGGCGACATTTTTCTGGGCTTCATCCGTTGACGCGCCCAGATGCGGCGTACAGATGATATTGTCCAGGGAGAGCAGCTTCATGTTTCTGGTTGGTTCTTCCTCGAAAACATCCAGAGCGGCGCCGGCGACCTTCCCTGAGACGATGGCGTCATGAAGGTCATTTTCATCAATTATTCCACCCCTCGCGCAGTTGATGATGAATACGCTTTTTTTCATCCTGTCGAAAGCGGAGGCATTTATCAGACCCCTTGTTTCATCCGTCAGGGGGGTATGGACAGAAATGAAATCGGCCTTTCCCAGGACTTCATCGAAGGAGGCCAGGCTGATCCCCATTTTTTCCGCGGCCTCACGTGAGATAAAGGGGTCATGGGCGATCACATTCATTTTCAATCCCTGGGCCCTGTTGGCCACGATGGAGCCCACCCTTCCTATGCCGATGATTCCCAGTGTCTTGTTTGAGACCTCGGAACCCATGAACTTCTTTTTCTCCCACTTCCCCGCTTTTGTAGAGGTGGTGGCCTGGGGGATTCTTCTGGCCAGAGAAAACATCATGGCGATGGCGTGCTCCGCCGTGGTAATAGTGTTGCCGCCGGGGGTATTCATGACCACGATCCCCTTCTTGCTTGCCGCTTCGACTGCCACGTTGTCGAGACCTATCCCCGCCCTGCCTATCACCTTGAGGCGCGTGGCCTTGTCTATTACATCTTCTGTGACCTTTGTGGCGCTCCTTATGGCCAGACCATCATAATTTTTTATTATGTCCTTAAGCTCGTCGGGAGTAAGGCTGGTCATTACATCAACCTCAATGCCCGGGGCGTTTTCAAATATCGCTATGCCTTCTTTTGCCAGAGTATCGCTTACCAGAACCTTCTTCATTGCTCGTTATTATCCCTTTCCTGTTAGTGACTACTCGGGTTGTTTAGACTGTAGACATTTAAGTTACAAATCCCGACTCGTCGGGACAGACCGACTACGTGAGTTACGTAGCCATTCTGTTCAGGCACGCCGCTTCCAGCCCTTCAACGACTGCCTTGACGTCGGATGTCTCAACTGTGGGACCGCACCATATGCGAAATCCCGGAGGGGCATCCTTGTATGAACCTGTATCATGGGCAATGCCTTCTCTGCTCAGGTTGCCGGCAACATCCCCGATAAAGCCTGATTGATCTTCTCTGGACAGCGCCTGGAATCTCCTGTCTGTAATCTTCAAGCAGACAGATGTGCTGGATCGAATATCTTCAGATTCAGCAAGAAAGTCAACCCAGTCGGTTCCGGCCACCCACTCCTCCACCACCTTCAGGTTAGCCCTGCTCCTTTTGATGAGACCGGGCAGTCCGATTGTCCCCGCCCACGCGAGGGCGTCCAGATAATCCTCCACACAGAGCATGGAGGGGGTGTTTATCGTATCTCCCTTGAAGATGGAACTGTTTACTTTGCCGCCCTTTTTGAGGCGGAATATTTTCGGCATTGGCCAGGGCGGATCGTAGGATTCCAGCCTTTCCACGGCCCTCGGACTCAAAACCAGTATCCCGTGAGCGGCTTCCCCTCCCAGGCATTTCTGCCAGGAGTATGTGAGGACATCCACCTTCGGCCACTCTATATCCATGGCAAAGACCGCGCTGGTCGCGTCACAAAGGGTCAGGCCTTCTCTGTCATCGGGTATCCATTTCCAGTCAGGGATTCTGGCGCCGCTGGTAGTTCCGTTGGCCACAAAAACCACGTCGTTCGACCAGTCGATGCTATTGAGATCGGGGATCTTTCCGTAATCCGCCTCAAGAATAGAGGGGTTGAGCTTCAGTTGCTTTTCCACATCCGTTGCCCATTCCTTACTGAAGCTCCCCCACACGAGCACCGTTACCGGCTTGGGACCCAGAAGCGCCCACATGGCCCCCTCAAATGTGCCTGTGTCCGAGCCGGGCAGTATCCCGAGGAGATAATCTTCCGGGATGTCAAGCACTTTTCTGCTGTCAAGTATCGCTTTTGCAAGCTTTTCCCTGCCGATGGGGCTGCGGTGGGAACGGCCGAGGGCCGCGTCTTTCAATACGTTAACATTCCACCCCGGTCTCTTGGCGCACGGGCCGGAGCTGAAATTTGGATTGTTCATAAAAATTTTCTCCCTGACTCAGTGACATCTTGCTTTTATACCAGAATTACCATTTCGTGTCCATTCATAAGTGAAACCCGGGTGTACGACAAATTTATGGGTAACATATTTTATCCACAGGCTCTGTACTCCCAAAAATCTTCCCATCGATTACTGAGGATACAACAACGTAAGGCGATAATATTATTTGCTCCTCGAACTGTCCAGTGCATACCAGACTGTTTGAGCCGTTGACCGATCACTGCACGGCAACCCGCTTCAATCACCCCGGAACCTACAAATAACCCCTGCCTTCTGAACTCATTATAACGCATCTGCTCTTTATTCTTCTTAAAATAACCGATTTCTCTTTCCAGCAATTCTTTTCCGTCCTTGGTAAAGGACAATAGGTTTTTTATGGCTTCAATAACTTGCTCTACATTTCCCTGGTTCAATTCACTACGTCGTTCATCAGTCCATGTTTTTATTGTCTCTTTATCGCAGCCAAACACCTCCCGGGCAACACTCCAATAGTGTTCTCGGGCATGATAAAGATCAATAATCTGAATCGCTCCATAAAACTGTTCATCCGCAATATTCCATATCCAGGGCGCCCCATCTCCTATCACCACTTGTTTCTGTGCATTTTCTAAACCACGAGACAGTGCCTCCGCATAAATTCGACTCCCGAATACCTCGGCCGTTTCAATGGCGCCAACATACATCGTAGGAACAGCCCGGATGGGAACAACCTTGTTTGATAGAAATAAATTGGCCTTTCTCTTGTAAAATACCTCTACCTCCGCCCCTGATCGGTTGAAAGTCCTCTCTATCTCTTTGGAATCCACACAGATGCCAGCCAGTTCCCTGATATTCTTATGCCCAAGACCAAAGGGATGGTGAGTCGCCATATATCGTTCTTCTGTTTTGCTGTATTCAAACATCGGGAATTCAGTAATCCAGGTAAAGGCAAAGACATCCGGGCCGATCAATCCCGGTTTTTCCGCAAGGTGTATTCTCAGGGCGCCGAGGGCGTTATTGACCACGTCCGCGATGTCGGCAACAAAAAGAATCAGAGATCCCGGCTGAGCGCCCGTTTTTTCGTTTATACGTTTTATCTCTTCCTGATTGAAGAATTTAGCTATTGAGTCCGTCCATCCATCCCTTCAGTGAAGGGATGATCATTTCGGCAGGGCGAAGATTTACCCGGCCCTTTATCGCCAACACGAGTTCGCTTCTTATGTTATGTGCCAGTGCGTGCGCTTGTGGTTTCTTCTCCAGGTCGAAGACGATCTGTACGATTCCCTTTCTGTCGCTCAGGTCTATAAAGATCAGGCCCCCAGGGTCTCTCCTCCTGTGAACCTACCCCATAAGCACAATATCCTCACCGGCATGTTCGGCCCTGAGGCTGCCACAATAATAAAACCTCTGTTATTCAAGTGAACAGGTTGAAGCCTGAAGTATATCAATCTTCAATCTTCAACCTTCCACTTTTAGCCCTCAGTCTATCTTCGGCAGAGAGTTGACGATGGTCCAGTAGAGCTTCATCTCCTTGATCTTCTTCACAAACTCTCCAAAGTCCACCGGTTTTGTCACGTAGCTGTTAGCCCCGCCGGCATAACTTCTCGCTATCTCTTCATCCCTGGATGACGTGGTCAGCATGATAATGGGGATGGACTTGATATCGGGGTCTTTCTTCAGCGTCTCCAGCACCTCAAGGCCGTTCACCTTGGGCAGGTGGATATCGAGAAGTATCAAACCCGGTCTGGGGTATTTCCCCGTGTCTTCGTATTCGCCCTGATGATATACAAAATCGAGCGCCTCCTGACCATCTTTAACAACATAGATGTCATTTATGAGATTATTGTTTTTCAGTGCCCTCAACGTCAGCTCTGCATGATCCTCATTGTCCTCCACTAACAGAATATCCACCTGTTTCCCTTTCATTTGTTATTAACTCCTCGTCCTTTCAGTTTTTTAGTTTCATACAGTGCGTCATCGGCTCTCTTGATAAAATCCTCCATGCTGCTTTCATGATCATATTCCACAATGCCTGCGCTGATGCCGACATTGCCCAGCTTCTTTTTTCTGACCAATTCCCGGATTCGCCCGGCCACGACGTCGGCCTGGTTTTTGTCTGTGTCAGGCAGGATGACGGCAAACTCATCCCCGCCGTAGCGGTAGCCGGAGTCGACCTTGTCTCTGATGGAAGAGAGGATGATCCTCCCGGTTTCTTTAAGCGCCCTGTCCCCTTCAAGATGACCGAAGGTGTCGTTATATTCCTTGAAATTGTCGAGGTCGAACAGGATAAGTGACAGCTTTCCATTCTGCCTCTTCGTCCTGACTATCTCTTCATCTACCTTCTGATAAAAATATCTGCGATTAAAGAGGCCTGTCAGGTCATCGGTGATGACAAGCCTTTCCAGTTCGAGAGCGAGCCTCGCCTTTTCGGCCGCCATTTCATGCTGTTTTACAGCTTTATATATAATGGCTGGCAAGACTGCCCGGTAGTTTCCCGATTTAACCACATAGTCAAACGCCCCCTTCTTCATCGCTTCGACGGCAATGCTCTCATCCCCCTGGCCGGTTACCATAATCACGGGTATGTCGTACCCATTCTCCATGATACGATCAAGTACAGCCAGGCCGTCGATTCCGGGAAGCGAATAATCCAGCAGGATCGCCGCGGGACGATCATTTCCGGCAAGGCCTTCCAGATACCGCAGAGCGTCTTCTCCCGATTCGAGCAGGCAAACCTCAAAGTGGGGCTCAAGCGCCAGCCTGGCAAGCTCCGCGTGATCCGGATTGTCTTCGATAATCAAAACTCTCATGACTGTACCTTCCCGCCTCCCCACGGACTCACCCTGTTGCACCGGGGAGAGGCGCCGAAATCTGCCGCAAACAGGTCATACAGCATTTTCTCTTCTTTCAGCCAGTCTGTTTCTAAGACAATATACCTGAAAAGGCAATCATATTTTTCCAGGTATCCCCTTATGCCCCCGTTTTTATTGTGCGGCTTCAGATGTTCATTTATCCTTTTTCTGATATTTTTGGAGCTGCCGATGTAAAACACGCTGTCCGCGCCACCGGGATATTCAATCTGAGCGCCTGCAAGACTGAGTTCATAGATGCCCGGTTTTGCGGGGGCATTTTTCTTCACCGAGGCTGCATCAAGACGGCAGGCCGTGGAGAATCTGCCCCGCTCAGAGGAATAATCGCCACCTTTTTCCCTCCGGTAAAGATTGGGAATGCCCAGCTCCTTGCGGCAGAATCCCACCTGCCGCCGGGTAATAGCAAGGTCGTGTCTTTGCTTTAGCCTGTCCCTGATCTCTCCATCATTAAGCGGCCTCTTTATATTTCCCGAGGCAAGCTCCTTTCTCTCCTCATCCATCAGCGCCCTTATGGCGCGTCTGTGGATGTCGCGGCCTGTGGGAAAAAAGAATCTGAGAGGTTTTTCCCCGACGGAGGGGACGACAATGGTCTTGCCGCTGATAAGCCTCGATATCCTGCTGACGTCAATCACGGGATCCGCCCCGTTGCGGGCCCTTATCGCCAGGGCAAGCTCCGCCCGGCTCAGGGGCTTCAAATCAAGGGGGTTTCCCGAATGAAAATAATCCCTCTGGCGCATAAAAACGGCATTCAAAATCTCATGGGTGATCCGGTTCCTCGTGGTTATGAGCCTCAGCTTTCGCGTCAGGGCCTCGCCCCCTTCTTTCTCAAGGAGGCGGGGATCGCCATCGAACAGATACTCTTTTCCAAAGCCGGGATGGTGGTAGCGGACGGCAAAATATGGGGAGCGTCCGATAATTCCGACAGTGTCACGGCCCATTCCGTCACGGGACGCGGCCACTCCAGCCCCCGCAAGCCGTCTGACGACTATGGCGCCCTTTTTTAAAAAGACCCCGAAAAGGGGGGCTCCTTCCGCCTCATCTATAAACTTTTCAAATCCGGCAGGGGAGAGCTTCAGGAATTTAGCCAGTACGATCCTGCCGATAAGCTCGGCCTGGTTAGGGTTCAGGGATCGGGGGTCAGGGTTCAGGGATCAGGGGAACGAGAAAATCATATTTTTCCAAGTGTCCCCATTATACTCCCGCTCTCCCCATTCAGCATTCGATGTTCAACGTTCGATGTTCTCATCTTTGTTCTCCGATCCCTGATCCCTAACCCCTGACCAGTGGCACTGTAAAATAGAAGGTCGCCCCTTTGCCCCTTTCCGATTCCACCCTGACCGAACCGCCATGAACCTCCGCGATCCTTTCCACGGTAGCAAGGCCGACGCCCGTCCCCTTTGTGTCCACCTCCTTCAGCCTCTGGAATATCTGAAATATCTTTTGATGATATTTTGGATCGATGCCGATGCCGTTATCCTTTACGTAAAATTCGTGGAAGCCGTCTCTCTTTTTGCACCCGATCTCAATCACCGGACTTTCAGTATCACCCATATATTTGATGCTGTTCTGTATCAGGTTTTCGAAGACCTGGTAAATCCTGTTTCTGTCGCAATGAATAACGGGAAGCCTCCCCTGCACATCCACCTTTATGCCCCTCTTTTTCAACTGGGGGCCGAGAACATCCAGAACGTTTCTGATTATCTTTGCAGAAGGAACATCCTCAAAAGTACCGGCCACCCTGCCGATCCTCGAAAACTCGAGGAGATCGTCGATGAGGATCTCCATCTGTCTGACATTGGCCTGGATGCGCGCCAGATACCTTTTTCCCGTGTCGTCCAGTTTATCCTCAAAGTCGGAAAGGAGGATCGAGGAGAAGCCCTGAATGGAGACGATAGGCGCCCGCAGGTCATGGGATATTCTGCCAGCCTTGCCCTTTCGGTGACATCATCTATGACCAGGACGATATCTTCTTCTTCTTCTTCTTCTTCTTCTTCTGCACGGCGGATACCACTTACAGTGATGTTCAGGATCTTCTCCGGGTGATCCGAGGATGCGTGTTTTACCCCGTAGAGCCGGCGAGTCTCCTCTGTCTCCACCACCTCATTGAGGACCTCAAGTAGCCCCCCTTCTTTCAGGAGATCGCCGGAGAATACCTCTCTGATATTCTTCCCCACCACATCGTCGTCCCCGATCCCCCTTATCTCCCGATACGTCCGGTTAACCGATTTTATGTTCAGGTCCCCGTCCAGAACCAGGAGTGAGGAAGAAATGCTGGCAACGATCTTTTCGCTGTACTCCTTGAGGTGTATGATCTCCGCCCTTGCCTGTTCACGCTCGGTGATATCCCTGACCGTGGCGATAAGGCCGATAACGGCGCCTTTCTGATCCATCAGAGGTGATGTGCTGAAATGGCAAATTCTAATCGCACCGCCTTTTGTCTTCAGCTCCACTTCGTAAACCTGCCGGATCCTTTCACGGATGGATTTTTCAAATCTTCTTCCATGATGTTTTTCGGACAGGATGGTCAGGAAGCGCTTCCCCATAAGTTCGTCGGGCGTGTATCCATAATCCTTGATCCTTGGATTAATATAGGTGAAATTACCGTTTGTATCGATGGCATAGATGAGATCATTAGCGGTCTCCAGGAGATTCTGAAGATAGTCCCTCGATTCTTTTATTTCCTCTGTGAGTCCGGCTTCTCTTTCCAGCGCTTCGATCCGCCGCCGGTCAAGGCTCAGGATGTACAGGAGGCCGGAGAGCATTGCCGCTACGATGAACGCCATTGTAAGCAGGGTGTTTTCGAAATTCTTCTTGCTCAAGGAGATAACTTCTGTTTCGGGAATCGCCACCGCCACTGAATATTGCCTGCCCTCCAGGTAAAAGGGTGTGTACGCGATGAGTTTTTTGATTTTTTCCTTTTGCCCTCTATGCCATCCGCTGGTATACACCTCAGTCCCAGACTGCCCCTGCATCATCTTTTCCCGCATGATCCTGTTTATCTCTTCAAAGGAGACGTCGGGATCCCTCTCTTTCCTGGTGGCAAAGGCATCCCGGCCGATAAACTCCTTTATCGGGTGCGCGATAAATATCCCCCTGTCATCTATCACCCAGCAGTAGCCTGTCCCTTTTATCCCCGCCATCCTGACACTGACACTCTTTTCGAGCATGGATGCAAAATCGAGGCTTGCACCCAGGACGCCGGCAAATCTGCCGTTATTATAAAGTGGAACAACGATAAAAATCGTTTTAAAGCGGCCTTCCACATTCCCATATTCTTCGCCGCCAGCCAGGAGCATCCTGGATATATATGACCTGCCCGCTCTTTTGATCTCCTTGAAATATTCCCTGAATCTGAAATCTTTCCCTGTCACACCTTTCAGCTTATCCTCCGGAAGACAATGTGTTAAGATTCCCCTCTCATCCAGACGGAAGATGAGGTTTATGTTTTCTTCTTTTAGGTTACCATAAAGCGTCTTCAGACCGGCCTGACATCTTTCATTCCCTTTCATTATTGAGGATACCTGCGAGGCTGCCACCATCCCCTGCCTGATGCCGTCCACAATCAGTTTCGCCTCACTGCTTATCAGCCTGGCCAGGGTCAACTGATGACTGTTGAAGTCCGCCACTATGCCGGCCTCAACCTGAAGATGGTTTCTGTAAACAATCAGCGATCCCGCGGCTGTCAGCAGCAGGGCGGCAATGCAGATTATTGCTGTTCTTTTCATTTATAAAAACTCCTGTTGAGGTTGTTAGGTTAAAGGTAGAAGGTAGAAGGTAGAAGGTTGAAGGTTATAAGATTGTTTTTCCTTTAGCCCTATCAGTCTTCAGTCTATTTTCCTTCCACCTATCTTTCTTTACCGTGCTTAAAAACGCCTCCACAACCTCAGGGTCGAACAGTGTGCCGGCATGCTTTCTGATCTCATCCACAGCCCCTTCAAGGGACATGGCAGGATGGTAAGATCGGACGCTTGTCATTGCCTCAAAGGAATCGGCCACGGCCAATATGCGGGCGCCCAGGTCGATCTCGTCTCCTTTCAGTCCCTGCGGATAACCCTTCCCGTCAAAGCTCTCGTGGTGCTGATGGAT
>JAFDAS010000186.1 GCA_019313695.1 Deltaproteobacteria bacterium
TGATGAAAGTACAGCAAAAAATATCAGGTCCTTTTAGAAGTATTCAAGGTGCACATTATTTCTGTCGCATTAGAGGGTACATCTCTACTATGAAGAAGAATAAGCTTTCTGTTATGATGCTTGAAGCAGTATTCAATGGAAAGCCATTTGTTCCATTTTTGCCAGGCATAAGTGGAATTTAATTTGTGGTATCAAGTGAAGAAATTGAATGCTTTAGGCGAAATTAAGACCGGCTGAATAGTTACAAAAAGGTTATGTAAGGGATACTTTCATATTTTTGTGCATGTTATTCGAAGAATTTCATGTACGTTTTTTGGTTTAGTGCATAATTTATAGAATTCTATAGTTCAAGTCAATCCGAGCGTAGCGAGGATTTTCTTGTAGTATATATTTTATAAATATATAGTTCGAGTTAATGCGAACGAAGTGAGCATTTTCTCGTTAAAAATCTCCGTATATCATTACTTTTTTGCGATATAATCAACCATTGACTGGAACATCCTTATCCCGTCTTCTGAACCCAATATTGCTTCGGATGCCCGTTCAGGATGCGGCATGAGTCCTATCACATTTCTGTTTGGATCAATGATTCCTGCTATGCTTTCCTGTGAACCGTTTGGATTCACATTATCTGTCACATTACCGTTTTTGTCCGAATACTTGAACACGATCTGCCCGTTATCATTCAATCTGGCAAGTGTATCTTTATCAGCATAAAAATTACCTTCCATGTGTGCAATAGGGACTTTGACAATTTCTCCTTTCTTGAATTTGGATGTAAAAGGAGTGTCTGTGTTCTCAACTTTTAGGTATGTTGTTTCACAGCGGAATTTTGGATATTTATTTGTCATAAGTGCACCATCAAGCAGCCCGGATTCTGTGAGCACCTGAAATCCATTACAGATCCCCATGATCGGTTTTCCTTCGGATGCCATTTTCTTTATTGCATCCATAATTGGCGTGCGTGCAGCGATCGCACCGGCACGCAGGTAGTCACCGTATGAGAACCCGCCAGGGATGACCGCACCATCATATTGGCTCAGGTCTTCCTCTTTGTACCATACAAGTTCGGCATCAACGCCTACAACATCCTGTAGTACATGAAGCACATCCAGATCGCAGTTACTGCCGCCAAACTGGATTATGGCAATTTTCATTTCGATTCCCCAAGTTCAATGGTATAATTGTGGATGATCGGGTTTGCGATAAGCTTTTGACACATCTCATCGACAATCTGCTTTGCACTGTCTGCAGATTCGGCATCAAGTTCTATCATGTATTTTTTTGCTGTAGCTACACTTTCTGTCTGATATCCGAGATGTTCCAGAGCCCGTTTAATTGTTGTGCCTTCGGGGTCAAGCATTCCTGATTTAAGTTCAATGGTTACTTCTGCATGGTACTGCATTTTTGTGTCCTCTATGATTTTATGATTAACATTCGATAATGTAAATTGGAATATTGTCAGGCTTGTATAATGGGTATCAAACAATTAAATAATATCGCTTTGGTCATGGCAGTATAGGTGATTTTAAGCAAGGTTATTCACTGTTCCTTGTCATCCAAGATGTTTTTTTGCATACAAGATCCTTTGGATGATAGTTATGTGGGTCAATATCACGATTACCACAATCGCCCATGCAATTAGTCCACTGAATGCACCAACCGCAAGCAATATCATCCTCTCCGGACGCTCGGCGATCCCGACATCCATGTTTTCAACACCCGCACCCTCTGCCCGCGCACGCGTGTAACTTACAAGCAACGAGCCGACAAGCGCTATTACACACCACAGCCACAGGGATATGCCAAACAGTGCAGTTGTCGGTATGTTACCAGCCAGCGCGCCGTACATAATGCCAATGAAAACTACAGCGTCCGCATACCTGTCGCAGACCGAATCAAGAAAACCACCAAAGGATGTCATGCGCCCATTCGCTCTGGCAACCGCACCATCGAGTATGTCGAACACTCCGCTTACGAGGATCAGCACACCACCCATTATGAGTTCCCCGCACGCGAACGCAGCCGCCGACACGACACTTATTATAAGACCAATGAGCGTTAATGCATTCGGAGATAGGGGGATGGCTTTTGCTATTGGGGTGCTTGCTGCTCTTATGGTGGTCTTAAGTTGGTTGAGCATGTTTCATGTCGTCCTTTGGAATAAATTATCTCTTAATAGTATTTTGAACTATTGTTTTTCCCCAAAAGCCATATTCACAGCCTCTTGCGCATCTTTCGCCACGCGTGTTCCCTCGATCTCCCACTCTGATTCAAGCACAACTACCTTTTTCCCCATCTTCAGTGAAAGCGCGATTTCCGAAAGCGTTCCGTATTCCCCATCTATTGCGATAAGCGCATCGCATGACTGCGCAATAATGGCATTCCTTGCATGTCCCATCGCACTCAATATCACAATATCGATGTAAGGATTTGCATCTTCGCGCCTGCTCCCCGGCAAGATGCCGATTGTCGTGCCACCTTCCTGTTTTGCACCACGGGCGGCACCTTGCATAACACCGCCAAGCCCGCCGCAGATGAGAACTGCGCCGAATTTTGCGATCTCTCGTCCAACTTCCTCTGCAATCATTGCGATACTTTCATCGCAATTTCCTGCACCGATAACTCCTATCTGTTTATTAACCATGATTAACCACCAACCCAAATTTGAATTACATGTACTCGTCCTGTGTTCGCAATATCTCGCGGCTGTCCTTTGCCTTGGAATAATCCTCAAGAGGTTCATAATTCAACTCAAGGAATGTATGTCCCCAGTTGAACTTGGAAAGAATTGCTGATGCCTGTTCCTTACGTCCTAGTATGTAAAGTGACGCTGCAAATGCCTCGACTGAATTTAACTTGAAGGGTTTTCCGAAATTCACTGGATTTGCAGCCACAAGATATGGAAGAGCGCGATGCTGGAGATTTTTCTTTTCCAGTTGCGGGAATACGCGTTCCACTTCTTCCCATGAACAATCCAAAACGGTGATGCCGCGTGCGATATCATCTGTGGGGGATAATGCTTTTTCTGCCATCGGGTCAAGCAAGATCGAACCGCGCGGGATTTTCTGTATATTTTCAAAAAGGTTGGCAAGCCCAAAACGTGCAAGTTTCTTTCCGGTGCACTTTT
>JAFDAS010000187.1 GCA_019313695.1 Deltaproteobacteria bacterium
CTCTTGAGTCCCAGGGTTGGGACGGTCTGCCACATCTAGAACATTTTAAGCAAAGAACATATACTACAAATTATTGTTTAAATACATGGCTCCATAATTGACAACATACAAGGGCTGGGGTGAGGGTGAAGCGTGGGGAAATTCAATTTTTTACAAGGTCGTTAAATTTGTAACATTAATCCTGTTCCTTGCGCCGCTGCTTGCCTTCGCGCAGGACGACTATTCCTTTGACCTCTCAGAGATTGAAAAGGAGATAGAGAAAAAGCCGTACACCCTCGGGGGGTACCTGGAGTTTATGCCGAAGATTTTCCGGCTTGATCATGATGCCGCCTTTTACAAACTCAATTTTTACAACCGGCCGGAAAAAGATTACCTGGATGAATACAACTTCAAGCTGTCAATGAACGGGGCATACAAGAAGGGGATTTCAGAGGTCTATATCCGGGCGAATATAAATAAAACGGAGTCGGATATCAAACCCGGGACGGATGTTGCCATTGATGAAGGATATCTGTCCGTCAAACCATCCTCCGGTTTCAACATCAGTATAGGTAAAAAAGCCCTGAAGTGGGGGAAGGGTTACGCGTGGAATCCCGTGGCATTCGTCGGCCGTCCGAAGAATCCCGATGATCCCGATCTTTCCCTTGAAGGGTATATCATGGCGTCGGCGGATTACATAAAAACCTTCTCCGGACCGTTGCAGGCCATATCCGTCACCCCCGTTGTGATTCCCGTGTATGAGCATGTAAACAGCGAATTCGGCGTGCGGAACAACACAAATTATGCATGCAAACTCTATCTTCTCCTATATGATACGGATATCGATTTCATGTTTCTGAAGGGAAACAGCAGGCCGGATCGCTTCGGAGCGGACTTTTCCAGGAATATAACCCCAAACTTTGAAATCCATGGTGAATTCGCGTATATCGACGACATCACAAAAAAGACCGTTGACAGTGCCGGCAAAACAACACAGACCGTCTATGACGCAGAAAGCTATCTTTTAGGCATCAGGTATCTCACTGAATCTGATACGACCTTTATCTGCGAATATTACCGGAACGCAGCAGGATTCACCGGGGAAGAGATGGAGGGGTTTTTCGGACTCGTGGACAACGGCTATAATGCGTACGTTACGTCAGGCAATGAAACTCTCTTGAAAAAGGCAACTACAACGACCGAAGGCGGTTATGGAAGGCCGAATCCCATGAGAGACTATACGTATCTGCGCGTCTCACAGAAAGAGCCTCTCGACATCCTCTATTTCACACCGTCGATTACATGCATATATAACATTAATGATAAAAGTTATTCTCTTTCACCGGAGATTCTCTATACCGGGATTACAAACCTCGAGCTGCGGCTGAAGGCCGGTTTCCTCACAGGGCATGACAACTCCGAATTTGGTGAAAAACAGACTGACTACCGCATCGAATTCAGGGCACGCTATTATTTTGACGCGGCAAACCTGTTTGACTAAATTCACCATCAAAAAATATTACCCACCCTTAGCATAAATCAAGGCAGGACTTTATAAGATGACATATGGTTTAGACAAACTATAGACACTGTATACACATAAAACAGGAGGAACAGGGCAACCCCGGGGGAAATGTTATGTGGAACCTGCTGAAAAATTTTGGTGAAGATAATCCGGATGTTGGAACACGGGAGCAAACAGCATAAAATCTTTGACAATATATATACATATGTTATTCTACTACCTTAGAGCATGACGATCAGTTCTTTAAATCCTGAAACCTGAAGGAGGCACAGCCATGAAAGCGAGAAAAATCAAAGACCGCATTTACTGGATGGGTTCTGTGGACTGGGACAGACGTCTGTTCGATTCTCTTGTCCCCCTCCCCGACGGAACGAGTTATAACGCCTATCTTATTGAAGGCAGCGAGAAGACCGTCTTGCTGGATTCAGTTGATCCTGCCATGGCCGATGAACTTATGGGGCAGCTTGAGGGCGTCTCCAGGATCGATTACGTCATTGCGCACCATGCCGAGCAGGATCACTCCGGAACAATCCCGCAGGTTCTTGAAAAATACCCCGACGCCAAATTGATATCTACACCCAAAGCAAAGGGGATGCTTATCGATCTTCTGCGGATACCCGAGGAATCCTTCATAACCGTCGAAGATGGCGAGACTCTGTCTCTGGGTGACAAGACCCTGAAGTTTATCCATACTCCCTGGGTTCACTGGCCTGAGACCATGGTAACCTGGCTCGAAGAGGACAAAATCCTTTTCAGTTGTGACTTTTTCGGTTCCCATATCGCGACGACCGATCTTTACGTTACCGATGAAGGACGCGTCCATGAGGCCGCCAAGCGCTACTTTGCCGAGATCATGATGCCCTTCCGAAACATAATTGCAAAGGATCTGGAAAAACTCGCGCCTTACGATATAGAAATGATCGCTCCGAGTCATGGACAGATATATCCCCGCCCGGCATTTATTATCGATGCCTACCGTGACTGGATACTCGGCCCTCCACGAAACACGGTAGTCCTGCCGTATGTATCAATGCATGAAAGTACAAGGCAGATGGTCGATTATCTTGTCTCGGCTCTTGTGGAAAGAGGTGTCGGGGTCGAGCAGTTCGATCTGGCCGTAACCGACATAGGGAAGCTCGCCATGGCCCTGGTTAACGCGGCGACAATCGTCGTTGGAACTCCCACAGTTTTGGCAGGCCCTCATCCTTACGCCGCTTATGCCGCATTCCTTGCAAATGCCCTTCGGCCCAAGGCAAAATTCCTTTCCATTATCGGCTCTTACGGATGGGGAGGAAAGACCGTGGAAACACTTGCCGGAATGATCCCCAGTCTCAAGGTAGAGGTCATAGATCCTGTCCTTTGCAAAGGAGTTCCTTCAGAAGGTGATTTTAAGGCCCTGGATGAGCTGGCCGCCACTATCGCGGAGAAGCACAAAGAGAACAACTTTATTTGATGGACTCGTAAAAAGTCGAAATATACACAATTTTGTCATTCCCGTGAAAACGGGAATCCAGTGTTTTTAAGTAGTTATGCGCTTCTGGATTCCCGCCTACGCGGGAATGA
>JAFDAS010000188.1 GCA_019313695.1 Deltaproteobacteria bacterium
TGTGGGTGAATTCCGGTTCGGGAAGTTCGCCCATCGTGAGAAACAGTGCTATTTTAAGGACTTCATAGTTCCGAAAGCCGTATGGTTTTCTCGTAACAAGATTTATTTTGCGATTCAGGCCCTCAACAATGCCTGAAGAATACTGCTTTTGCGCCTTGAACCAATTCATGATCAGCGGCTGATGACGGCGTAGTGTTCGCACGAAGTCCTTGATCGGTTCCAGGCGTGATCGCATGGCACGGGCACACCATTTATTCAAATACCACTCGGCCCAGTACGGGCTCTTGTAGTTCCAGAAGAGTTGAAAGCTTTCCTTCAGCATGACGGGGTTAAACAATCATGATTAAAATAATAAATCGCAGAATCTTAATCTTGTTCCTGCTTGTTCCCGTTGTGGGAGTTGCGCTCATGTGGTGGGTGGCGCACTCGACCGACAAACGCATGCGAGCGGAGCTGCTCCAACAGGCAAGGATTGCCGCGCAGGCTATCAATATCGAGCGTGTTGCCTCTCTGTCCGGTTCGGAAAAGGACCTGAACACGCCTGGCTACCAGCGTATCAAGTCGCAGCTGGCCTTGATGCGTAATGCCAGACACAAATGCCGATTTCTTTACTTGATGGGACAGCGCTCAGATGGCGTAGTTTTCTTCTTCGTGGATTCCCTTCCTGCAGATTCAAAAAATTACGCACTACCCGGATTGGTTTATAGGGAAGTTTCGGATTCCTACCTCCGTACTTTCGACACCAAAAAGGAGGCTGTTGTCGGACCAGTTACCGACCGATGGGGCACATTAGTCACGGCCCTGATTCCGCTAAGAGTTCTCCACACAGGAAATCTTGTTGCGGTTCTCGGTATGGACGTTGACGCGAACGACTGGAACAAAGAAATCCTCGGCCACTGTTTCATACCGTTCGTGGCAATGCTGTTGTTTGCGGTTTTAATCCTATTGATAGCTTCCCTGAAACAGGTAATCAAAGCCCGTCGAGAGAGTGAGGAAAAACACAGATTATTCTTTGAAAATTGCCCAATTGGAATCATTCACTATGACAATCAAGGCATAATTACAGATGTTAATGAAGCGATGATTACTACTTTCGCCTCATCTCGTGAAAAACTCATTGGGCTGCATATAAATGATATACCAGACAAGAGATTTACAAACGAAGTTTGCAAATCTCTTAATGGTGAGTTTGGATATTATGAAGGAGAATATAGACCTTATACTAGTCGGAAAACATCAATCATAAAAGCTAACTGGATTCCTATTTTTCGTGATGGTAATGTTATTGCTGGTGTTGGAATTGTTGAAGATATCACCAAGCGCAGGCGGGCGGAGGAGACGCTGCGGAAAAATGAAGAAAAGCTCGTAAGAGCTAAGAAGATGGAGTCCCTTGGACTTCTGGCAGGTGGTGTCGCCCACGACTTGAATAACGTCCTATCAGGGATTGTAGGCTATCCAGAATTAATTTTAATGGATTTACCTGAAGACAACAAGCTCAGGAAGCCCATTGAAACAATGCAGGAGTCTGGATACAGGGCTGCTGCTATCGTCCAGGATTTATTAACAGTGGTAAGAGGAGTAGTTACCACTATAGAACCAGTGAACTTAAATGATCTAATCAGAGACTATTTAAATTCTCCAGAGTTTAAAAAACTTGAACAGTTTCATCCTACAGTTACGGTCAAGCCCAACCTCGATACGGACTTGTTTAACATAGGCGGTTCTCGAGTTCATATCGGAAAGGTGGTAATGAACCTGATGACAAACGCCTCGGAAGCTATTGAGGGTAGCGGTAATGTTACTATATCGACCATGAACCGTTATATAGACAGACCTCTAAGGGGGTATGATGATGTAAACATAGGTGAATACGTTGTTCTGGCTGTATCAGACAATGGTTCAGGAATATCGTCAGATGGCCTTGAAAGGATATTTGAGCCGTTCTATACAAAGAAGGTAATGGGCAGAAGCGGTACAGGTTTAGGGCTTACTGTGGTATGGAACATTGTACAAGATCATAAAGGCTATATAAATGTGGCAAGTGACGAGAACGGCACAACATTTGAGTTGTACTTTCCAATAACAAGAGATAAAGTGTCGGATAAGGGTTTGTCCATACCTATTAAAGACTACAAAGGAGACGGAGAGACGATTCTGGTTATTGATGATGTGGAAAGCCAAAGAGATATATCCTGTAAGATGTTGGAAACACTTGGCTATAAAACTAAAACCGTTTCCAGTGGAGAGGAAGCCGTTGAATATTTGAAAGAAAATACTGTAGATTTAATATTGCTTGATATGATTATGGACCCGGGCATAAATGGTCGTGAGACATACGAGAGGGCAATAAAGATTCACCCTAACCAAAAGGCTATCATAGTCAGTGGGTTTGCTGAAACAGATGAGCTGAAGGAAACCCAAAAAATAGGTGCAGGCCAATATATAAAAAAGCCGGTTACGTTAGAAAGAATAGGTCTTGCGGTAAAGGAAGAGTTAGAGAAATAGGAATTTCATCCTTCATGAGGAAACTTCTTACTGGCTATGCCATTCAGTTTAACCGAAGGCATCAAAGAAGCGGCCATCTATTTCAAAACCGGTACAAATCCATCGTGTGCGAGGAGGACCCGTATTTATTAGAGCTTGTGCGTTATATTCACTTAAATCCCCTGCGATCCTCGGTGGTAAAAAGCGTGGAAGGACTGGATCGTTATCGGTGGAGTGGTCATACTGTATTAGTGGGGAAGCAGAAAAACGACTGGCAGGAGGTAGAATACGTACTGGGTTTTTTTGGCCGAGAGAAAAGGAAAGCAATCCGAGCTTATCGGAGGTTTGTGGAGGAAGGAAAAAGCCAGGGGAGTCGACTGGAGTTGGTCGGAGGTGGGCTTATTCGAAGTCTTGGAGGCTGGTCGCAAGTAATGTCACTGAGGGGCAAAGGGGAGAAAATTGAGCATGATGCCCGGGTTTTAGGTAGTGGAGACTTTGTTGGAGAAATTTTAAGGGAAGCAGATAAGAAGTTAAGGAGGCAACTTCAGAATATAGAAAGAGAGCGAGTTATTG
>JAFDAS010000189.1 GCA_019313695.1 Deltaproteobacteria bacterium
CCTTCAGTCCTGGTGTACGGGCGGCGGCAACAGACCCGCCCGGTCATACATTTGGGCCAGTGAGGCAATGTCCTCGCACGTTCGCTGTAAACTCCAGTAAGCAGACTCACAGTAGGCTGCATGTGCCTGGGCCGTCTGAGCCTGTGCACGCAACTGATGTAGACGCAGACCCACCAGAGCCTGATTCTCGTACCGACTCTCATATGGGGCCAGGGCCGCCCACACGTCCTCCAACTGCTTGACCAGCGCGTTTGCACGATCTGAGTGCCGACGTGCCTGGCGGTGCAGACTGTTGGCTACTACGCGCCGGCCACTTGCATCCTGCAACAGAGTTATAGCCTCGGGTGGTGACAAGTAGGAATCAGCTTGTATCTTTACCTGGAGTGAGTCGGCTACTCGCTCTCGCTCCTTGTAGTCCAAATCGTCCTCCGTAACCCACGTGGTCTCAGCCGCTCGCACATATGGTTCAAATTGGGCCAAGGCATGTGCAACCATCTCCTGCTCTAGGTTAACCATCCGTGCATTGGCCGCCTCGTCCCGGCTACCTGGGGTCTGGTTGGCTAACGCTCTGTACTGGCTTCTTGGTTGGGAAAAACGGAGCATCAGTCCTGCTCCTCCCATGGCCAGGCCCTAACCTTCTCATCATCCCTAATGTACTCGTACTTTGGTGTCCGCCCCGACTGAATAAACAGCGCATAAGTATCAGCCAGGAACTGAGATGCCTCCAGGTCCTCGTGCTCACTCTGCCCCAAATACACACGGATGGCATCGTAGTCGTACTCCATTAGGTCAAGCGCAGTCTCCAAGTCATGGGCATGAAACGCATCAATGAACTGCTTACCAAACTTGGGTGCATGGAGATAGGCTGCCGCCCTGCGGCTATGGATCGGATCACCTACAGAATCCGGTGGCTCACCTGCCAATCCTGTGCGCCGTGCCTCTGTGTACACCTTGGCCAACCAGTCGTAAGCTTTTCGGCTGCCTAATATGTAGGCGTGGCAAACGTCATTGAACTCAACAGCCAATGTCACTCCGTCAACCAATTCCTGCATTGGTCGTTCATCAGAAGTATCAGGCTCCGGCTCAGGTTCAGTCCTGCTTACCTGGGTCATGTCTACACCTCCGTAATCGTATTCTGTACCAAGTGGAAATGGTGTTCACACACCAACATACCGTCTACGTCGGGCCGCTTCCACCAAATCCGATGGGTGGCTACTGCTTCGCAGGCAACACCATCACTATCAATGTACTCACATGTGTCCAACGGCTCCCACTTGCAGCTCACAAACGGGTAGGAGTCCACGTCGCCAACTTCACCCCCCACCGCGGTCTCACTTGGTTCTGTTGCATCAGTTGCTGGGGGCGCAGCAACCCGGTTCTCCTTGAGAAGTGCAAGTGTAGTATCTGTGCCATCGGCAACACCCAGTAGGTACTGTTCTGCCAGTCTCTGCTCCTGCATCTCTGCCACCCTCTCCGTGGGCACCCACCCAATCCCATTGCACTCATCACAGACTGTAGGGTAAATATACCAATGCTGCTGGCCACTACCACCACAGACAGTGCACCTCCGGTAGCCCAGTTGGTGCAGCACGTGTTTGAGCGCGGTAGCCTCGGCCTTGTGGGGGCAGTCTGTTGCCTGTTTCTCGTGATCCATAGTTACACCTCCACTGCTTTTTGTACGTCTAAGTCGCCACCCCAATGACGACTCACTTTGACATCAATACTGAGTGGGACACCAAAGCCAGTAAATGGTTCAGCTACCATTAGCGCGCGCAGCACAGGATCAACCCGGTCCAACTCTTGCTCCTCAATCTCGTAGATGATGCTGTCGTGCACCATATTTAGAGGCCAAGCATGGACATGGTTCTCACGCACCCAAGCCTCCATACGCAGCAGAGACAGGTTGTTGATGTCTGAGGCAAGGCCCTGAATTGGGGCGTTTTTCAGAAAGCGTTCAGCCTGCCGTACAGTCCGCTCATCGTCTGATTGTAACTCAGGTACACGTCGCCGGCGCCCAATAGTGCTTTGAACGTAGCCTTGTCTATGGCCCGTGATTACCTGGCTTTCTAGCCACCGCTGACCCTGTGGGTATTCAGCAAACAGACGGCGCATGAGTTCGCGACATTCATCAGGATGCTTGTCCAGCATCTTGGCTACAATCCATTCGTCCCCACCGTACATGATGCCCCCAAACGTAATTACCTTACTGGCACTACGCTGCTCTTTGGTAACCTGTTCCACAGGCACCTCAAAGCAAATGGCGGCTGTTACCGAGTGATAATCTTGGTCAGGGTCGGACAGAATAGATAGGAGGTTCTTGTCTTGGCTGTAGTGGCCCCAGATAGAAACCTCAAGGTTGGAGTTAGAAACCACACCACCGGTGGTCACAAAACTATGGGTTTCATCTACTGTGATTGTGTACAGGTAATTCTCAGGCCGGACACGCCATTCCCCATTCTTATTACGGTAAGGACGGCCACCCACCTCCGTTACAGCAACCGGCGCCCAGTAAACTGGGTCTGTACTGTTAGGCTGATACAGTGTGGCATCAAATGGGTCGAGCGTCTCTGCCTGGTAACTTCCAAGTTTGTACCGCATTGATGGAGGCACAAATTTGGCAATGGCGGAACGCATAACAGCAAAACCAGTGGCGCTGACACGGATGCTCCAGTACGTGCGATCACGGGCTTTTTGATACTGACTAACAGCCTTGCACTCAATACCACGCGCACAGAGAAGTCTTGCAAGGAACTCTACGGCAGCTTGGGAGTAGGCATTAGGAGCCAGGTCCGCAAATGGTCGGTGGTGGGCTTCCCTCTGGTGACAACTCCCGTCATCGAGAAACCAAACAGCAAGGGTAAGATCAGTGAAGTGCTGTTGCACAAACTCCCGTGGTAGTATTCTAGAATGGTCATCTGCATACCACATGCTTCGGTGTTCTGCCCACAACGGGTGACGCATAGTAGTAAATCGGTAACTGACCGGGTAACTGTAGAAATTGTGGGGTAGGATGGAAAAGATAGCCCCTTTGTAGTTCACCCACTCTTCTTGGG
>JAFDAS010000190.1 GCA_019313695.1 Deltaproteobacteria bacterium
AGCTCATCCTCGAGCAGGCAAAGTTTGACAACCTGGACATGGACATCATCAACCAGATCTTCGACTTCATGGTGCGCGACGTCGCCCAGTTCGCTCTGCAGATTTATGGGAATCACAGTTCTAGGGACGAACAGCGTGAATACTGCACGAAGATCATGCTCATCAAGGCGGTCTCCAACCCCGAGCAGTACAACAAGGTGTGGGAGAAGTATGTCTCCGTGCTCAACGGCGAGTACGCCATGAACGAGTAGTAGTCAGAAAATTGACAGGTACATGACAAAAGGGGAGGGCACCGGCTCTCCCCTTTTTCTTTTCCGGATTTTAACCGCATCAGTCAGGATGCAAAGCCACCTGCAATCTTTCGGGTCCGCGTGTATCAAACTGAAGAGGTCACGGCCACTGTGCCCGCAAGGAATGGTGCCATAGTATCCGTATTCCGCAGGGCGAGTCATTCATTGCGGGCCCACAGGGAATGTGATACAGGCGAGCTGAAACGCGACTTCAAGAATAAAATATAACCTATAAGGATTGAGGCGATCCGCGAAGCGGTCGAACTCAATCCATTGTTCAATAAGCCCGAACTCATTATATAGGGTAATGATTCGCTACCGTAGAGAGAAAATAGGAGTTGGGGTTGTATATTTGACAGGATTTAGCGAAGTTTATCGTTCTTTGATAAAACAGATATCGTTTTCACTCCTGAAATTGTCCTGAAACTGCTTGCTTTCGGTATTGAAGCAACCGACTGACGGAATGTGGCAACAGAAATCCATCCCGTCTAAAAAACGGTTTTCGGGAAGGCACTGTCTGTCCTTGTTAATCTGCTACAATTCAATCATTTCAGCCATTATCCCGGTTGCCAGCGTTCATGGGGCCTGATGCTGCACCAGTACTCAAGTTTTCCTCCACAATGAGGACAGTAAGGCGATGCTTTTCCCTTATATTTTGGGACTTGACGGCATTCTACGAAAACATCGAGCGACAGCTCAATCGCGGCGCTGATATCATCCAGGGTTAGCGATGAGCCCGATCCCATAAAGCCGTAATAGCGGATCTTCATAAATCCGGTCGGTAAAACGTGCTGGAGATAGCGCCGGATAAATTCCATGACCTCAAGGGTCATGGTCCGCCAGCGGGAACTCTTTTGCTTTTTGTAACGTAAAGTGACCTGGCGGTTTTCTACCTTCACGATTCGACTGTCAGTGATGGCCACCTTGAAAACATAAGGCGCCAGATATTTCAGGCTTCCTTCGCTGCTGCCGATGGCCTGGCAATTAACATTCCAATCAATATTCCAAACGATTGGATCGATCTGATCGAAAAGTCCGGCTTTTTTCATCTCATCCCGGAGTCTGGCGCGAAAGATCTTTGACAAGGCTGATACCGGGACATAAAAATCAACGCGCGAAGAGTGCCAATTGCCACTTTCTTTATCAAAAGCACCACCCGGGACGATGTAATGAATATGAGGATGATAATCCAGTTGTCGCCCCCAGGTATGCAGAACACCGAAAAACCCGGGGCAGTTACCGCCGACAAACTCTTCATCAGCGGACAGTATTTTCAGCGCCGCTGAAGAAGCTGAAAAAAGGGCTGAGTAAGCGGTTCTTTGATGACTGCGTATAAAACGGCGCAGTTGCTGGGGAACGGTGAAGGTGACCATGAAGTGGTGGCCGGGCAGCTCCCGGTTGAGTTGCCTTTCCAGCCATTGCCGGGTTTTATGGTTCTGGCAGGTTGGGCAGTGACGGTTGCCGCAGGAACGAAAGACGACCATAGATTTGTTACACTGTTTACATGAGTAAACATTGACGCCGCAGACTTCGGTGCGACAACCGATAATAGCCCCCATTACTTTCCGGTGCAGAACAGGAATCGATTCCTGATAAGTTTCCAGGTACTCGGGGCCATACTCACGAAAGATATCAGCGATAGTTCCCATGGTCGAGTCCTTTCATTACATTGTTGATAATACCGAAAGCGTTTTCCTGACCTTTACTGGTCAGATGCAGATAGACCATGGTGGTTTCCAATTGGGCGTGCCCCAGGTAGCGTTGGATAGCGCGGATATTTACGCCTGCTTCAAGAAGATGCGTGGCGTATGAGTGGCGCAAGGTATGGACGGAAACGCGCCGTTTCTTGATCCCTGCCTTATATTTTGCCTGCCGGAAAGCGCCCTGTACGCTCTCGATAGCCATCGGTGTCTTTGAAACCGGGCCAAGATTCTGGCCGCGGCCCAGGGCCGGAAAGATCAGTTTGGCATTGCGGTGAGTAGTCCAGTAACGGCGCAGGAGATTCAGGGTTGCATCGGGCAGTGGCACATATCGATCTTTGGCCCCCTTGCCTCGATGAACATGGACAAGTTTACGATTACCGTCGATATCGGCAGTCTGGAGAAAAAGTCCTTCCTGCAGGCGGAGGCCGCAGGAATAGATGGTTGAATGGAAAACGTAATTGTGAAAAGTGGTAATTTTTGCGAAGATGCTATCGATCTCTTCCCGGGTTAATACTGCCGGTAGCCTTTTTTCAGATGGGGCTTTGAGAACTTTGAAAATATGCCAGTCACGTTCGACAACATGAAGATAAAACAATTTGATCGCACTGTAGCAGATGCGCATGGTATTGGGCTGCCACTTGTTGACGTCCTGACGATGGATAAAATATTTCCTGAGTTCCTCCTCAGTAATCCGGTCGGGATCTTTGCCATGGTGAAACTCGATTAGTTTGCGCACATGCCGCGCGTAGGCTTCTTGAGTGCGCTCACTTTTACCATTAAGCTTAAGGGCTTCAACAGCTTTGTCATACCAGGGTGTTTGTAGTGCTGCCATAATACTTCTCCTTTCTTTTTGGGGTTAAAAAGATGTGTATGGAGTGGTATTATGGCAGTTGTAAAGAAGAAAGTTTGCAGGAGAGAAAGTCAGAGAAGTATCGAGCCCAGGGACAATTTAAATAGATGGCTTTGAAGGCGTTAATCCTGCCGCGTTAGCGGCTTACTTGAACATACGCATTCAGTCGGACTCGGCAAAGCCTCGCCGATGAAGCGCATGTTAG
>JAFDAS010000191.1 GCA_019313695.1 Deltaproteobacteria bacterium
AAAAATGGGGTGAGGGCTGAGGAATATAATAGGTACACTAAATACCTATTTTATCCCCCCAATAAACCCCCCTTGCCAGTCATACAACTTGCCTGTATTATTGCCAAAATAATTTTTCCATTTAATGAACTTAGTTCGCTTCGCTCACAATTGGTCGATTGGTTCAAGGACGCTTACAACTTACAACTCGATGGGAGACCTTTGCAAAACGCTCCCTACGTCCCCCAGAGACACCCCAAAAAAAATAGTTTGACGGCGACGCTGTTTTGTAGTTACAAGTCAAAGCAAATGTTGCCCGTGAACGGTTACGTAATTTTTTATCATCGCGCCGCATTAATTTAAACCCAAGTTGAGCGTTTCAATTATGTATAGTAAGTTAGAAGAAAATATAAGAGTTTATTTTCGAGATAAGAAAGAGGTGATCGCCGTCTATCTATTTGGCTCGCATGCAAACGGCAAAGCGCGTCCTTTGAGCGATATCGATGTGGGCATACTTTTAGATAAAAACGATCGAGATTTTCTTAAAGAACGAAGAAAAGACTATACAATAGAATTGGGCCGGGCTTTGAGAAAAGATATTCATCCGGTGATATTAAACCTGGCGGGCGAAGAGCTTTTGAAACAAATATTTTCAAAAGGCAAGTGCATTCTGATTAATGATGCCAAGAAACTGGCTTTGTATAGAATGGTTATGTTCGCCAGGATAGCTGATTTTGCTTACTATCGAAGCCAGATGCAATCTGGATTGATTAGAAAAGTAATGGAGAGTTAAGAAATTGGTCGATTCTGATCTTATATTAGCTAAATCAAGTTCTGTAAAAAGACACCTGAATCGGGTTATAGAAAAACGTCATACTGATCTACAGACGTTTTTACAGGATATCGATCGCCAGGAGAGTATACTGTTTAACCTACAAATGGCGATCCAAAATTGTATTGACATTGCTGCTCATATTGTGAGTGAGGAAGGCCTCGGGGTTCCGGGTAGTACTAACGAGATGTTCTATTTATTGGAAGAAAATGAATATCTGAATAATGAACTTACAGAAAAAATGGTTAAAGCAGTTGGATTCAGAAACCTTATTGTACATGAGTACGGTAAAATTGATTTAGAGCAGGTCTTCGAAGTAGCCCAGGAAGACATTAAAGATCTTAATGAATATCTCGTGTTGATTTTCCAAAGCCTGGACTTGGTGAGATGATACGCTGAGATTCTAACCGCCGCAGGCTGATTGCTTTCTGTTAGCTTTAGCCTTTGGCCCTTAGCCCTTTATATCCAGCAAACAGTAACCAGTATGATGTTGTGCACGTTCTGCACGAACGTCCCCTACGTTCCCCCGAACGTCCCCTACGTTCCCCCGAACGTCCCCTACGTTCCCCCTGGAACGACTTGCTTTAATCCTTGAGGAAACACAAACTCAATGCTACGCGTGGACGCTGATCCCAAACTCCGCCCGACTCGCCTGAACGAAAGGCTCGTGATAGCGGTCAGGATTGGAATTTTCTGCTTGACAGCCATCATTTTTAAAGGTAGCATTTAAGAATGACGTATAAAAAGAGATTGATCGAGCAAAAAATAGACCGGCTTTTGGATATGTTTCCGGTTGTTGCCATTATTGGTCCACGGCAATGTGGAAAATCGACTTTGGTTAAAAATATCCGTCCGGATTGGAAATACTATGATCTGGAAAGACCCGATGACTATCAACTCATAACCAGTGATCCATTAGGTTTTTTTGTCAGGCAAAGTGAAAAAACTATTATTGATGAGGCCCAGCAATACCCGGAATTATTCAAGGTATTAAGAGGTGTCATTGACCGGGATAGAAAAGCAGTCGGCAGGTTTCTCCTTACTGGATCAAGTTCTCCTGATATAGTCAAAGGACTGTCCGAAAGTATGGCCGGGAGAATTGCAACTATTGAACTTTGGCCCTTTAAGGCAGCAGAATTTTATGACAAACCTCTTCCTCAAATTTACTCCCTGCTTTCTCAAGACAAACCGGATTTAGACCGGATTTCAAATCTAAGGTCAGAGTTGGATGTCAAGCAGATATACGATCATTGGCAGTTAGGCGGTTACCCTGAGCCCAGGATAAAAGGTTGTGATACTCCGGAGTTTTACGGTTTATGGATGGATGAATATTTTTCGGATTACATCAGGAGAGATATTCAACGCCTTTTTCCCAGAATCAACTCTCATAATTTTCGTCTTTTCATCCAAACTCTGTCCTTTCACTCCGGCAAAATTATTAATCAGTCAGACATAGCGAGGGCCTTAGAAGTCAGCTCTGTTACCTCAAAAGAGTATCTTGAGATAATTCATAATACATTTATATGGCGCAATCTGAGAAGTTATGAGAAAAATGAATTAAAGAAAGTGCAAAAGATGCCAAAAGGTTTTTTCAGGGACCAGGGGATACTGCATCATCTCTTGAAAATTAATAGTCTTGATAAGTTGTTAATTCATCCTGTGGCTGGTTTTTCATTTGAATCTTTTGTTGTAGAGGAAATTATAAGAGGGTTTCAGTGCACCTTAACCGCAGGAATCGATTTCAATTTTTACAGAACCAGGGACAAATCAGAGATAGATCTTATTATAGACGCTCCTTTTGGTGTTATTCCAATTGAGATCAAACTGGGCTATAAAATTAAAAAAGGGATGTTGATGTCATTGAAGAATTTTTTAAAGGATACTAATGCTCATTTAGGGATATTGGTAAATAACTCAGATAAAATTGAATTCCTGGCCACTAATATTATGCAGATCCCAGCCCACTATTTTTGAAAATTTCTTTTTTGGCATGGGGAGTTGGTCAAACAGAGTGTTAAGAATGTTTTTAAAAGAATTTTGAATGTTTAATTTTGAGTTTTGAATTGGAAAGAAATATAATTTTGAGTTTTAAATTATAAGGTGCAGATTTGAGCAAGAAAAATATAGATAGAAACAGGGAAGAAACAGAGAAGAAAATTGCACTCACTATTAATTCCAATATCATGCCAATTATAGCACATCTTAAAGATTACAAAACGCTTAAGAATCA
>JAFDAS010000192.1 GCA_019313695.1 Deltaproteobacteria bacterium
CATTTGCTGGAAGCAGGAGTTGATCTTATCGAATTACAACAAATCCTGGGGCATGTCAGCGTACTGACAACATCGAGATACACGCATCTGACCTCCAGAACCAAAAGTAATGCCTGCCAGGCTATCAACACGTTGGTAAACGGCATTGACATAAAATGGGGAGGGCTGAAATGATGCTGCTCTCCTCAATTATCAACAAATTTGCCGACAGTTTTTTAGACCGATACAAAAACAGTATCATGCCGGGCCAGGAACGAGCCCTACAGGCTATGAAGCAGTGCAGGCAGGAGCATGATGGCCCCCACATGCTGGCCCAATGCACAAATCACAACTGCGTAAAACAAACGTACATTCCCCATTCCTGCGGCCATAGGAGTTGTCCTCATTGCCAGAACCATGAAAGCCACCAGTGGATTGATAATCAGTTGGGAAAGCTCCTTCCGGTCCAATACTACCTGATCACCTTTACCCTTCCCAGCCAACTCTGGGATATTGCTTGGAAAAATCAGAAGAAAATCTATTCTCTGATGTTCGCTTGTGTTCAGGATGTCCTGAAAACATTCACCCAAAACGACAAAAAACTCCGTGGCAAAGCGGGATTTACAGCAATGCTGCATTCCCACTCGAGAGCGCTTGGTTATCATCCGCATATTCATGTTCTCATGCCCGGTGCAAGCATTAACGCAAAAACCAGATTGTGGCGGGTGAAATCGTCCGACTATCTTTTCAGCCACAAGGCTTTGGCAAAAGTCTTCAGGGCAAAGCTCCTAGAAGCGATCGTTGTCAATAAATTGCGGGTGCCGAAAGAGTGCCCGAAGCAGTGGGTTGTTGACTGCAAAAATGTTGGCAAAGGCGACAAGGCATTAATTTATCTCGGCAGATATCTTTACAGGGGCGTTATCCAGGAAAAGGATATTCTGAAATGCGAAAACGGTATGGTCGCTTTCAGGTATCTCAATTCTAAAACAAAGCAGTACCAGACCAGAACGGTCACCGGTGAATATTTCCTCTACCTGCTGATGCTCCATGTTCTGCCAAAAGGCCTTCGCAGGGTCAGGGATTACGGTTTTCTCCATCCATGCAGTAAGAAACTCATCAGGATATTGCAGCTGGTTCTGCGTGTTAATCCCTTCAAGATGGTTAGACAATTGAAGAAACGGGCAAAGATCATCTGCCCGGTATGCGGGGCAAAAATGAAAATTATCAGAACGATGATAGCGAAACCACCGGGCAGTCAACCTGTCTGCTACGCATGACCTGAAAAGGAGAAATCGTTATGTAACCCTCAAACGACATTACTGTTTGGTTTAGAAACCGACTCTCGCGGCATAGGATACCTGCGCTCAAAAAACGGTATTTTATGCCCCTGACAGGTAATTTTATCAGGAAAATCTATTTCAAAGATCGTTTTTCATGAAACAGTAGAAGCTCTGCCTCCCTCTTGCCTGATCCGGCAACCATACCCCAAAAAGATATTTTCTATTATTTGTTAACCGGGCTTGTCCAACAAACGGTTCAGATTGTGGTTCGCTTCGCTCTCACAATCTAACCTTATTCGTTATCTTTTGTGAATTCCTCCGGATAAAGCGATCTTTCTAGGTCCTTAAGAGCGCGCTTTAGATCTTCGAAATAGGTTTCAACAACAAACCAGTATTTCCCATCTTCGTCGTGGCCGATCCCGATGGGTTTCTCTTTGCTACAAATGAATATGGTGCAATTGTTTTTGACATAGTATTCGTGAACTAGTCCGCATCTAAAAATTCTGTAAACGTTGTTACCCTCGGACCTGAACTTCTTATACTCCACCCCGGGATCATCAAAGAAAAGATTGAAGTTCTCTGATGCGTGATCACTGCCGTTTTTCTTTTTCTTGTGATACTTAAGTTTTCCGCCGAATTCTGTATAACTCAATAACCCCAAAGCTGCGAGAAAATTTCCTCCACCAGCAGGAATCCCTATACTTTCAAGAGCGATCTTATGTGACTGGTTTTCAGACGCATGTGCCAGACTAATTTCTCGTTGTATGTCGGTGAAAATGAAATTCTTGGCTTGCCTGAATTCATTGGACTTCATTTTTCCTCCTCAGAGATAATGCCGGCTAACTGGCGCGGCCAATAAACTTGCCCGTAAGGCCGCCGATATTCTCCACGTCCAGTTCACCCGATGGTTATCTGGATTCGTTTCATTTTATCGATCGCATTGTATTAATGAGACCCGCATTGTCATAAACACCCATATTTCCGTTTCTCTCGATTAAATAATACTCCCCGAAATCATTGCCTCCTTTTTCATCGAACCGGAGACTTCCTGATTGTTTCTTTTGAATCATTTCTTTTTCGGAACTGCTTACATCTTTAAATTTTCGGACCATGATGATTTTGCCATCTTTTCTCATGAATGTATATTTCGCGCCAACATAGGGAGACTCGTCAAGCCATATTCCAATTATTTCGCCAGAGGAGCTTTTGGGCTCACTCTTTAAAGCCTTTTCCTCTTCTAAAGTTGTTCCCAATATTTTTACTTGCAAATTTGGATTAAAATGGCTAGCCGCCCATGCACCTGACCCCGGTGTCATACCAGGCAAATAGTAAGTGATGAACAGTCGCTCATATTTCCTGGGTTCTGCTTCCCGTAATTTTAATGCCAACTTGTGTAAGAATTCCTTTGTTACTTTTTTCTCAAGCCTTATATCGATGCTGCCTTTAATGCTTCCTAAATTTGACTTTTCTATGACGGTGTATTTGACACCTTGAAATGATTCAGCAAGTACGGGAAGGGCTGCAAACAATGACAAGGAAAATATTAACAAAATTGTCCATATCTTCTTCATTAACTCCTCCTTTGTCGTTAACAGATAACAAGTTATTCTATAGTTCTGCATATCTCCACACATAGAGTGATATACAGCAAAGTAATTCCATCAGGGCCATGTCAAAGTAGATTCTAAGTATTTGATTTTATAGCGAAATCTTCTAAAATTGGACATTTTTTATATTTCAGCATAATCCCTTATAAATCAATAACTTATGTCTATCAGTTTCTGTTCAATTCCACAACTAAATGTGGTATTTTAAAGGGTTATGTAATAATAAATGGGTCTTCTCCTGAACCCTCAGAACCTGCTTAATCATTATAAAATAATTTATAATCTCTTGACAGATTTTTTGCAATAAGATATTTTAATTCTTCTGCATAACATGTCGTTTTTTAGAATATATAGAAAAAAGGATTCTTCATGCCGCAGCCTTCTCGCGATTCCGAACCATCATCAACTGTTCATGGTCCCTCATACACTGATAGCCCGTCCGGGAAGGGGTATGTTGAACGGGAAAACACTGCTTCCTGGGAAGCGGACTACTCCTTGCTTGCGGATGAAATTCAGGTGCGGCATTATTCTTCCAAAACTCTCAAGATTGCTGTCATCGAATGATGTTAAAGAGTTTTTAACATTTTTGGCTGTGAAGCGAAAGGTGGCATCCAGCACACAAAATCAGGCGTTTAACGCGCTTTTGTTTTTTTATCGTCACATCCTGCACAAAGAATTCGGAAAGATCGACGGGGTTGTCAGGGCGAAGCGAAAACCCTATATTCCTGTAGTGTTATCTCGTGAAGAGATCGAAACTATCTTGAAACACCTGGAGCCCCCATATGACCTTGTGGTAAAATTGCTTTATGGATGTGGACTTCGGCTTTTTGAATGCCTGGGTCTTCGTGTGCATTGCATGAATTTTGATGC
>JAFDAS010000193.1 GCA_019313695.1 Deltaproteobacteria bacterium
TGGGGACTCCCGCTTTTTGCAGCCCTTCCAACATGGATTCCCGGTTGTCGGTCAGCACCGAGAACTGGGCCCAGGCACTCGCGCAGCCATCCGGAATGACCGGTGTCGTGACGTAATCCTGCAAGCCCCGGGTGTATTTTTCGGCCACTTCCTGCCGCTTTTCCAGTTCGTTGGGGAACGCGGCCAGTTTCGCCAGCAGGATAGCGGCCTGGAAGGTATCCAGCCTGCCGTTCAGGCCTATTCGGACGTTTTCGTACTTATGGTCGCCTTGGCCTTGTAACAGGATGGAGCGCGCCTGGTCCGCGAGTTCGTCGTCATTGGTAAAAATCGCGCCGCCGTCTGCATAAGCTCCCAGGGGTTTGGCCGGGAAAAAGCTGGTTGCCGCCACGTTTCCGAAGCCGCCGGCCTTTTGCCCGCCGCGCGTGCCGCCAAAGGACTGGGCCGCGTCTTCCAGCACGAAAAGATCGTATTCATCGGCCACGGCCTGTATGCTGGTGTAATCAGCCGGCAGACCGAACATGTCCACCGGGATAACGGCACGGGGGTTCAACTCCCCTTCCCTTTTGACTTTTTCCACCGCTTCCCTGAGCAGGGCCGGGTCAAGGTTGAATGTCATGGGGTCGATATCCACAAAAACCGGAGTGGCTCCCAGAAACGAGATTACCTCAGCCGTGGCGATAAAGGTGAAGGTTGGCGTGAATACCGCGTCACCGGGTTTGAGACCCAGGGCCATGAGAGGGATCAGCAGGGCGTCTGTACCACTGGAACAGCCGATGGCGTGTTTTACTCCGAGATAATCGGACAACGCTTCCTCGAATTGGCCCAATTCCGGGCCCATGATAAACTGGGCGTGGTTAAGGACCCCGTCGATGGCCGACCGGATCTCGTCTTCCATGGCCTGAAACTGTCTCTTCAAATCAACAAACGCTATGGGCATAACTCGTTACCCTGTCTCTAAAAGTTGGGTCATCTTACCCGGTTCCGGTTCCCGGTGCAAGCTTTCCAGCCGAACGGTCTTATTATCCTTGAACAGACGCTCGATGACGATGGTTTCCAGGCCTTCCCCGTTTTCCCGGTACGCGGTCAGGCAGGACGGGCAGATCAGATTATCGGCCAGCTTCACCCCGCAGGAGCACATCCAGCCGCGCACCGCGGCCGGATTGCCCATTACCAGGGCGTGGGCGGGTACATCCCTGGTAACCACCGATCCCGCTCCCACAAAACAGCGCTCTCCAAGAGTATGCCCGCAGACAATGGTGGTGTTGGCCCCTATGGTGGCCCCCTGTTTGACCAGGGTGGTTTTGAACTCGGCTTTACGCGAGATCTGGGCCCGGGGATTGATCACGTTGGTGAACACCACACCCGGCCCGCAGAATACATCGTCTTCCAGGGTCACCCCCTCAAACACCGAAACGTTGTTCTGGATCTTGACCCCATGGCCCACACTGACCCTGGGCCCCACGACCACGTTCTGCCCCACGGTCACGTTCTCGCCCAGCCGCGAACCGGACATGAGGTGGCTGAAATGCCATATCTTCGTCCCAAAACCAATTTTAACATCGTTGTCGATAACCGCTGTTTCGTGGACAAAAAAATCGTCCCGCTTATCTCTCTCTGCCGTGGTTAGGGATATTGTTTTTTTGGATTCGATCGCTTCCTGGCAGGCGTTCAGGACTCGCAGGACCCGAAGGGCTTCCAAACCGTCCGTCCTGGGCCTTTGCCGCGTCTGGACGCATTCAAGAAAATGCTGGCACTCGAGCTTGAGGGGCTCGGCTTCCTCGAGTATTACCTGTTCGGCCTGGGCCTTGTGGGCCACGGGAATGTTGCGCTCCCAGGTGATGGTGTGGGGAAACAGCTTAAGTTTGTCCGGCCAGCCGGCCATGTCGTCAAACACCGCCATTTTCTCCTGCCCCACCACCACCAGCTTCTGTTCCTTGAAGGGATGAAGCCAGGACACGAAAAGATGGGCCTGCACTCCGCTGGGAAAATCCAGGGCGCTGATGGTGACGTCCGCGATTTGCCGGTGCAGATAATTCCCGCCCTGAGCCATCACCCGGTCGGGCATCTCGCCCAACAGCCCCAGAATGATCGAGATGTCGTGAGGCGCGAATGACCAGAGCACGTTTTCCTCGCGCCGAAGCTTACCCAGGTTTAAACGATTGGAATAGATGTACAGGAGCTTGCCCAATTCTCCCTGGTCGATCATTTCTTTCAACCTGACAATGGCCGGATGATACCAGAGCAGGTGGCCCACCATGAGGATCCGGCCGTACTCATCGGCCAGGACGTTAAGTTCCCCGCCTTCCTTTTCAGACAGGCAGATGGGCTTTTCCACATACACATCTTTACCGGCGCAAAGACACGAACGTACGATCGCGGCGTGGGTTTCAGCCGGGGTGGCCACGGCCACGGCGTTTATATCCGGGTTTTCCAGTATATCAACCAGATGGGACACGGCCGCGGCTTTTGGATACTCATCTGAAAACCGTTTCAGTATGCCTTGGTCCGTATCGCAGACAGCGGCCAGGGTCCCAAGGTCATTAAAGTTACGAACAAGATTCTTACCCCAATATCCCGTGCCTATGACCGCCACTCTCGATGTTGAATTCGCCACCATTGGCCCCCTTTATGAAAACTCGTATCGATTCACAAGGGGCAATTGACATGCCAGGACAAATTTTTATTAAAAAATAAATGATTTCAGGCAAATACGAGGTCATACAAATCGGCGGGGCTGTTCTTTATCATCAAAAAAGGCAGAATTTTCCATTTTTTTTATCAAAAACAGAGTTTTTTGCCGTAACTATCTAATTTTCGGGCAAGTTGCCCGATCCTGAAGAGGGTTAGATTGGAGAAATTACATTCGTCATTCCGGCGAAAGCCGGAATCCAGAAAGCACCATTAAGTCTGCCAAATGAGTAAATCCTTAAGAATTCCTTACATGCAGAAGTAGGGTGCGCACCGCGCACCAACCCAAAGATTAAATATATGTTTATGTGTGTGACAATTGCGGTGCGCAGTGCGCA
>JAFDAS010000194.1 GCA_019313695.1 Deltaproteobacteria bacterium
ATTCGGAACTTGGAAAAGCCAAAAAAGGCTTAACCGTGAACTGAATCATTACAATGCAATGTTCGAATCACGTAACCTTTTCCTGCCAGATGATGAGGCTATTCGGAAAACCATGAAATACAAGTTTTCCAATCTGAAACCCAATGGGAAAGGTAATTTGAACATTATAGCAATCTACCACCACTATAACTGGGAAAATGAATCACTAAAGCCCTCTCTAGAAAAATTTGGGGAAATTCGACACTACGACTGGTTTGAACAATTCAATCACCAGAGAAAAGACTGGAACAGATGTCAACGGTCATTTAAAATTGAGCCATTTTCGGTCATAAAAACTGAGCCACTTTTCCCTCAAATCTGGCTCATTTCTACGCCCTCCTCTCCGACTTTTCCTCGAAGCCTGTAGCTGTTACCCCGGATATTTATTACCACGCTGTGGTGTAGCAGACGGTCCAGGAATGCGGTGACAATGACCGGATCATGAAACAGTTCAGTCCAGTCGGAAAATGCCTTGTTCGAAGTGATAACGGTGCTGGCCTTCTCATAACGATTGGCAATGAATCTGAAAAACAGGTTGCACTCCTCTCTGCCTATCGGCGTATAGCCAACCTCATCAACGATAACTAATGCTGATTTATGGTAACTCCTGCCTCTGCCCCTGCGACCGGCATCATGGTCTTTCTTCAACTTTCCGATCAGATCCTCCATGGTGGTAAAATAGATGCTCATGCCGGCCTGACAGGCCTTCAAGGCAAGGGATACGGCCAGGTGGGTCTTACCAACACCGGGAGGACCCAGAAAGATCACATTACCCTTCTCGCGGATAAAGGTCAGATCTAAAAGTGACATTACCTTCTGTCGATCCAGTTTGGGCTGAAAGGTGAAGTCGAACTCGTCAATGCTCTTGATAAAGGGAAGACCCGATATCTTCAGAGATGTTTCCACGCGACGCTGTTCCTTACAGGCAACCTCTTCTTCCAGGAGTTCATCGAGGAACGAAAGGTAGCTCTTGCCCTGTTCCTCTGCTGTCGTTATCACCCTTTCAAGGATTTCTCCCATCCTGGGAAGTCTGAGCCGTGTGAGGCTGGACTGGATACGATCGATGACCAATGCATTGCTCATATCCGCATCTCCCCGACAATATGGTCATAAATATAGGCGGGACGGATTTCAACGTCCATGTCATAGGGCGGCTTCAGCGGGCTGATTGTACATTTGGCGCGACCTTTGCTGCGTCTGCCGTAATTGTATTTGCGCTTGTTCATCTCCCGATCTTTTCTCAGAGCTTCGTAGAATCTTTTGTCCTGAACCAGGCTTCCCTTGCCTTCGGGGATTTCGTAGGTCACTATCAGGCAGTTATCGTCAAATACCCTCATGCGGCTGTTCTTTACACGCAGGATAATAGACCTTCCAACCAGTGTGTGAGGAACGACATAGCTGTTGCCCTCAAAGCGGACTGTACAGTCCTTGTAGACCTTTCGATATACCCTGTAAGAGGTATCAAATGCCTTGGGAGGCAATACGTTTAAATGAGGCCGTTCCCGCTCAAAACGGAGGGATACGACTTCATGGGTTGTCCCGTGGACACGTCCATCCTTTTGCCCAAGCCATCTGAGGAGGTCCTTATTGGCTGTTTCAAGACAGATAAACCCGTAACCCCTCCAGAAACCTTCACGTATAAAATGATACGGTCTTTCTACTTTTCCCTTTACCCAGGCGGCATAGGCCGGGGCAACCTCGGGCTTGAAGCCGTAATGCAGGGCAAATCCCATGAGGGTGTCATTGAATTTGTTTTTACCCGCTATCTTGCCGATAAATACGTTTTTCATCCTGTCGTATAGAATCTCGTCAGGCACGCCGCCAAAATACTCGAATGCATGGATATGGCAATCGAGGAAGGTCGGAAGGTCGCAGTGTTCGATAAGCTCGCCATATGACTTTCGGGAATAGCCGAGGATCATTGAGAACAGGTATAGTTTACGGATGGTTCCATCGGCATTTTCAACCTGGAATTCTCCAAAGTCTACCTGCGCCTGAAAACCCGGCTCCGTCTCAAATCGCATGTAGGCTATTCTCTGCTGCTCGCCCTTGATCTGATGTACCTTCCTCTTTACTGTCTCGTAACTCCCGGCAAAACCCATGTTGCAGAGCCGATCGTAAATCCAGGTGGCTCGATATTCCATATCTTCATCAAGCCATGAATCAATGTTATCTGTGAACGGATCCAGCAGGCTCTTGCGCTTCAGCTCCTTTCGCTCAACCCCGATCTGTCCCCCGTTCTCCACATACTTCTTTACCGTGTTTCTGCTGATTCCAAGCTTCCTTGCTATCTTCCTCTGACTCAGCCCTTTTCTGTGCAATAACAATATGTCCAAAATGGTCTCCTTTTTTTCAAATCCGCCACCTCTCTTATCTTGAGATTAAAAACTATATACTATAGCCTTTTCTCCCAAAAACTCCACCGAAGTGGCTCACTTTTAAACGACCATTTTTGGCTCAGCTTATCACGACCATCTACAGTTGGGGTCTGCAGATGTAATGATCCAGATCGAGATCAAAGATCCAGAGCCTGGTGCCGCTTTGTACTGTCCGGCAAATTTGTGAAAAGGCTTCACGCGTGTTCGGCATGTGCAAGACAAAGTATCTCATAAGAAGGCCGTCTGCAGTGCTCAAAGAGCTTCGTGTGTTTTCATCCAGGGCATCGCCGAAAGATCAGAGGCAATTCGGCAGATCTCTGGTTTCCGCCCTTTTGATCATATGGCTCTTGTTATCGATCCCGTTAAATAGGATCTGAGGATGTTTTTCAGCAATTTTCTCAAGGAAAAGGCCGTTGCCCGTTCCGATATCCACAACTTTTTTACGGTCGGAAAGTCCATGCTCAATCATGAAATTATGGTGACGTATTAAAGAGAGATCAACCTGGAGCTTGAGTTGATCTTCAATGGTTTTTTCTAATTCAATCCAGATATTCTGATTCATAATTTTCAGCG
>JAFDAS010000195.1 GCA_019313695.1 Deltaproteobacteria bacterium
CTTTTTCCCGATTTTTTTTAAGCAATACTGGAGTGCGGGCGTTGATGCCACGGTGAGTACAGCAAGATTGGGGATGGCAAATTCGATTGGCTGTATCTTTGTGGCTCTATTTGCGCCAATACTTGGAGCTATTGCTGACAAGGGAACATCAAAGAAGAAGTTTCTAATGTTCTTTGCCTATATGGGCGTGGTTATGACTTCGTCCCTGTATATAGTTTCAAAGGGCAACTGGCCGATAGCCGTTGTTTTGTACGTCTTTGCAACTGTCGGATTCTCGGGAGGAAATATTTTCTATGACTCATTAATTACCGGCATTGCCTCAAAGAAGAAAATGGATTTTGTTTCAGCATTGGGATTCTCGCTGGGGTATCTGGGCGGAGGTCTTCTTTTTGCTTTAAATGTATGGATGACCCTCAGGCCCGAAACATTTGGATTTGCTGATGCCGGAGAAGCTGTGAAATTTTCGTTTCTTTCTGTGGCTGTCTGGTGGGCAGTTTTTTCTATACCACTCTTTGTTTTTGTGAAAGAGCCTGTGAGTAGAGATGTGGTATCCGGTGTTAATATGGTGAAAGCAGGCTTTGTCCAGTTAAAAGAGACTTTTCATCAGGCCCGTCGCCTGAAGCCCATATTCATGTTTCTTATGGCTTACTGGCTTTATATGGACGGGGTGGACACAATAGTACGTATGGCAGTAGATTATGGAATTTCAATCGGCTTTGAATCAAATGATTTAATCGTTGCATTGCTTATCACACAATTTGTCGGCTTCCCTTCCGCTATAGGATTCGGTTATCTTGGCGGGAAGATAGGCGCCAGGCGCTCAATCTTTATAGCAATTGGAGTTTATCTCTTTGTTTCCATAGGGGCAGGTTTTATACAAAATAAAATTGAATTCTATATTCTTGCTATTATCATTGGTATGGTACAGGGCGGTATACAGGCATTAAGCCGCTCTTATTACGCCAAAATAATTCCTGTGGACAAATCAGCCGAGTACTTCGGCTTCTATAATATGCTTGGAAAATTCGCTGCAGTCATCGGCCCTGTTTTCATGGGATTGATCGGGCTTATGGTGAGATATATGGGGTACAGCAGTGATATTTCATCAAGAGTCAGCATTATGTCTATTTCGCTTTTTTTTATAGCTGGCGGAACTTTACTCTATTTTGTACCTAAAGAAAGAGATAATGAAGAAATATAGTCTATTGAATACTCTGCTTGGGCTTTTAGGTAAAATTATACTCAGGCTTCGTTATAGTATCGAAATAAAAGGGCTGGATGATATAAAATCAAGGGGAAAAAGCGGTATTCTCTTTTTGCCGAATCATCCTGCATTGATAGATCCTGCCATCATAGTTTCTACACTGCACAAAGATTTTGCTCCGCGCTCACTTGCAGTTGAATTCCGGATAGCCAATCCTCTGATTGCATGGATAAGCAAACGCTTTGGAGCAAAATTGATCCCCGATATTCCCAGAACAGGGCCTGCTGCCTCCACAGTTATTAAGGAAGCTCTTGCAGAAAGCATAGAAGACCTTCGAACTGGCGAAAATTTTTTGCTATATCCTGCTGGTCACCTCAAAAGGCGCTATCTGGAAGAGGTCGGGGCAACCAGTGCAGTTAAACTAATTCTGGAGCAGGTTCCAGATGTCCGTGTGGTTCTGGTACGCCAAAATGGCTTATGGGGAAGCAGCTTTAGCTGGGCTTCGGGCAAGAATCCAGATCTTATGTTTAATCTTAAGCAAAGCCTAAAGTATCTTTTTCTTAACGGCTTATTTTTCATGCCGCGCAGGCCGGTACAAATTGAGTTTGTCGAACCAAAAAACTTTTCCCGTACAGCAGACCGGATCATTATGAACCGTTTTCTGGAGGATTTTTACAATGCCGATGCTTCCCGAAATACCTATGTCCCATATCTTTTCTATGAGAAGGGTGGTATTAGAATACGCCCTGAGCCGGAGTATGTAAAGATTGATTGGAAAAAATATACTGTACCTGAAACCACACAGAAACTGGTTATTGAATTTCTGAGGCAACTTACAGGACAGACAGATCTAAAAAAAGACCAGCGTCTGGCATATGATCTTGGGCTGGACAGCCTTGCCGTTGCTGAGGTGATTGCATGGCTGGAAAAGGAATTTGGGTTTTCTCAGGTCGATACTGATTCATTGGATACTGTCGGAGATGTAATGCTGGCCGCAATGGGCAAGGGGCTGGCATCTGATACCGTGCCATTAAAACCTGCGAGTCAGAGGTGGCTTAGAGAATCTTCTTCAAACACTCCATTAAACATAGCCGAAGGGAGTGCGATAACTGAGGTTTTTTTGAACCAGGCAAGGCGGAATCCTTCCAAATTTATCATTGCAGATCAGGTAAGCGGCGAAAAGACGTATCGCGATCTCATCGTTGCAATTATGGTGCTTAAGCCCCTGATAAAGGCTTTGCCCGGCAGCCATATAGGGATAATGCTGCCGGCATCGGTGGGAGCCACAACAGTCTATCTGGCCACCCTTTTTGCCGGCAAGATACCGGTTATGGTGAACTGGACAGTCGGCTCTCGCAATATGGTACATTCGCTTAATCTTATTGGCGTAAATAATGTATTGACTGCTAATGTGCTGGTTAACAGGCTTTCAATGCAAGGAATAAACCTGGAGCAATTGAGCGACAGTTTTGTGTTTCTTGAAGATCTTCGCAGCAAAATTTCGTATAAATCCAAAATATCAGCCTATTTAAGGAGCCGGCTATCCTGGTCGTCTTTAAAACATCCAAAGATGACTGATACCGCTGTAATATTGTTTACCAGCGGTTCAGAAGGCCTGCCGAAAGCTGTACCGCTTTCACACAGAAATATAATGACAAATATTCGGGATATTCCTTCAATGGCAACCGTCAGGGAAAAGGATGTTTTAATTGGCATTCTGCCTCCGTTCCACTCATTTGGTATTACTGCAACAATTGTA
>JAFDAS010000046.1 GCA_019313695.1 Deltaproteobacteria bacterium
CTCGCACATCCAAGAAATAATTTTCAAATCGAAAAATGACATTTTACGCTATAAAGATTGAAATATCGTTATGTTAAAGCATTATCAAAAACCAACGTTGGGACAGCAGTGATATTGGTTTAACATGAATTGCTTTACATTTATACCTTCTATGGCAAATTTACGTATCTCATTCATGCTTACCGGTCCACCAGCCTCCTTTATAAATTCCTCTATTATCAACGGCATTGGTATTCTTTCTATTACGCCTCTGTTTAAATATATAAACGGAAAGTGGGGAAAAGCAAATAGCTGTTCTCCCGAAACTCTAAGACATGAATATAATGCATACTCTGAAGGTATTCCTTCGTGAAGACACAGATTTTGGAATTCTCTAAAGGCTCCATGAATCGAAATGAATGGAATGTTTTGTTCTAATTTCACATTGACCCATTTCTCAACCTTTCTGATCAAACCATATGGGAAAACAGCATTTTTCTTATGAATAAAAGTTCCTCTATCCCATAAAAGCACTCTTGGCAATCTATCCAGTGTTGCATGCACATTACGCTCATTTGTGGATACAAGGCCCGGCCTTATTTTTTTCATTTCAGAAAAGACTTCTGTGAAGTGCATAGCTCGCTCGGACTGTTTCAAAACAGTTTCAGCAATATCGGAAATTCTCCCGTGTCGCAACTTCCAAGTGTCAATATGATAAAGCACATCTTCTTTTTTCAGCAGTTTTTTCTTCAGCGTTGGATCCATAAGCAATAAATCAATGAAAGGTTTTTTAAACATAAATTTAGGAGGATAATCCTTCGAACATTCGGTTTTACAAAATACATTCAAGCTCTCCATAACATTGTCAATGCTCATTTCTTCGGCTGCCTTCGTAATTCTCAGTAAGTAAGCCTTAATATCGTGACAATCGCTGCAAGAAAAGTCCTTTGAATAAATCATCCCCGTTTTACTCTTTTTTTGGATTATTTCTTCGGGGCAGAATTCAATAAGATTATTCAAGCCTGAAATGGGTGGTTTCTTTACCCATTTATAATAATGTTGGAGAAATTCTGTTAATTCTGAAATATAAGCAAGACCATTTGAGCTTTGTAAAAACGAATCGATTGCAATCCACAAGGGATAAAGCACTTCGCCAGATTTTGGGGAGTTTAATTTTACTGTCAGCTTCTTTTCTATTTGTCTTACTCTTTCTCTTGTTATTCCATTTCGTTCCGCAACTGATTCCAATGTTTCTGATTGGTTTCCCTGCCACCCCATTCTTTGCATAAGTATTCGTGCATACCTTTCCTTTTCTTTCCGGCATAAAATCCATGAACGTACCAATGATTCAAATGAATCCTTCTCAATATCCTTGTCAGAAGAAAGAATACGGGAGCAGATTTCTTTCGCGAAATAGTAGAGTTCCCACAGGCAATTAATCAGATTCAATGTCTTAACAGAGAATCCAAAACGCTTTATGACCTGCCTTTCTGAAAATTCTGTAATGTCTTGCCATTTTGATATCCCGTGGTCATATAAATTATCAATAATTCTTTGAGGCATAAATGTCGGTGAAATAATCAGACCATTCAGTGCCTCCAGTTGATTATTATCAAAAATATTCTTTTCATCACCAATATCATTAATCTGAATAACAATGTCTCGACCCAAAACATGTCCCATCAAATCAAGAATGGCATCCAAAATCTCATTAAACCTGTCTTCCTCATTCCATAGCTTGCAAATATAGCCCATGGAGAGAGCCAAAATATTTTCCAAAGAATCCTCATGGTAAATCCCATACCAGAAAAGCCTATCCCACTCTTTTGATGGTAAGTTCAGCTGATTAAGTTCAAGAGATTCAAAAGAATACCAGACTTTTTCTTGATCATTTTCTGATATGTTGAGAATGTCAGGAATAGTCTTTGAAAGAACGCTAAAAGGAGAAGGAGAACCAATGTTGTCGATCTTTGGGGCATCCACTATCCGGAAAGTTATATTATTGTCCACAAGGAAAGATTGCCCCAGGCGTTTTACCGGACGTATACGATGTCTTTTGAGGATTTTCAGGGGAGATTCCATTGTTTCGTCCGGCTCCGGAAAAAATTGATCAGCTTTTTGTCGGGTTTCGTACCTCAACCCAACCTACAACTTTTGTCGGGTTTCGTGCCTCAACCCAACCTACAAATCAACCCAATCTACAACTGCCCGGAAGCTCAATCGAGCGGCCACCTGGACACCGCGTTGAGATCAAAACTGTCTCTCTTGCCGCCGCGGAGGAGATTATCGCCAACAACCGCTATCATTGCCGCGTTGTCGGTGCAGAGGACAGGTGGAGGAACAAATATCTCGATCCCCATCCTTTCTCCCTCCTCGAAAAATCTCTCGCGCAACCGGCTGTTCGAGGCCACTCCGCCGCATACCACCACTCTCGGCACAGATATATCTTCGGCGACCTTCAGCGTCTTCCCGACGAGCACATCGACGATGGCCTCCTGATAGCTTGCGGCGATATCCGGCACTTCGTCCTCGGATATGGGGGTTTTTCTGCCCTTTATGTGGTTCAGAAGCGCCGTCTTCAGACCGCTGAAGCTGAAATCAACACTCCCTTTCATCGCGCGCGGGAAGGCTATGGACGCGGGGTTTCCCTTTTTGGCTAATCTGTCTATGACCACTCCCCCGGGATATCCGAGGTCCAGCATCCTGGCGGCCTTGTCAAACGCCTCTCCCGCGGCGTCATCCCTTGTCTGTCCCTGTATCTGAAAGTCTCCGAGGCCCCTGACGAGATATATATGCGTATGTCCCCCCGAGACCACCAGGGCGATGAATGGAAAGTCGGGTCTCCTGTCGGTAAGAAATATGGCGGCAATGTGCCCCACTATGTGGTTCACTCCTACAAAGGGAATGCCTCCGGCGAATGCCATCGCCTTCGCGGCCGAGAGACCGACAAGGAGGGAACCCACCAGACCGGGACCCCTCGTCACGGCGATTCCTTCTATATCTCCCATAGATAAACCGGCATCATCCAGGGCCTGCTGTGTCACCGGTATGATCGCCTCCATATGTTTTCTGGATGCAATTTCGGGAACAATGCCCCCATATTTGCCGTGCACATCTATCTGCGATGCTATGACGTTGGACAGCGCCGTCGCTCCGTCGGAAACCACCGCTGCCGCAGTCTCATCACATGAGGATTCTATCCCTAATACAAGCATCCTGCCTCCGTGAAAACATTTCTCTGATTTAATATGGACATGTCTTGATTTTGAACTTGAAACTTGTTATCGAAGGGATATATAGGAAAGCCGGTTTTTTGTAAATACAAAACAGGGACTTTGAGGATGGAAAAAGAGTACGATTTTCTGGTGCTGGGCAGCGGTATAGCGGGTCTGTGTTTTGCCATAAAGGCGTCGGACTTGGGATCTGTAGCGGTCGTTACAAAGAAAGATAAGGTGGAGTCTAACACGAATTACGCCCAGGGGGGAATCGCCGCCGTGACCGACGATGCCGACAGCTTCGAATCCCACATAAACGATACTCTGAAGAGCGGGGCGGGACTGTGCAGGGAAGACGTGGTGAGATTCGTTGTCACGGAAGGTCCCGAAAGGATCAAAGAACTTATCGAATGGGGCGTACACTTCACGAAGACGAAAGACGGCGGGCCGGACGGCTATGACCTCGGAAGAGAGGGAGGGCACAGCCGCAGGAGGGTTCTTCACGCGGAGGATCTCACCGGCAGAGAGATAGAACGGGCGCTGATCGAAAAAGCCGCCTCAAAGAAAAACATAACAATCTACGAAAATTTCTTTTCAGTAGACCTCATCTGCAGATCAAAGCTTACCGGCGAAAAAGGAGCAAAGGACCGGTGCCTCGGAGCCTATGTCTATGACGCGGACAAAAACGTCGTTCATACCTTCAGGGCGAAATTCATAATGTTAGCCACGGGAGGGTCGGGAAAGGTTTATCTGATCACCACAAATCCCGACATCGCCACGGGAGATGGCATTGCCATGGCCTACAGGGCTGGCGCCGAGATCGCCAACATGGGATTCATACAGTTTCATCCCACCTGCCTTTATCACCCAGACGCGAAATCATTTCTCATAAGCGAAGCGGTGAGGGGCGAGGGAGCTGTACTGAAGCTCAGGGATGGCTCCACATTCATGGAAAAATACCACTCGATGGGAGCACTGGCCCCCAGAGATGTAGTCGCCAAGGCTATAGACACTGAGCTGAAAAAATCGGGGGATGAATACGTCCTCCTGGATATAAGACACATGAACAGGGAATTCCTTGTGAAGAGATTCCCGTATATCTACAACAGATGTCTTGAGTTCGGCATCGATATGGCAGTCGATCCCATACCGGTGGTACCAGCGGCCCATTATCAGTGCGGAGGCGTCTTGGTAAATCACTTCGGTGAGACCAGCATTGATGGACTTTTCGCGTGTGGAGAGGTGACATGCACAGGCCTTCACGGCGCCAATCGCCTCGCGAGTAATTCCCTCCTGGAGGCCTTAGTGTTCGCTCACAGGGCGTTCAAAAAGGCCGGGGAGCTCCTGCCAGTCGTGGAGAAAGATTCCATTTCCATACCTCCGTGGGATCCGAAGGGAGCGACCGAGAGTGACGAATCAATCGTCGTCTCGCACAACTGGGACGAGATCAGAATGTGCATGTGGAACTACGTGGGCATCGTAAGGTCTGATAAGCGGCTGGAACGCGCGAAGAGGCGAATCGATATGATAACGAGGGAGATAGAGGAATACTACCGTAATTTTACCATAACGACCAATCTGCTCGAACTACGCAACATCGCCACAGTAGCCGGGGTCATTATTGAGTGCTCGCGCCTCAGAAAGGAGAGCCGTGGTCTCCACTACAATCTTGATTATCCTGAAAGAGACGATGTTAACTGGGTAAAGGATACTGTGGTAAAGAAGGACTGGGGGAAATGGGAGCTGAATCATGAATGAAAAACAGATAAAAAAGACCCCTCTGCACGACTGGCATTTAAAACATGGCGCTAATATGGCTGTGTTCGGTGGATACGAAATGCCCCTGTGGTACCCTTCCGGGGCGAAACGGGAACACCTCGCGGTTCTCTCGGGCGCCGGGATGTTCGATACGAGTCACATGGCAGTTATCATGGTTGAGGGTTCCGGCGCGTTAGCTCTTCTCCATGCCTGTTTCACCAAGAACCTGGATGCGTGCATGGGAAAGGACAAGACCCCTCTTGTGCCGGGAAGATGCGCCTACGGCGCCTTTTTAGACGACCTGGGTCATGTCAGGGATGACTCTATCGTCTCGCAGGTGGCGCCGGAGATGTATATGATCGTTGTAAACGCCGGGATGGGTGAAGAGATTGCCGGTTACCTGAAAGACCGGGCGGGCGGATTGGACGTTGAAATTCACGACCTTACCGACGGGGTCGGAAAGATGGACATACAAGGGCCCATGTCCGCCAGGATATTAGCTAAGATACTCAGAGAACCGGAAGCGGTGTTTGATCGCATGGTCTATTTCAGTTTCAGGGGATTTTTTGATGACGATTCCCCCCTTGCGGATGCCGTGCGCCTATCGGATGGCACCCCTGTCATGCTGTCGCGCACCGGTTATACCGGCGAGTTCGGATTTGAAATATTCATGAACCCCGATCATATCGAACGTGTGTGGAAAATGGCGCTGGAGGCGGGAAAGGATTCCGGCCTTACTGTATGCGGTCTCGCCGCGCGCGATTCCCTGAGGACAGGCGCCGTGCTTCCTCTGTCTCATCAGGACATCGGCCCCTGGCCATTTATCAACAATCCCTGGAGCTTCGCCCTCCCTTTCAATGACGACCGAACGGGTTTCACCAAGAAATTCACAGGCGACGAGGCCCTCAGGAACATTGAAAAACCGGAATATACTTATCCCTTTGCGGGCTTCGACCTGCGCAAGGTTTCTCCCGGAGATTCGACGGTTGTAACGGATTCCGGCGGCTCCCGGATCGGCGCTGTCCTGACCTGTGTAACCGACATGGCCATCGGCCGGGTCGAGGGAAAGATATGCAGCGCAGCCAGCCCGGACAGACCGGATGGATTCAACCCGAAGGGACTTTCCTGCGGATTCGTCAGGGTAACAAAAAAATTGTCCGGCGGAGATACCGTGGAACTGAAGGATGACAGACGGACCATAAAAGTTGTAATCGTGGATGACATCCGCCCCGACCGCACCGCGCGCAGGGCAATCAAGAACATGTTGTAGTTTTTAAAGAGATTTTGGCGGGATAACAGGAATGATGCACTCGTAAAAAGTTCAGAAATACTGTTTTTCGTCATTCCGGCGGAAGCCGGAATCCAGTCTTTTCAAGTAGTTGTAAATCATCTGGACTCCGGTTTTCACCGGAGCGACGACTTTTTATAAAGCCGTCAGGAATATTCTGTATAATTTTTAAAAGGAGAAAAGAATATGAAGACGCATGAATGGGCCAGAGATGATGGCGACAGCGTGAAGGTAGGGATCAATGATTACGCGCAGGATCAACTGGGCGATATCGTGTTCGTGGAGCTTCCCGAGGTTGGTGCTACCTTTGAGAAGGGAGAAGAATTCGGCACACTGGAATCGGTCAAGGCCGTCTCGGAGATATACATGCCGGTTTCGGGAAAGGTCACAGCGATAAACGAAGCCCTCACAGAGGCTCCGGAACTTGTAAACCAGGAACCTTATAATGATGGCTGGATAATCGAGGTAAAGCCGGACGACCCGGACGAGGTAAACACCCTTATGTCCAGCAGTGACTATCTTGAAATGCTGAAAGGAGAGGAATGAAATGCGCTACCTGCCCCATACCGAAGAGGATGTCAGCTCAATGCTGCACGCGGTAGGTGCGGAGGATATGGATGGTCTGTTTTCGATGATCCCCGGGAACTGCAAGATGGAGGAAAGACTGAATCTGCCGGAGGCGCTGACGGAATGGGAGCTTAATACGCTCATGGACGGTCTTTCGGAAAAGATGGCGGTCTCCCCGGAATACAAAATATTCATGGGCGCGGGGAGCTACAATCACTATATCCCCGAATCGGTGTCATATCTTCTCGGCAGATCCGAGTTTTCGACAGCCTACACCCCTTATCAGCCTGAGATAAGCCAGGGGACCCTCCAGGCAATATATGAGTATCAGACACTGGTCACCCGGCTGTTAGGCATGGAGGTGGCGAACGCCTCGATGCATGACGGCGCGTCCGCGCTGGCCGAGGCCCTCCTGATGGCCGCGCGCGTAACAAAACGGAAAAAGGTGGCCATATCTCGTCTTATCCACCCGTATTACCGCGATGTAGTCCGGACCTATCTGGAACCGGGCGATTATGAGATTGTGGAGCTGCCCCGCCTCGAAAACGGAACGACTGATATCTCAGGTGTGGCCGGCATGGATGATCTCGCGGCCGTTGCTATCCAGTCTCCCAACTTTTTCGGGTGCATCGAAGATCTCCGGACAACAGGAGAGGTCACTCACGAATTGGGTGCACTCTTCGTTCTTTCCTTTGCAGAGCCTCTGGCCTATGGACTCTTCAAAAACCCCGGCTGCCAGGGGGCGGATATCGTCTGCGGAGAGGGGCAGAGTCTCGGCATACCTCAGTCTTTCGGGGGACCGGGACTTGGAATGTTCGCCTGCCGGATGAAGCATGTGCGCGACATGCCGGGCCGCCTTGTGGGGAAAACCACCGACATGGATGGCAGACCCGGTTTTGTCCTGACACTGGCCACAAGGGAACAGCATATCCGCCGGGAAAAGGCAAAATCCAACATCTGCACAAACAACAGCCTGTGCGCTCTGGCATCCGCCATGTATATGGCCTCAGTCGGGGGCACCGGAATCCGCGAACTCGCCTGCCTCAACTATGACAAGACCGAATATCTCAAACGCGGACTGAGGGAAGCGGGACTTAGAATCCCCTTCGACAGCCCCACATTCAACGAATTCGTGGTGGAATTCGGAGAAGGCTTCAAGGATACCTATAAGAAATTGCTCGAACAGCGTATAATCGCAGGCGTTTCGCTCGCTACCTGGTATCCCGAACTTTCCGGTCACTACCTGTTGTGCGTGACGGAGACCATGGACAGGGAAGATATGGACGCCCTGATAAAGGAGGTGCGATCATGAAAGAATTTCAAGGGACCTCCGGATTGATATTCAACGAACCTCTGCTGTGGGAAAAAGGAAAAAAGGGAAGGCGTGGATTTTCCATGCCCAGGAGGGACGTTGTCCCCTCCCCTGTCGACGAAGGACTCGCGGGCGACGGACCCGACTTTCCCGATCTCTCCGAAGTGGACGTTGTGAGACATTATACAAGGCTGTCACAGTGGAACTTCGGCGTCGACTCGGGGATGTATCCCCTCGGCTCGTGTACCATGAAGTATACTCCCAAGGTCAACGAGAGGGAGGCCGCGCTTCCCGGATTCGCCGGAGCTCATCCCCTGCTTCCGCCTGAGCTGTCGCAGGGAGCCCTTGAGCTTATGTACCGACTTGAACGGTATCTTGCCGAGATAACGGGGATGGATGCCGTCACGATTCAACCCGCCGCGGGGGCGCATGGAGAACTGACCGGCATGCTCCTCATACACGCGTATCATAAGAGCAGAGGCTCACACCGTTCAAAGATTATCGTGCCCGACACCGCGCACGGCACAAATCCAGCGAGCGCCTCCTTGTGCGGCTTTAATTCAGTGCCTGTGCAATCAAACGAAAAAGGAATCATATCGGCAGAAGCCGTCGCCGCCATCATGGACGAAGATACGGCGGGGATCATGATAACCAATCCGAACACACTGGGACTATTTGAAGAAAATATCAGAGAAATCGCGGAGATTGTCCATTCAAAAGGAGGTCTTGTTTACGGTGACGGCGCGAATATGAACGCCGTCATGGGAATCGTGCAGATGGGGAAGATCGGGTTCGACGTAATGCACCTGAACCTGCACAAGACATTCTCGACCCCCCATGGAGGCGGAGGCCCCGGCTCGGGACCGGTGTGCGTAAAAAATATCCTGGAACCGTTTCTTCCCGTTCCGAGAATCATAAAAGAGGGGGACGAATATCGGCTGTCCGGAGAATTTCCGGAATCCATCGGAAAATTGCAGGCATTTTACGGGAACTTCGGGGTTATGATCAAGGCCTGCAGTTACATCATAAGCATGGGATATGAGGGCCTGAAAAGGGCAAGCCAACTTGCCGTCCTCAACGCCAATTACATAAAGGAGAACCTTAAGGACTCGCTCTATCTTCCCTATAACAGGCCCTGTATGCACGAGTGCGTTTTCTCCGACAAATTCCAGGAAGGCGAAAAGATTACCACGCTGGATATAGCCAAGCGTCTTATGGATTATGGTTTTCACCCGCCGACAATCTATTTCCCGCTTGTGGTGCATGGCGCCATGATGATCGAGCCCACGGAAACGGAATCAAAAGAAGATATAGACCGCTTCATAAAGGCGCTCAAGTCCATAGTGGCCGAAGCCGGAAAAGACTCCGATCTCCTGAAAAGAGCGCCCACCCTGCCAAAGGTGCGCCGGCTGGACGAAACCGCGGCGGCAAGAAAGCCCCGTCTCGCGGGATGATACTATGGATCACATGACGCAAACCCGCACGCGAAAGCCCCCCTGGCTCAGGAAGAGTCTCCCGAAGGGGGCGGAGTGTCAGGCGGTCAGAAAGCTCCTCAGGAAAAACAGTTTACACACCGTCTGTGAGGAGGCCCTCTGTCCCAATATCTGGGAATGTTTCTCCGGAGGTACGGCAACCTTCCTCATCATGGGATCACTGTGCACGCGAGGCTGTCGTTTCTGCGCGATGTCCCGTGGAAAACCTGCCCCGCTCGATCCGAAAGAACCATCCAGGGTTGCCGGAGCGGCCCGGAAACTGGGGCTCGACTATGTCGTGGTCACGTCCGTCACGAGGGATGATCTCTCCGATGGAGGAGCCTCGTTCTTTGCCGATACGATCACAAAAATCCGCGAAGATGTTCCGGGCGCGCATGTGGAAGCGCTGATACCCGACTTCCAGGGAGACGCAGAGGCTCTCGCTTCCGTTATCAGCGCGCGCCCCGATGTACTTAACCATAATATTGAAACGGTACCACGGCTCTACCCCGCGGCAAGACCCGACTCGTCATACCCGCGTTCGTTAGAGCTGCTGGAGAGTGTAAAGAAAGACGCCCCGGTGATACCGGTAAAATCGGGGATCATGTTAGGACTCGGGGAGACTTCAAAGGAGATAAGACAGACACTGCGTGACCTGGTGAATGCCGGGTGCGATATCCTGACAATGGGACAGTACCTGCAACCTTCGGAAGAGAACCTGGCAGTGGAACGCTTCGTGCACCCGGATGAATTTGATGAATGGCGCGCGGCCGCTCTTGAAATGGGTTTTTCCGGTGTCGTCAGTGGGCCCCTTGTGAGAAGCTCGTACCACGCCGGAGAACTTTACAGAACGGTGAAGGAGTCTGTCTATGGAATGTAAGAAAGAAAAGAGACTGTAATGATAGGGATCGATTTCAGCGGTCGAAAGAAACTGTACGAGATCGGGACACTGCGTGAGGTGTGTTTCCAGTGCAGCGTATGTGCCCTTCACTGCGTTGTACAGAACGTGGAAGGATATGATATCCGCAATACGTTTGTGTATGACGTCTTTGGTTCCGATGATCCCGACCACCACAGAGCCCTGTGGACCTGTTCCGGGTGCCACAAGTGTCACGAAGTTTGTCCCCAGGATGTAAACCCGGCGCGCGTGATCGACGATCTGAGAGAACAATCCTTTAAAAATGGGTGCGCTCCTTCCTACGTGTACGATCTTGCCAGGCTTGTAATCCGGACGGGGATGGCCTTCCCGGTTACCAGAAGGACCCTGAAGGAACGCGAGAAGATGGGACTCCAGCCGATAGAGACGGCGGCGGCCGGAGAGATACGACAGATAGCCGGGATCACGGGTCTTCTCGACAAGATCGAAGCTGCTCAAGAGAAAGATAAATCCGAGGACAGGGGTCAGGGTGAAAAACAGGATGACTGATATCAAAATACCGGAAAAGAGATACGCGTTTTTCCTGGGCTGTCTGATCCCCGCCCGGTTTCCCCGGTTTGAATATCTGGCGCGCGTACTTTTTCCCAAACTGGGAGTTGAGCTTGTCGATATAGAGGGTTTCTCCTGCTGTCCCGACCCCGTCCGTTTCAAGGGCGCGGACCAGCTAACATGGATTGTCCTGGCTGCCAGAAACCTCGCCCTGGCGCAACAGGCGGGATTACCCATTATAACCATCTGCCCCACCTGTGCCATGACACTCATGACCGCAAACCATGAGCTGCAGAGAAACCCTGATCTGCTCCGGAAGGTAAACGGCGTGCTCGAGAAGACGGGACGCCATCTTGATGGCCCCGTTGAGGTAAAGCATTTCATGAAGGCTCTGTACGAAGACCTCGGAACACACAGGCTTCGCGATGCCGTAGAGAGGCCCCTTTCCTTTCTCCATATCGCCTACCACGGTGGCTGTCACGAAAACAATCCGGTCGATATCGTGCAATTCGACAACCCGTTTAATCCCCGAAAGTCCGGTGAACTTCTGGAGGCGTTAGGGGCTCATCCGGTGGATTACCTGGAGATCGGGTGTTGCGGCTCTCCCCTCTCCCTTGACGGTAAAATGAGTGATTCCCACAAGATAATGAAGTCAAAGACGGAAGATATGGTTCACCACGGCGCCGGAGCAATGGCCGTGGGGTGCGCATCCTGCTTCCAACAGTTCGAGATCGGGCAGACAATGGCCATCCGCGGGGGCATTATGGGTGCCGGGATTCCTGTTTTCCACTTCCTTGAATTGATGGGGCTTGCCATGGGATTGAGCCTCGAGGAAACTGGGCTGGGAGGACACAAGATAAAGAATGGAAAGGCGTGGGAAGGAGTGGTTTCGCTTGATTAACAATGTAGACACCATATGTCCGTTCTGCGGCGTGGGATGCCGCGTGACACTGAGGGTAAGCAACGGCAGGGTCGCGGGAGTTTATCCCGGCGAAGGCGGAGCGGGAGAGGGAAAATTGTGCATCAAGGGATGGAGCGCCCACGAATTTATCCATCATCCCGTGAGGCTTGCGTATCCCATGATGAGAGAAGACCGCTCACAGGAGTTCAGAAGGGTCTCATGGGATGAAGCCCTTGACCGCGTAGCTGAAACCCTGAAGGACGCGATTGCAAAGGGCGGCACGGACAGCGTGAATTTTCTGGGCTCCGCGAAATGCACAAACGAAGACAACTACGCGCTACAGAAATTTGCCCGCGCGGCTGTCGGAACGCCTCACATAGACCATTGCGCCCGTCTCTGCCACGCGTCTACAATAGCCGGACTTTCGGAGGCATTCGGAAGCGGCGCCATGACGAACAGCATAGAGGAACTGGAAGATGCCGATGTGGTGCTGGTCGTGGGATCAAACACTACAGAGCAGCACCCTCTCATCGCCCGCAGGATATTGAGGTGTGTCCGTGAAAAGGGCGGCACACTGATCGTCGCTGATCCGCGCAGGGTGGACCTTGCCGAGTTTGCGCATCTGCATCTCTCAAACAGGCCCGGTAGCGACGTGGCGCTCATCAACGGGCTGCTCAACGTCATCATAGAGCAGAACTTGACAGATGAGGGCTTTATAGAGAACCACACGGATGGTTTTGGGGAGGTCAGAAAACTGGTTGAAGCCTGTCCGCCGGAGCGTGTGGAAGAAATTACAGGCGTTCGGGCGGGTGACATAGTGAAGGCCGCCCAACTGTTCGGACGCGCCGGCCGGGCGACTATTGTGTATGCCATGGGGATAACACAGCACGCCGCGGGCACCGATATGGTGCTCGCCCTCGCTAATCTTGCAATGGCCACCGGAAATGTCGGCAAACGATCGTCGGGGGTCAACCCGCTGCGCGGGCAGAACAATGTCCAGGGCGCGTGCGATGTGGGGACGCTCCCCGCCGTATATCCGGGATACCGACCGGTGGATGACGATACAGTTCGCGGTTTTTTCGAAAAGGCGTGGGATGTCCCCGAATTGCCGGGGAAAGCAGGCATAACCCTGTGTGAGATGATGGACGCTGCCCTGTCGGGACAAACCGGGTGGATGTATATAATGGGGGAAAATCCCGCTCTTTCCGATCCGGACTCACAGCATGTTCGCGCCGCGCTGGAGAAGGTGGATTTTTTAGTGGTGCAGGACATATTTCCCACTGAAACCACCGCTTTCGCGCACGTGATACTTCCCGGTGTCAGTTTCGCCGAAAAGGACGGCACCTTTACATCCACAGAGCGTCGTGTGCAGAGGATTCGCAGGGCAATTGAACCGGTGGGCGAGGCGCGCTCTGAATGGCGGATCTTCGGGGAACTTGCCGAACGCATGGGATACAACGGCATGAGATGGGGCTCCTCTGATGAGGTCTTCGGGGAGATAGCCCGCGTCACTCCGATCTACGGCGGAATTTCTTATGAAAGGCTCGATGGAGAGGGAATCCAGTGGCCCTGTCCGGAAGAAACCCATCCCGGAACACCCATATTGCATGAGGGAGGCTTTTCACGCGGCAGGGGTCGGTTTGTGCCAACGCCCTATAATCCTCCGCCCGAAATACCGGACGACGAGTACCCGATGCTGCTGACCACGGGACGAATGCTCTTTCAGTTTCACACCGGGACAATGACCCGGCGCTCCCCTACCCTCAGCGGGATAGCGAACGAGGCATACGTGGAGATAAACCCTGAAGACGCGGATAATCTCGGGATAAAAAACGATCAGATTATCAGGGTGATATCAAGGAGGGGGGAGATTTGCGCGAAGGCGCGCGCCACCAAAAACATACTCAGGGGCGTGATTTTCATCCCGTTCCACTTCGCGGAGGCGGCGGCAAACATGCTCACGCTGCGAGTTCTCGATCCTAAATCAAAGATCCCCGAATTGAAGGTGTGCGCGGTGCGCGTGGAGGCTGTATAATTTTGGATGTTATATCTTGAGCGTACCGATCAGGTCGTTTATGTCGCCGATGCCCTTTTCCGACATGTACCTTTTTATATCATCAATAATATCAACAGTTACACCCGGATTGAGAAAGTTTGCCGTTCCCACCTGGACTGCTTTTGCACCCACAATGAGAAATTCGAGGGCGTCGCGGGCGTTCATTATTCCGCCTACGCCTATCACCGGTATGGAGACCGCGTTTACCACTTCCCACACCATCCTGAGCGCGACCGGTTTTATCGCCGGTCCCGAGAGACCGCCTGTGACATTTTCCAGGTGCGGCACCTTCTTCTCTATATCTACCGACATCCCTGTAAGTGTATTGATGAGGGAAAGCGCGTCGGCGCCGGCGTCCTCAACGCTCTTGGCAATTTCGGTTATATCCGTTACGTTAGGGGTAAGCTTTACAATAACGGGCAGGCGGGAGACATCCTTCACGGCCCTTGTAACCTCTCCGGCAAGACCAGGGTCGGAACCGAAGGTAACCCCTCCCCTCTTGACATTGGGACAGGATATGTTTACCTCAAGCGCGGCCACGCCCACGGCATCGTTGAGGATCTTTGCAACCTTCACGTAGTCCTCGATGGTTTCCCCAAATATGTTTACAATTATTGCGGAATCAATCCTGCGGAGCCAGGGCAGTTTGTCGTCAATAAAGGCCCTTACACCCACGTTCTGAAGACCGACGGCGTTGAGCATTCCGGAGGCTGTTTCTATAATCCTCGGCGGCGGATTTCCTTCTCTCGGCTCAAGGGACAATCCCTTGACAACGATGGCGCCCAGACGATTAAGATCAAGATAATCGGAATATTCCTCACCATAGCCGAATGTACCCGACGCGGTCATGACCGGGTTTTTCAGCGCCAGGCCTCCTATATCAACACCCATTTCCAATTTCATATCACTATCCGTTATCTTCACTGAAATCTACACTGTCGATATCAAACACCGGCCCTTCCTTGCAGACCCTGACCAGACCGTCGGATTTTGTCTTCACAACACACCCGAGGCAGGCCCCGATACCGCATGCCATGCGTTCTTCAAGAGAAACCTGGCAGACAACCCGACGATCCTTCAACAATTCGTGCAGGCTCCTGAGCATTGGATTCGGACCACAGGAGTATATCCGGGAATCATTGTCCGCGTGGAGATCTATGTCGCGTCCGAAAAGTTCTGTGACAGGACCGTGATGTCCCCGGCTTCCATCATCAGTGCTTATCTTCACAACAGAGCAGACCTCCTCAATCCTGTCCAGCCCCACAAGCGCTTCCAGACTTCCCGCTCCCATGTAGCAGTTTATTTCCGCGCCGTCAGTCTCTTTCCCACAGCGCTCCGCTAAAAATGAAAGGGGCGCCATACCGACCCCGCCGGCTATCAGAACTATCTTTTTACATGTCGAAGGAACGTCAAATCCTCTCCCAAGCGGCCCCAGCATGTTGAGGACAGCACCCGCTCTCAGCCTGGAGAAGGCCTCTGTACCCTTCCCCACAACCTTGTACAGGATCTCAACAAATGTGTCGCCACCGCGGGAATGCACGGAATAGATACTGAATGGTCTGGAAAGAAAGGGATCGTCGCTGTTTTTAATCCTCACCATGACAAACTGCCCCGGAAGGGACTCCCTGAAGGAGGCGGATACCTTCAAGACCATCAGAAAATGCCCTCCGGTTGTTTCCCTTTGAGAAAAAACTGTCGCGGAGATATCAGGTTTCATAATTTTCTTATCTTGACAAAGTCGTAAAAAGTCAGAAAACATCATTTTTTGTCATTCCGGCGGAAGCCGGAATCCAGTAATTTCAATATGTTCTGGATGCCCCCGAAATATACACAATTTTGTCATTCCCGTGAAGCTTGTCCTCGACTCCGATCGGGGAACGGGAATCCAGTCCCGACGAGTCGGGATTAAATAGTTAGAGCTCCTGGATTCCCGCCTACGCGGGAATGACAGACTTTTTACGGGTGCATCAACTTTAACATGTTAAGATTCCTCATCCCGATAAATCGGGATGAGGAATGACATTTTACCCTATTATGACACAGTCTCTGCGCGGGAATGACAGACTTTTTACGGGTGCTTCATAATTCTCTCACCTAAAAATTCGCCCACATTATAAGAGCGTCTTCACCTGCCTCGGAGTAGTAGGAGGGTCTTGTCCCTTCTACCACAAAGCCGAATCTTTTGTACAACTCTAATGCGGCCACATTCGATTTTCTTACCTCCAGAGTGCCGTATCGAGCGCCTTTGCCGGAGGAGATTGCTATCATTCTTGAGAGAAGTTCCGAGGCCGCCCCGCACCTCTTCCAGTCCCGGTGGACGGCAATATTCCTGAGGTGGATCTCGTCGCAGACTATTGCAAAGCATATATAGCCGACAATCCTTCCCTCCACAAGGGCCACAAGATCGTGACAGAAGGGTTGCGCCATCTCCCCCAGAAATATACCCCTGGACCAGGGAATTTGGAAGGAGGCGCCTTCAATCACGAGGACATCATCCAGATCATCCGCCGTCATATCGCGCGTTTTAATATTTACAGCCATTTTCGCCATGCCGGCATTTCCCGTCTAAAAGATCTTCATAATCAGAGTGGCAAGGAGGAAAACCCCCGCGAACACCGGAACAGCGCCACGGAGTTTAATGGTGTTCAGGGCTACGGCGATGCCGAGGATGGGAATGAAGAAGTAGGTATATGAAAGGGCCCTCAGAATTCTTTCCGGAAGGATGGGAAATGCCCATTCGAGAAACACCACGCCCGGCGCCAGACATACAAGAATAACAACAAACGCACTCGCAAATGCCTTCACAAGCCCCTGCATATGCTCCCTGGCAAGCCCTTTTATATCGCCCAGCCGGGCATATTCAGCGGCCCTTTCGGAAAGTCTGTCATTTGTCTTTATTATCCATATATCAACCCGTTGGGCAAGGATACCGAAAGGGAGAAACAGCAAGATGGCCAGCGCGACAAGTTCGCGTGGCGGATGCCCCGACTCTCTTCCCGCCAGTATGGCTCCCGCCGTTGCCAGTATGGTGGCAATTGAATCGTTGGGGGGAACATACAATCCCATTGGCGATCTGTCGATCCACAGCAACTCTATGAAGGCCCCTATTATCAACCCTGTGAATGGCTCCATAAGCACAGCCCCTATGACGGGACCGGCTACAATGGGCCTGGATATCATAGCCTGCAGAAACACTCTGTCAAGACATAGAATCCCGCCCAGAAGGGCCACTTCAAGGAAATTCAACCACATATCATATGCCTTGGCTGTGCCTGGAATTGCCGAACTCCTCCAGCGCATCCAGGAAATCAACAGGCCTGTCTCTCGGGACACATCTTATCTCTATCTTGACTCCTGAATCGGCAAGCAGCATCAGATCCTTCACGTTGTTTTCGCTCAAAGATATAGACGTCGCTGGCCGGCACACACAGTCACCATTATGAACATTGCCTATATTTAACCTGTCGAATCTGAAACCCAGCCTGTAAGCCCGCAACAGATCGTCTATACTGCTAAACAAAACAATACTTTTCTTTCCTGTGTAGTTCTCGTAAGTGAGGTTCCTGGAGAACTCTTCGACGCTATAGACGCGCATCTCTATTTCCCGGGGCACCGCCATCCTTATGACCGATCCCCGGAACAGGTCGTCCGCGACCTCGTCATTCACCACCACTATGTGCGAGGCGCCGATAAAGGGGACCCATGCCTCCAGTATCTGGCCATGGACAAGCCTGTTGTCAATTCTTATCAGAGAAGAACTCGCTGGTGGAAGGTGTCGCGGATCAATCATCAGCTTTTCTGTTTAATATCTCGCTGGCAAGGTATATGTTCTTTTTGCCGTAAACTTTTATGAGATCGGCAAATTCAGCGAGCTTTTTCTCCTCCCTGATATCCGATATCTTGAGCAGCATGGGAAGATTCACGCCGGTAACCACCTCTACCTTTTCCTTTTTCAGGAACGACAGGGAGATATTTGAAGGTGTGCCTCCAAACAGATCCGTCATAATGAGCACACCCTTCCCCGAATCAGCCTTTTTTATGGCCGAGGTAATCTCTTTCTTGATATCGTCCACGCCCTTTGTCGCATCCAGCGAGACGGAAGTTATCCCTTTTATATCACCCTTTATCATCTCGGCAGCCTTTATCAGCTCATACCCGAGATTGGCGTGAGTTATAATCAGTACACCAATCATCTTTCCCCCCAGAAACAGCCTGTTTTTGCATGGACAGTAAATAAATAACCCATACATGTCAAGAAAATCCGTCCTTGACATGCTGCTGTGCTTCAATTTATATTTCCAGAATCACAGATGGACGGGTATCTCAATGAACACAAAGATAAAAAGAATCTGCCGGAATTGCGGCGCGGAGTTGGAACTCTACCACAACCCGACGCCTACGGTCGATATCATTATCGAGGCCGAGAAAGGGGGCATCGTTCTGATAATGAGAAAAAATAAACCCATCGGCTGGGCGATCCCGGGCGGTTTTGTCGATTATGGAGAATCGCTGGAGGATGCCGCCGTCAGAGAAGCAAGGGAAGAGACCTCCCTTGATGTGGTACTTGAAGACCAGCTGCGAACATACTCAAGGCCCGACAGGGACCCGCGCCTGCACACCATATCCACGGTCTTTACGGCGAAGGGGAAAGGCGTTCCCAGGGCCGCGGATGATGCCGCAGAGATAGGAATCTTTACTGAAGATAACCTGCCGGATCCCATTATGTTTGATCACAGAGAGATACTTTCAGATTACTTCCGCATGGTCAGGAACAGGGAGAAGCACACTTAGACCACCCCTACCCTTCCCATACGCTCTTCCACACACCCAACACAAATTCATAGGTCAGGCTTTCCATATCACTGGCGCCTATCTCCACCGGATTTTCAAGGAAACATGTGCCGGGATCTGTCTCCGCGTAGGAAAGCACAAAGTGGTCATAGTCGTTGTAATTGCTCTTATAATAACTCTTTTCATAATCAATGGGACCATCAGGCTCAATCGAAAACGTACAATAGTTGACCCCGTCATCTATACAGCCATATATCTTCTCTCCCAGCTTCTCAATACTCACCACCCGCATCTGTGACGTCTCCTCCCCATCTCGTTAATCATGTAAACGCTTCGTTGCTGTTCTATCTCTTATCATGGTGTCATGTCAACGATACTCTGTCATTTCGAAGGAGTTTTTACGACCGCATGACATCACGCACCTGATCCAGCAATTTGCGAGGGTTTTTATGATTATAAAATTCTTGCTTTTTCATTAAAATTTATGCTTTATCAATATGCGATTAAAATCAAGAAACAATATATTGATAGACAATAAGTACTGATTTATTTCTTAACATTTAATGGTTCGCAATAAAAAGAAATGACAAGTCCCAAATCAAAAGCTGAAGTTCCGCGTTCAATGCAGGTCCAATTTGCACGTCTATTTGGTGCACAATCCAAGCCCGCGCGTCAGCAGGGTATGACACCCACTGAATGGAAACATGTCTTACGGAGAACGCTGCGGGAAATTGGTCGGTATCTGGATGAAAATGTATCATCCGATGACCTCCACATGATGATGCTATACTCTGGCCTCGCGGCAGCCGAAGAGTCTCTGAAGGCTGAAGACTTTTGGCCTGGCTACGTGGAAGGCATTACTCGCCTCGCCCTTCTGCTCATGGGAGACTATCCGGACCACCGCCTCAAGCGTGGTGGGCGAAAGCGCACTGGGCACTACTCCCTTAAAATTCACCGCAATCTGCATTACCAACAGGACGAGAATCAGCGAGTTCGTACTTTGCTCAGCGCATTTACATGCGGATGGCCCCAGCTTAGCCGTAATCCTCGAGATGTGCTGGGAGAGTTCCGGGATGAGCATGGAACAAGAGGGACCTACAAACATTTCTTGAGGTGGTACAAGGCGAGATACCCGCAAGACTATGCAGCCATATTTTGATGAAAACAGGCGCGAATCGGGTAGCCGGGGGTTTTTCTCCCCCGGCCCCCACACCACCCAGCGTGCGGGTCCGCACTGGGCGGTTCCCAAAGACTAACGGACCGTAGTCGGTTAAAATATAACCTACAGCTCTTTGAAAAGAAGGCGGCAACTGCAAGTTGATACTTGAGGAGTAGCATACCTTATGACGCGCCCGAAATTTTCGCTCACCCAGTCGGGTTCATCGCGTTACGGAGCACATATGGACTATTCCCCATACTTCGGGTTTGGCCCTTCGGCGGGATGAGACCTCCCAGCTTTTCTATTCGCCGGGCTCGTTTCCAGCTACCACGCCACCATGAGCGGTGGATTCCTACGCCTACTATGGCCTCTGCTGACTCCTGCCCGATCACCCTGTGTGTTGCCACACCGGGCGCTGTCGTATAAAACGACCCCACGTCGAGCAGGTCTCCCCGGATAAGAACGTGAACTGTCACTACACAACCGCAGCATTTACCATATCTCCTGAACCCGGGGCTTCGTTATGTGGTGCTAACTTACCCGGAGACTTGGCCTTATATGCTGTTTCTGTCCGTCGGCTCATAGCTTTGCACTCCGGCTTCCTTCAGACCCTTCCTCACGGAAACGCCCTTGCCTTCGGCTAGTATTTCTGTTTATGTCTCACGACATTAACAGGGTTCACATACAGGGAACTTGCATCCCATAAGTTCACGCCCATGCCGGGCGTACACCAAAATTCACACGGGCAGAAAAAAGCGCCGCTGCGCTATGCTTTTTGCTGCCGGTGATTTTGGGCGTTGGGTGTGAGCAATAGCTTCTTGACATAGTATCAATTGATGATATAATATTATTATGAACAAAAAACAGCGGCAAACCCTTAAGCGCATATTTGAAAGACCTGAACGTGCGGATATTTCTTGGGTGGACATTGAATCTTTGTTTATTGCTCTTGGCGCTGATATTTCAGAAGGTAGAGGCTCGCGTGTACGGGTTGCACTCAACGAGGTTCGGAGCGTGTTACCAACAAGGGTGCCGTAAAATCAGTCCGTAGATTCCTGAAGGAAGCGGGGGTAAAAGCATAATGGAATATAAAAGATATTTTGCAAAAGTTGAATTTGATGATGAGGCTAATATTTTTCACGGAGAAATCATCAATTTGCGAGACGTAATCACTTTTGAGGGTGAAACCGTTAAAGAATTGCGGAAAGCATTCCATGATTCTGTTGAAGATTAT
>JAFDAS010000196.1 GCA_019313695.1 Deltaproteobacteria bacterium
CATACATGCCTGGTGCCCCAGGGCGGAAGCTATGAAACTCTTTCCAGCCCCGGTTGGTCCGGCCAGGATACAGTCCTGATGGGATTCTATCCACTGACAGTTGGAAAGACGGAGTAACTGGTTTTTATCGATGTTCCTGTTCAAGGTAAAATCAATCTCTTCGAAAGATGCACTGTAACGGAACCTTGCCCCTTTTAAAAGCCTTGCGAGTTTACGATTGTGACGGTCATCCCATTCCGCATCCACCAAGTGAGAGACAAGCTCATCTGCGGTAAACTGGTTTCTGACACCTGTCTCCATGGTGCTTGTAAATGCCCGTACCATACCGTAGAGTTTCATCTGTTCAAGTTTCCGTAGTGTAGCCTGATTGTTATTCATTGATTCTCTTCCTCTTTTTTCTCTTATTGATAGTATTTGCTTCCCCGGATGTTTTCATGGGAAGAAACCAGCAGTTCCATTGAACCTTCAAGCTTCTCTTCTTCAAGGCCCCTGTCAAGGATGTTCTTGATGCGTCTGTAGGAATGAAACCCGAAACCAAGGGCCCGCCCGCATGCCTTATTCAGCCTGTCGGGTCCATGCTCTTTTACAAGATTAAGTATGCCCATGCAGGTCTTGAACGCCTGTTCCGGATGCTTCCTGCTTTTGAGAACTACCTGGATTATCTCGGCAACATTATCTCCGATAGACTTTCCCCATTTAATAAAGCGTTCAGGGCTCCACTCGGAGTAATTTCTATGCTCTGGCGGCATATGGGCGGGCAGCGTCGTGTAATCGTTGGGGATACGAATCCTTTTGTGCTGCACGATTCTTATGTTGTCATAGTAGATCGCCACAGTCCTGTCATCGTATATGACCCTCACCCGTTTACCCCTGAACTGCCATGGCACGCTGTAGTAATGCCTGTCTTCACGTAATTCGACATGGTAGTTGAGCTGGACCGTGAGTTCCTTGCACTGTTTGATGGCATATCGTTCCATTGGCAGGGACTTGAGAACTGATTTTTCAATCTTATCAAAGAGTCCACTTCTGGAGGTATGTAAACGCTGAAACTGTGTTTCGTTGTGTTTTTCCAGTAGGTCCCAGATGGCCTCGTTGAGTTCCTTTAAAGAGTAAAATGTCCTGTTTCTGAGTGGGGCATATATCCTCTGATAGACAAGTCGAACCGCATTTTCAACCAGTGCCTTGTCCTGTGGACGGCGAACCCGCGCGGGAAGAATAACTGTCCGGTAGTGCTCGGCAAAGTCATCAAACATGGGGTTGATTCCCGGCTCATACTTGTTGCTCTTCGCCACGCCGGATTTAAGGTTGTCGGGAACGATGGCCTGCGTGACACCTCCGAAGAATATGAACGCGCGTTCATTCGATCTGATCCAGTCTTCCGACTTCTGACTTAACGATGCCTCTGCATAGGTCAACTGACTGGCTCCCAGGATAGCTACAAAGACTTCCACCGATTGTTCCCTGCCGGTTCTGCGATCCACAATCATCAATCTGTCACCGGCATAATCGACGAACATCTTGTCACCGGCTTTGTGTTCGATATGCATCGTTATCTTTGATGCATTTCTCCATACCTGAAAATGGTAGCAGAAGCGTGAGTAGCTGTAAGCGCCTGGGTGCTCTCTCTGATACTCATTCCACAGGGTCATGAGGGTCACGCCGGTCTTTTTGAGCTCTATCGCAACACGGGGGAATTGCTGTGACAGTTCCTCGTACTGTGAACATTTTGTTTTCTTTTGTTTCTCAAACAGGGTAAGGAGCTGGCTGTTCGGCATGTCTTTAGTATCTTCATAGGTAAGGCCGCTTGTTTTGAAATCATTGATGTACTGTGCGACAACAGGCCGGGAAATATTGAGAGCCCTGGCTATCTTTCTCTCGCTCATATTGGTGGTTTCTTTGAAACGTATAATCTCTCTAATCTTTTTCATGCCAATCCTTTTCCGTGCCATTTGCATCTCCTCTTCTGAAGTATTGTACAGAGAAGATGTTAGACAATTTTGATGGGAAAAGGATGATGAAATTTTATTCTTTTTCATTCCTGAAATGACCCGGAAAGTGGTAAACTTTCCTCAGGAATGGGTGGCAGGTTTCACCAGGAATCAGTGGCAGTTTTGTTCAGGAATGGGTGGCAGGTTTGGGCAGGAATCTACAATTATAAGCAGTTTCTGTGCTTGAAGGATCAGATCTCAGTTCATTCTGGATCTGTGTTCGCAACTCTCGCACCCTTTTGATGGAGACCTTTTCTTTGTGCTGCTCGTGGCAATAGATGGCAAGCAACAAATAGGTTATCAATCCTGCAAGGATTTGAACCATAAGACCGTGCTCGCTCCGGGCAATCAGATGATATACCTTCAAGTGTCGCTTCCACCAGGCGAAGAAGTTTTCGATATCCCACCGGAGCTTATAGGCCCCTGCGACCTGTTCAGCAGAAAGGTCGTACCGGTTTGTGGCAATCCAGTATTTCACATTGTCAACTTCATACCCGACAAGCCGAAGCGGTTTTTCCGTCTGGTTGGTTCCGTCAGTGCCGAGCAGAACAGTGGCATCATAAAAAACAATGCTATCGGGTGCAACAGGGTGGGACTCGATAATGGTCTTTACGGTTTTTGCCTTGATGCGGCACATGAAGAGGTTTTCTTCTTTCTGCCACAGATCGAACCTTTCGTGACATTGATAGCCGCGATCCATAACACCCGTTTCACCGGAGGAAAGGATCTGGCTGACAAAGGGCCGTTCGGCACCCTTGCCATTGGTAAAAAAGATCTTTCTGGGGATGCCCCGGTTCAGGTCAAAGCCGATATGAGTCTTGGCCTTCTTTGCCCCCTTCCGGTAATCGGCCCACTGCATGGAAAGTGTTGCATCGATAAACGATCCGTCAATGGCGACAAGATTGCCAAGTGCGGGATGGCAATTCGGTAGAACACGCGCTGCCTGTTTTTGCACCT
>JAFDAS010000197.1 GCA_019313695.1 Deltaproteobacteria bacterium
CATTGGAAAGCGCGCTGCTTTTTGCATATGCATAAGAACGTTTGGCAAATTGTTCCTGCACTTTTGTGTGGGTCATATGTGGCAATATGCGGTATGGTGTATTAAAGGTTATAGAATTTGATAAAATCAGATCGGTGGGGTTTGTTTAGCCGGTGCATCGTTGTGTTGTGACGCAGGCGGTTTAACGAGTTCAGGATAATTAAAAAAGGGTGCTACCACACGCGTGTAGCGCGGCATTGTTCTCTATCACTGGCCTGAATATATACTAAACCATGTCTGTTTTTTGTAACTTTCTGCCACAGAGTACACAGAGTACACAGAGTACACAGAGAGCACAGAGGCCGTAGCAACTTTCTCTCTGTGTCCTCTGTGCTCTCTGTGGCTGGCATTTTACTCGCAAGAGGTCATCCTTATTTTTTATAATTATCCTCTGTGGTCATCTGCAATTCTAAATTATACTTGCGGAGTGGTATACATAGAAGTTTCAATCGCTTTCAGTGCATCTGTGTTTGCACGGATTACTCTACGTAGGAACTTTGTATTTTATGAATGTGGGCGGGTAGTAGAAATGGAACGCGCCGCCTACGGCGGGCTCGTTGCTGCATGGGGCATGGATATTTGGAATGTGCATCGACATTTCATTGAAATCGGTTAGATAAATGCGATTGGTGGATGCAGATGTGGTGCGATTTGGCTTGTGATTTGATTTATCGATGAATGATTAAAAACATGCGTTCATGTGTCGTTTTTCTAGTAATGGATTGACAAACGAACATTCAACTTTAATATACATGCTACGTAACTTACGTACCATGTAACTTACCTGATGTACAGACTGTAACATGTCACCAAAACATAATATCACATGAAGTAAAACATAACAAACACAGTATAAGTCACAAATGAAAGAGCGGTTGTAGGGTGGGGCGTAACCGATGACAACAAGTGAAACCAAAAATCCGTCAGATTCTGTGGAAAGCAAGTGTCTTAGTGTTAGAATTGCCGACATAATGTCGAAAGATATAATCACCGTCGCAGAAGACGATTCCATTGAAAATGTAATTGAACTGTTTGAAAAACACCATTTCCATACATATCCTGTACTTAACGCAGATGGTGAACTGGTAGGCGTGATCGACCAGAATATAATATTAGAAGTGCTAATGTTTGATCGTATCTCGCGAACCAAACATACCCATATGGCTGCGGTCAGGTCGCTTGGTGAAGACGCAAAAAGCATTATGATATCTCATCCGGTAACCATCACTTCCGACATTGATCTTTGTGATGCTGCTGACATGATGCTGAAACATCACATCAATCGTGCCTGTGTGGTTGATGACGGAAAACTGGTCGGCATCGTATCCAAACGGGATGTCATAAACGAAGTTTACAGAACAAGGGGCATGGGTTGAATGGATGCGCTTCTTCTGATCCTTCTCATCGTGTTTTTAGCAAAAGTCTTTGGGGAAGCCATCGAAAGGGCAGGTTTTCCTTCAATACTGGGGGAAATATCTGCGGGAGTAGTTATAGGTATATTGTTCATAGAACCGGATAGCGAGGTGCTTTCATTCTTTGCCGAACTCGGTGCGATATTCCTGCTGTTCACGGCAGGTTACAGGGAAGTCCATATCGCACAGTTGCGAAGTGCATCAATGGAAGCACTTATTCCAACCATCACGCAGATGTTGTTTGCATTTGGTTTTGGATTCCTGCTTGGATTGGTGTTCAACCTTGGACTTTTGCAAAGCATTTTCATGGGAGTTGCATTCAGCCCTACAAGCATCGGAGTTGTGGTCAAGACTTTGATCGATTTTGATTATCTCTCAAGCAGACCCGGGACGATGATGCTAACCTCTGCAATATTCGATGACATTATCGGCATCTTCCTGCTCTCCGTCGTAGCAACAATGGCAACCTACAACCAGATCCCATCCGGCATGCAGATGTTTATCATTGCAGCAAAACTGGTTGGATATATGCTCATCATGGTTTTCCTTGGCTTGAAAGTGTTCCCCCGTCTTTTCACCTACGTTCAGAAAATGCATGTCAAGGAATCAATCTTTGCATTCGTAGTAATTATCGCACTCTTTTCAGCCTACCTTGCAGAATTGTTCGGACTGCATGCTGTTATCGGGGCATTCAAAGGAGGAGTGCTTCTATCAGACATACCGCTTGCAAAGATCAGGGACGTGCAAAGCAAGGTGAGTGGTCTTGCGTATGGGATATTTGTCCCAATCTTTTTTGCATTCATCGGGTTGTCTGTTGAACTTGAGTTTGTAAAAACGGCTGGTATTTTCGCTGTTCTTGTTGTTGTACTGGCACTATTAGGAAAACTGGTAGGTGGTTTTATCGGGACACGACTCATTGGTTTTGGTAACCATGACAGTCTGGTGTTCGGTTTGGGCATGATGCCTCGCGCCGGTGTTGAACTTGTGGTACTGTCGGTTGGTAAGAGTATGGGAATAATTGAAGACGAGGTATTCTCTGCGATAGTGCTGATGGTAGTCGTCTCAATCGTTGTTTCGCCGATATTGTTGAAGATTGCGATTATGAGTAAGGGAAATATGGGGCGGTCTGTGGAATGAAAAATATTCAAAGGAGTCAAGGGGAACGGTGCTTGTACAATACTTAGCAAAATATATAACATATAATATGTACAATATCATATATGAAAAAAACGTCCACCTGTAAATATATTGATATTTTTGCTGGTTGTGGTGGCTTATCACTTGGATTATACAAAGCAGGTTGGGAAGGTATATTTGCTATTGAAAAAAATGAGATGGCATTTGAAACATTAAAACACAATTTGATTGATAATAAGAACCACTTCAAATGGCCATCTTGGTTGCCGATTGGCGCACATGATATTAATGATATTTTGAAAGATCACAAGGCAGAACTTGAAAAACTAAG
>JAFDAS010000198.1 GCA_019313695.1 Deltaproteobacteria bacterium
GGAGGGATAAAACATGAATACAACAAAAATGGAACCGATAGAAATAAAGCTTCCTCAAGACATAATATTTGCCATGAGGGGACTGGAGAAACCAGAATGGGTTAAAAAGAAATTAAAAATGGCATTGGCGATCCTCTTATTTCAAGAAGGAACCATATCGCTTGGAAAGGCGACAGAACTGACAGAAATGAGCAGAGTCGGATTTATGGAGGTTTTAAAGGAACACAACATCCCTGCCTATGAGTATGGCGAGAAGAGTTTTGAAAAAGACCAACAAGCGATAGACCGATATCGCGAGATGGTTGAAAAATGAAAGTTTTTCGGGTTGCAGTAGACAGCAGTTGTCTTATTGGACTGGCACAAATAGAGATATTTGGACTATTAAAAGAGGTGTTTGCTGAGACATATATTCCTCGTGCTGTGTATGAGGAGGTCGTGGTAAAAGGAAGAGGTGAAGCCGGTTCTACCGAGACCGAATCTGCGGTAAAAGATGGTTGGATATCCATAAAGACCGTAAATGATGAGATAGCTGTTAATGCCTTAACAACAAACTTGGGCAAAGGGGAATCCGAGGTTATCATCCTTTGTAAGGAATCAGGATTTGATTATGCGCTGATAGATGAACGGACAGCAAGGGAGAAAGCAGCGCTAATGGGTGTAAATACGATGGGGGCATTGGGGGTTATGGATTTGGCAATTGAAATGGGATTTGCCATAGATAAAAAGAAGCTTGTCAAACAGTTGAGAGAAGCAGGTTTCAGGATTAGTGATAAGCTTTATAGAAGGGTATTCCCTTCCGAGTAATATCGCGGAAGGGTTTGAGTTGAATACCCAGAAGCAATGCATTTCCTTTTTGTCTTACGCCAAGGGATCTTGCGGTGAATTAAGAACTCAAATTTATATTGGGATGGAAATAGGCTATATCGAAAAGGAAGCCGGTAAAAAGTGGCTGAAGGAAACACAAGAAATATCCCTAATGCTTGGCGGACTCATAAGAACAAAGAAAGGCTTTGTAAACAAATGAGAATTATTCTCTTCGTCCCTCAAACCTCGTTCCTCGCCCCTCGCCCTTCAAACCTCGCTCCTCAAACCTGGGTTCTTAAAGTATGAAAATCCTCCTAACCGGTGCTACCGGCTTTCAATTATGAACATTGTAGAAACTAATATCCCCGGCTGTTTTGAAATTATTCCTAATGTGCTTAAGGATAAACGGGGGACTTTTGTAAAGACTTTTCATCAGGATATTTTTGGCAAACACGGCTTAACCACGGATTTCGCCGAGGAATACTATTCATATTCAAACAAAGGGGTGTTACGGGGATTTCATTTTCAACTGCCTCCCTATGACCATGTAAAGATCGTTTACTGTGTCTCCGGCACGATTATCGACGCGATTGTTGATTTGCGCAAAGGTTCGCCGACCTGTGGACAGCACGCTGTTTTCGAGCTAAGCAGGGAAAAGGCAAATGCGCTTTATCTGGAGAGGGGCATTGCGCATGCTTTTTATGTGATGAGTGATTTTGCTATTGTTATGTATAAAGTCACCACAGTATACGCCCCAGAGCACGATGCCGGCATTTTATGGAATTCCGCAAATATTCCCTGGCCCGATGAAAATCCGATTCTTTCTCAAAGAGATTCTCAATTTCCGGGTTTTGCTGATTTTCAAAGCCCGTTCCAATATTTTGAGAAAACATGAAAGTAGTAAATGGCTTCACCTTACTTTTTGTCAGTAAAATAAAATGATGCAATCAAAAGATAACCTCGAAACACCAATAACAAATAACAAATCACGAATAACCGCTTTAGTCACAGGCGCGACCGGATTTGTAGGTTCTCACCTTGTACGCAGGTTGATAAAAGATAGCTGGGAAGCACACATTATTACGAGATCATCTTCAAACCTAAAATTGTTAGAAGATGTCGCAGGCAAGGTTATTGTTCATCAGCACAACGGCACAACAAGTTCAATGATAAATATCGTGAAAGAGGCTGAACCGGGAATTGTATTTCACCTGGCATCCCTGTTTCTGGCACAACATATATCAGAGGATATAGAGCATCTTGTTCAAAGCAATCTTCTCTTTGGTGTTCAGCTTGCCGAAGCCATGACATTACAGGGTGTTACAAAACTGATCAACACCGGAACATCTTGGCAGCATTATGAGAATGAAGATTACAATCCGGTTTGCCTTTATGCCGCAACCAAACAGGCGTTTAAAGATATGCTTAAATTCTATGTGAAAACATCGGAACTGAAGGTGATTACCCTTAAACTTTTTGATACCTACGGGCCGGATGATCCCAGGCCGAAGCTTTTTACTTTGCTAAGGAAAGTTGCCGAGGGGCAGACAAAACTGGCCATGTCTCAAGGCGAACAATTGATTGATCTTGTCTATATTGATGATGTCATTGATGGCTATCTTCAGGCTGCAAGGCGTTTGCTGGATAATAAAGTTTCAGGTATGGAAGAATATGCCATCTCCTCTGGGAATCCAATTTCGCTTAAAGATTTGGTTACTGTTTATGGCCGGATTGTTAAAAAACCGATGCCGATAAACTGGGGTGGTAGACCCTATCGTTTCCGCGAGGTTATGGTGCCATGGAATAAAGGCAAGAATCTTCCCGGCTGGAAACCCAAGGTTGGCTTAATTGAAGGAATCAAAAGAATGGAGAAGACCGAGGAATCCCCACAAGCCAGACCCGATTTATCTTTACCAAATATTTTCATGGGGATTTGCACATAAATGAAAGAAAAAAATCAGCGTAAATCTGCGTAAATCAGCGGCAAGAAAAGTAACAAGTTAACAAGTAACCAGCGTCCTCCAGGACGCGGGGTTGGAGAATCCGGTGTGTCCCAGGCATGCAGACGTGTTAAAGATAAAATAAGAAAAGACAAAAAGCTTGAAGGAAA
>JAFDAS010000199.1 GCA_019313695.1 Deltaproteobacteria bacterium
GCTAATTTTTCTTTTGAGAAGAATTGTTTTGTAGTTGCATTTGAACATGATTCATTTGAGGACGTTCCGAAAGGATCAGAAATGCCAATATTAGAATGCCCCCAAATTACAAAACATGAAATTCTAATGAGCGGTGAAGATAAAGGAGATGGAAAATAACGTGATTGACTGGAACGGGAAAGAAGTTTTAAACGCTGCCAAAATCGTTTTAAAACGGGTATCTAAAGATGTTGCAGAAGATGTCATGGAAGATGCAAAGCGGATTTTGAAACAGAAAACAGGATCAAGTGATTTATTGAAGCAGTTTTCCGTTGAAAAAAGTATTTTCAAAGATGGGGGTTATGTCGTTTGGTGCCAGGGGCCTAAAAAATGGTGGCCGCCTTACAGGGCAAGCTTTATTGAGTTGGGGGCTTATTCTTCAGTATACGGGACATATAAAAGAGATGGGGCCAAGAGCCTAAAAGGCATCAGCCCGGTCTATATTGAAGCAAAACCCTTCATGAGGCCAGCAGGAAAAAAGAATAAACGTAAAGCAAACAAGAAATTTCAAGATGCAATGGATAAACTTTAAAAATGAACTCATTATTTCAAGGAATATATAATCACTTCTCAGCAAACACCACGACGGGCTTTTATAACGATGTGTCTGGAAGAATGTATCTGGGACAAGCACCTCAAGGAGCAACTTTCCCTTATTGTGTTTATTTTTCCGTGTCGGATATTGACGAGCTTGATTTTTCAGAAGAGCGGGAAGATTTTTTATTGCAATTTAATATTTTCTCACAAAACAATTCAGCGCTTGAGGCCGGGAATTTACTTGAGAGCCTTAAAACGATGTTCGATAATTGCAGCTTAACGGTGACAGGTTGGAGACACTTGCAATTTAAAAGAAGCATGGTTCACCCGAATAGCGATTTTACACAAGTACCGCCGATACAGGGATATAGTATTGACTATGATATTTTATTAGAAAAGGAACGATAATGGAGCAAATAAGAATTAATTTGGGTTGTGGTAAAAGGAAAGTCAAGGGATATATCAATATTGATATTGACCCGGCCCATGAACCTGATTTGATTTTAGATTTATCAAAATGCGCCTTGCCGTATGGTGACAATTCAGTTGATGAAGTAAGGGCGTTTGATTTTTTGGAGCATATACCGCTTGGGAAAACGATATTTGTCATTGATGAAATATGGCGAGTCTTGAAACCCGGTGGGAAGTTTGAACATTTTACTCCATCAACAGATGGCAGAGGCGCTTTTCAAGATCCTACTCATTTAAGTTTTTGGAATATTAATTCATGGCTTTATTTTACCGACGGAATATGGGCCAATATGTACGGGATTAAATCAAAATTTAAAGTTGAACAGTTGCGGGACATTATCACAAGTGATGCATTGAGAATAATTCATACTCATGGAATTTTTACAAAGGAGCAAGCATGAGAGAAGTATCAATTATAATTCCGGTCATAAGAAAAGAGGGCGCTGAGAAATGTATTGACGCAATCCATGAAAATGCCGGAATACAAAAAGACGACTACGAGATCATTGCAAAGGTTGACCATGATCGGATCGGTTGCCCTGCAATGGTTGATATTTTAACCCGGTTGGCAAATCACGATCTGGTTATGTTCCTCGGAGACGACACTATTCCTGGAAAAGACTTTTTAAAACATGCCATTGAAGCTATGGAAACCTTGCCGGATGGGTGGGGTGTTGTCGGGTTGAACACGCAGGATATACGGGTCAAAGACGGCAATCCTTTGGCGCATTGGATGGCCCACAAAAAAATGCTTGAACATATCCCAGGCGGTAACTTTTTCTCAACAGATTATGAACACTGTTTTTGTGATAATGAATTGAGAGAGATTTCAGATGATTTGGGCCGGTGGGTATGGGCTGAAAAATCCAAGATAACGCATAATCATCCAATAAACAAAACAGCCGAATATGACGAAGGATATCAGCAAGCGTACGATAACGGCAAATTTAACCGTGATAGGAAAACATATTTCATCCGAAAACGTGCTAGGATGCAGGATAAGTACGGTGTAAAACTTGGGATTGCGATTCCTTTAACAGATCAATGGGTTTATACTCAGTTCTTTTTTTCATTTGTAAAAGTCATAACGGAATATATGTCAAGCCTGGTTGAATCAGGGAAATCGATATCCTTTGATATGCTCATGCCGGACTTTCCGGGGCAGATAGATATTATAAGAAATAACCTTGTGCAAAAAGGCTTGATGCTTGGATGTACCCATATTTTAATGATGGACACTGACCAGATTTACAATACTGATAATATGATTGAGAAGATGCTGGCACATGAAAAGCCGGTATTGGGCGGTAGGGTTCACAGGCGGTATCCACCTTTTGACCCACTTTTGATGGGTGGGGAAATTGGGAAGTTAGAACCCATTTCCGATGATAAGATAAGGAATGAAGACGGTACATTTAAAGATGAAGTCAAAGTGTCATATACCGGAACAGGCTGTATATTATACGATACAAAGATTTTTATAGACATGATTCCTGAAACTTGGTTTGAATTTACAAAGGGTGAAAATGGTCAAGATATAGGGGAAGATATTGGATTGTGTGAGAAGTTGAGAAAATTGGACATTCCAGTTTTTGTAGATTGTTCCCTTGATATAAAACATTTAACACTATTTGCGGCTGATTGGGGTACACATACATTATTTAAAAAATTATTAAAGTAACTTTAAACCCGGTGGCCTTGGAGCAGCTATCGACAAAACAGAGAGGTAAAAATTATGGCACTTGAAAGTAAACCAGGACAATCGGTAAAAGTTACGCTAGGATCAGCAACTATTGTTGGTCTTGGTTCTTGGGCTTTTTCCGGTGGTTCTTATGCAGAGTTAGACGATTCAGAATTTGGTGAT
>JAFDAS010000200.1 GCA_019313695.1 Deltaproteobacteria bacterium
CAAAGGTAAAATAATCTATCCAGGAATTATTAAGTCAAATTTTATTAAGATTGAAGGACGCGAGAAAAATATTATCATGGACATTTATCAAAAAGCAAAGAACAGTTATGGCATAATACAATCACTGGATGAAACAATTATCGAAGATGAATATCTTGACGAAAACTTCGCTGATCTGATTGCAAACAACACGATTATTGAATGGTACCTGATGGAACCCGAACTGTCGGAAATACCAACTGAAGTACTAATAGAGATACTAAAAGTACTGGGACTTTATGTCAACAAAAAATTTGCCATGGAAATCGCAAAGAGGGACGATGCAGTTTTCTGGCTTCGGAAAGTGATACAGGATGGACAATACTGGCATCGGAAGGACTATGGAGATGGCTGGGTTCCAATACATGCGATCCACATACTTCCCCTCATAAACACCAATGAAGCTTTAGAACTTTTACTGGATACAATTCGATACCGCAATGATGAACTTGATTCATGGCTGACTGAAAATGTAGCAAGCATTCTTATTGCTTTCGGGGAAGATGCCATAGAAGATCTTAAGCGCTTTTCATCTGATGAGACACTCGAGTCATTTGTAAGAAGTACGACCACGACTGCACTTGCATTTTTAACTACCAAGTACCCGTCACACGAAGATGACATCAAAGAGCATTTTCTAAAATTATTAAACACCACCGGTGACCCAACATTTGCAAGTCTTGTAGCAGGTGATCTTGCGTCGTTCCATGATCCGTCCGTAATGCCGGATATACGAAGAGCTTTTGAAGAAGACCGAATGGATTTGATAATGGATAGTGAAGAGGAAATTAAATTGGTAATTGCAGGAGAATATGACAGCATTCTATTCAGTGAATGTAAAAAAGATCCTTTTGACCACTTTTCCAGAAAAAATATTGAATATTTACATTCAATTAATGATTCCGAGTCCGTGTATGATGATTTATTCTCTGATGATAATCCCTTCTTTGATGATGATCTCTTCGAGTTTGAAAATAATGAAAACACCCGGAAGATTAAGATTGGAAGAAACGAACCATGCCCGTGTGGCTCAGGCAAAAAATACAAAAAATGCTGCATGGGTAAAGGGACATGATGTATCACAACTCCTTGAATATGGGGGCAGTCTAACTTTACAATCTTATTTTTTATGATAATTATACTCCGCAGATCTTCTGTTACGGAGAGTGCATAGGGGAGGTGCAAACCGTTAACAACTCTGTGCCCTGCATGCCTTGTGGGCGTAGCAGGTACTCAACTCCGTAGGAGGTGAGTGTACTCTGCAGTGAAAATTTGTTTCATCATCACTGAAATAACTGGATTTTAGAACTGTGCCTGTTTACATAAAGATAATATATATCCATCCCAATAACATGTCGTAGCCATCTAAGTATAATTATAATGGCTACTTTAAGTTTTATAAAACAAATATACAGTTATTGAATATTCTTAATGGTATAACAGAGGTTATAAGAGGTAATACTTATGGAAGGTTATCAAACATTTTTGATATTGCTTGCAGTCTATTTATTAGGACTCATAACAATTGGATGGTATTTTTCGAAAAGACAGAAGTCGGTCACAGATTTCTGGCTCGCAGGAAGGGAAGTTGGTGCTATTGGCATTGGCTTTTCAGCCGCAGCATCATGGCTTACGGCAGGAGCACTCCTTGCAGTCATTGGTTTTTACATGCTGCTTGGAATGGGCTCGATATGGGGATTTGTATTCCCGAACATCGCCGCCCTGCTGATAATTGCACTTCTGGTTGGCAGGATAAAGAACTTGCCTTCCGTTACACAGCCGGAACTTCTTGAAATGAGGTACAGCAGCGCAATACGCGCTCCTGTTGCTCTTATCATCACCATTGTCATGATACTCTTTGCAGTGGCTGATATCAAAGGATTTGCATTTGTCCTTTCAGTGTTCTACGGATTGAGTCCGATCTACGCAGCAGCGATAGTCGCAATTGCCATATCTGTATATGTGACCCTTGGCGGTTTGTCTGCGGTAGTGTGGACTGATGTCGTCCAATTCACATTCCTGTCAGTCTTTGCACTTATAATGGCAGCTCTTGCAGTGAGTGCTGCAACATCAGGTGGAGTTGACATGGCAGAAATTTCCGTGTCCCAACTGTTCAGCGATGTGCCGGGCACATGGTGGAATCCGTTCATAATCGGACTTCCTATGGTACTCATTTTTATATTCGCAATTATTCCCGGATGGATGACAGAACAGGACCCATGGCAGAGAGTCTGGGCTGCAAAAGATGCAAAGTCCGCACGATTTGGAATGGTATTGGGGGCATTTTTGGTTGCAATCGTTTTTGCAGCGTGTGCTGTGATCGCAATTGGACTCAACGCCATTTATCCCAACATTGCAGCAGCCGGTTTCCCGATGGGAATGGCGGATGCAGAACCTGCACTTTTGGTATTCATAGTCAGTAACTTCCCACCGATCATTGTCGCACTAAGTGCTATTGGTCTTGCAGCAGCAGCCATGTCATGTGCCGATACCTTCGCAACATCCGGCGGATCATGTCTTTCCCGTGATATCTACCAGAGATACATAAAACCTGATGCCACAATGAAACAGATGCTTATGGTCAACAGGGTCAGTGTACTGATCGTTGTTGCAGGTGCAACTATCGGTTCTTTCTTAATTGACGGTATCCTTGAAGCAATTCACATAGCGACCTTTATCGCAAGCGCATCATATTTCTTCCCGATCATGGGTGGAATTTATTGGAAGCGTGCAACAAAGGAAGGTGCACTTGCAGGACTTGTGGTCGGAGCAGTTGTCCAGATTGGGTTCATTGCTGTGGATCTTATAAAGACCGCGCCAATGGCACCTTATTATCTTGAGACTAT
>JAFDAS010000201.1 GCA_019313695.1 Deltaproteobacteria bacterium
AATTGTTTGCACCTGCTTTAATCGCATCGATGATGTGGTTCTGCTCGCCTTCGGTTGTGCACATAATGATAGGAACATTGTTTCCGCTTGCGCGAATCTTTTTCACAGCATCAAGCCCGGTCATGTTGGGCATGACCCAGTCCATTAGTATCAGGTCCGGATTCTCTTCCGCGACTTTTTCTAAAGCCATTGCTCCGTCCGTGGCCTGTATGACATCTTGTACACCAGCTTCATTCAGGGTCTTGACAAGGACATGACGCATTAACGCTGAATCATCAGCCACCAGCACTTTCATGGGTTACCACCTTTCTTAATGCTCGTTTTTTACCAGATTGAAACCCCCTACAGTCCCGCCCAGCGGGCTTCGACTGAGACCTTTGTAAAACGCCCCCTTTTGCCCAATTTCGGCGTCAGACTCAAATTTTAAGCCTCGAAATACTCAATGTATTCCTGCATTTAAAATTTTCGCCTTCCTTGAACTTGAACAAAATTGAAAACTTGAACAAAATTGAACCTTTTTCAAAGGTCTTCGGCTGTAAGAAAGTTTGCCATTATTTAATTCGCCTGCTAACACCATTCGCCTTCGGCGGGCCTCAGGTGGACGCGTAAGGCGCTTGCTTTTGCGATTCAAAAGTAACCTGCAGTGTAAACGGACCCAGGTCGCTTGTAAAGGGGACCTCAAACCATATCGACTTTGAAGGGTGCTGAACAACATATCCTTCACCGCTTAGGCCGTCGGCTGAAGACAACTTTTTTTTAGCTGCTCCGGCAACCATATTCACCAGCTCCGCAACACTATCGGCCACAATATCATCAACAACCCGCACCTTGGAACCGAGCATACGATTAACAATAGCAAGCACCGTTTCCTTTGGAAAAGTGAGCGCAACATTACCTCGAACAGGTCCGCTTAAACCGATAAGGGCTGTAATGTCCCCTGGATTTCCCACGCCATCAGCAATCCCAACCTTCCCGGGGTTCGCCTGGCAACGCAGCATGGATAAAAAAAGGTTTTGGGCACTTTCTATAAAAAGATTTATATGCCCATCCTTCATTTCAGGATTTTGCTCTGTTTCCATGTTTACAACACAACTGTTTTCATTACTCTGCTTCCCGGGACTCTCATGAGAAACCTCTTGTGCCACTTCCCTCAGTACAACCTTTTCGCCAGACAGAACGGCTTCCAGCGGCCCCGTGACCGCCTTGTTTACCCGAACCTTATTGCCTGCTATGCATAAAGTTGTCCCCGGATACAGCAATCTCCCGATCAATATGTGCGGCTTTGCGCGGGCACGAGAATCAGCTTCGATTTTTTCTATTTCCGCTTTTACTTTTTCAACAGCAGCTTCAGCCTCTTGCGCCTTTAAAAGATTTTTTTTGGAGGTTTCAGGTTCATCCAGCAAAAACTCTTTCTGTTTGACTATCATCGGATCTAACAACTTGTGTGTTGCCTGAAGAAGCGCGAGTTTCTCTTTCTTGGCTGTTATTTTAGCCGGAAGCGAATAGTCCTCGGCAACAACAAGTTCTGTGTTTACATGCCCGTCACTGCCAGCCTCTCCTGCAACGATACCACCAAGCGCGGTTACACTGCCTCCAACCAGTTGCCCATCCGGGATGATCACCGCACCTTGTGTCTTTAGCGTGGACTGTATGATCTCATTCTTGACCACAATATCCCCCCGGGATTCGATGTGACCCTCCAGGATATAGGTCGCCTTGATACCACCCTCGACCTTGATTCTTCGGTCTTCCCTGCCGGCTATTCCCTTACCTACGATTAGATTTCCACCTGCACGAATAATTGCCGCCTCCACGGCTCCTTGAATCTCGATAGTATCACCTGTGGTGATCTCCGCACCCGCCATGACATCTCCCTCGATCACGAGCGGTCCCGGACATTTCAGGTGGCCTTGTGCTATACTCACATCCCCGGATATTGTTTTTTCTCTGTTAACAGCGAGCAACCCTGAAACCCACTTAACCCGACCCCTTGTGGTTGCAAAATATTCCACCCTGTCATTTCCCTTCTGGACTTTGACATTCGACCCTGAACGTATCTCAGCAGATTTTGGTTGGCGCACTGCAATCGGTTTTCCAAACACGTCGCAGCCCTCCTGACCTTCCTTTGGGAGTGTGACGTGTGCCAGAAGCTGGCCCTTTTCGACTACCGATCGTACCTCCTGGAGTATATGGTCTCCATTTGCCGATTTTTCATCGACCATGGACTCTTCATCGAAAAAATCGCCAGCCCATTTGATAGTTCCGTCGATCGGTGGAACCGGTGGTCTGCCTTCGATGATAGACATTTCACTTATACGAGTAGTCCCGCTTTTTATTGACCAGCTCAGGAGTGTTTCCAGTTCTTCCTCGCGTGGGACGGGGGTTATGCCGGCAGCTTCGAGCTCTTTCTTGATACGGGGCACAATCTCATTGGGATTGGCCTCTGATATAGTGCAGTCGAGTATAACCGCCATCTCGTCATCGGTGATACGCAGCTCGAATTTTGATTGATCTTCTACCATAACATCTTTTAAATATTGCTAATAAAAAGGACCAAATAGTGTAATCTAAACACCCGCCATTCCCCTTGGCGAATGGCAAAATCATTATGCTCCCAATACTACCTGCACAAGAAAAAACAAGCTCTCTTCAACGCACGATATGGAAGGGGAAAAAAGTAAAATAAGTATAGGAAGAATTGAGCTTGTGTGTCAATTAAAATAATGCCGCCACAACTCCCATAGAAACCATAAAGACAAGCGGTCCAATAAACCCTCCGCTCTTAGGCATATCCTTGAAAAATCCCACAGGATTGGTAACAACTTTTATTATTGTATCCAGGATTAATCTAATATTCTATTAGCTGTTCCATTTTTCTCCTCCAACACATTGGCGTCAAAGCTTCACTTGAGCTTTGATTTTCTTCGATGAGATTAATTACTTGCAGCTTATTGTTCACCATAACAACTCCTTGATAATGCTTCTCCTGGCAAAAGATGTTTAATTAAAACTTCTTTTTGTACACATGGCAGTATGGTTGCTGTTTTTTATTGTCGTAGTAGTCTTGATGGTACTCTTCAGCTTTCCAAAAGGTACATGAGGGAAGTACTTTTGTTACGATTTTATATCCTTTGGTTTTGAGTATAGCTATTAACTTATGAATAATCTTTTTTTCATCATCATTTTTATAAAAAATGGCGGATAGATATTGTTCTCCCACATCCGGCCCCTGGCCATAGGCTTGTGTTGGATCATGAATCTCAAAGAAAAATTTAGCAAGTTCCTCATAATTCACTTTGGTCGGATCATATGTTACTTCGACAACCTCTAAGTGACCGGTATTTCCATGACTCACATCTTGATAGGATGGGCTTGCCATAGAACCTCCCATATAACCTGAAACTGCTTCAATGACACCTTCTTTATGCTCAAAGAGATACTCTACACCCCAAAAACAGCCTCCTGCG
>JAFDAS010000202.1 GCA_019313695.1 Deltaproteobacteria bacterium
GTATTAAAAAAATCCGGTATTGAATGCCGCGTAGTACCCCTGCCTTACCAAAGAGCAATGTTGTTCCCCCGTTTAACCGACAGCAGTTTGGATAATGAGAAAATATGATGAGAAAAAAAATGTCACTGCGTAAACGAAGAGTGCAATTGCTGAGATTGGCCTTTGTCCCTGTAATCTTTATTGCAATTTTTGTAAGACCTTCCTGGTCCACAGATTCAACTGTTGCTTTTGTCATAGAACTTTTCGGGTATCTGTTCCTTTTGGGCGGACTGACGATTCGTATATGGTGCACTTTTTATATAGGCAACCGCAAATCCAAAGAAATCATTGCCCAAGGCCCTTATTCGATCTGTCGGAATCCGCTTTATATAGGCACCCTCCTGTTAGCCATTGGTTTAGGGCTTTGTTTTGAGAATCTGCTCATATTTCTACTTGTTCCCATGATTATTATTCCAGTCCATATAATTGCGACTCGAATGGAAGAGACTCACCTTGAATCGAAATTTGGTGAGCAATACCGGGCATACAAGCAGAAAGTCCCAAGATTATGGCCTCGTTTCTCAAACTACTCCAGCCCTGACGTGATCGAAATAAATGTTCATTCGATACGAAGAATAGCCCTGGATACCACAGGTATTCTGCTTTTACCGAAAATAGAAAACGGTAGTGTAAACTCTGTTCTGTAAATTGGTGTTAACCACCGCATGCGGCTGGGTGTAGGTGAGCGTAGCGAGCCGGAACCCGGGCACATGCGAAATTTTGCTTGAAATGGCGGGCACGTCCCGTTCTCCTATAAAGGTTTTGATAACTTTAATAAGGAGAAACAAGATGGCCCACCAACGACATGGTAACGCATTTAATGATGCAATGGAATTGTTAATTGAAAATGGTTTTGATGGGATGGCAAGCGTACTGCAAATACTGCTAAATGAGGCTATGAAGATCGAGAGGGAAGATTGCTTAGTTGCTGGTGCGTATCAGAGAACCCCTGATCGAAAGGGTTATGCCAATGGCTACAAGCCCAAGACCGTCGATACACGCATGGGTAGGATCACTGTCGATGTCCCGCAGGTCAGAGGTGATATCGATTTTTATCCGTCGGCCCTGGAAAAAGGCTGTCGAAGCGAACGGGCACTGAAAGTTGCTATTGCCGAGATGTATGTAAAAGGCATCTCGACTCGCCGAGTAACCGGCGTACTCGAAAAGATGTGCGGCCTGGAAATAAGCAGTATGCAGGTTTCAAGAGCATCTAAAATGCTCGATGAGGAATTGGGAAAGTGGCGCAATCGAGAGCTTGGAGAATACCCATATCTCATCCTTGATGCTCATTATGAAAAAGTGCGAATAAACGGCTCTGTACAGTCCTGTGCGGTATTTACAGTCATTGGTATCAACACCGACGGTAAACGTGAAATACTCGGTGTAAGCGTTTCTTTGAGCGAAGCTGAGGTGCACTGGAGGGAGTTTTTAAAGTCTTTGCTGGACAGAGGTCTCCATGGTGTCCAGCTCATAACCAGCGATGCTCATTCGGGCTTGAAGGCGGCTCGTCAAAGCCTGTTCAACGGTGTACGGTGGCAGAGATGTCAGTTTCATCTTCAGCAAAATGCTCAGGCGTATGTGCCTAAAAAAACGATGCAGAAACAAGTACATGATGACATCGCGGATGTCTTCGCCGGCCCCAACGGCGAGTTGGCTCAGGAGCGGCTGAAATGTTATGTTGAGAAATATGCCGTCTCTGCACCGCAGTTGTCAGAATGGATGGAAGAAAATCTGCCGGAAGGACTGACGGTTTTTGAATTGCCGCAGAAGCATCGCAAACGGATGCGAACATCCAATTCGCTGGAACGGCTGCACGAAGAAATCAATCGCAGGACACGAGTTGCAAGGCTGTTCCCGAATGAGGCTTCACTGCTGAGATTGGTAAGTGCGATAGAGATGGAGATCAGCGAAGATTGGATAGCTGGCAAAAGATATTTGAACATGCAAACGGAAATGGAGAACGAAAACGAATCCGCTAATTCAAAAGAAAAAAGAATTTACAGAAAAAATGTTGCTTAATCTAGAAAACTTGCTTGAACTGCTGCATCAGCACGATATTATTCCGGTTTTATGGTATTTCCCTTAATAGAACCTTTATGACTTTAAGATTTTCAGATTTCATCGTTGAGACATCTGAAAAACCCCAGGCATTACAGGGGGCGACGGGTAAAAATTATTGAACCCCTTCGGGGTTCGGGGTTTTGCGGCAGAATAGCCACGGGTTTGGCTTTGCTTCACCCGTGACTATCGTTATTGTATTGAACCCCTTCGGGGTTGGTTACACTGGCGGCAGAACTATGGATTCCGGATCAAGTCCGGGGTGACAAATGGGGTTTTTCAGAGACCCCTGTTATCCTTCAAATAATCCGGCCAGTAATGGTTTTCGCATGATCGTCTGGCCCCTTTTGAACCAGTCTGTCGTCATATCAGCACTGCCCTTGGGCGGAATCAGCCCTTCGGCGTATTTCGAATTCACCAGGGGTTTGGCGATTACCAGGTCCAGCGGAACCGCTGAGTTTTCATTGACTACCGCCATCTGTTTATTGTCCGGGTGGATATTGGTCCAGCCATGGGCGCATGGCCCAAAATCCGTCGTCGCTACATATAATTTTTCACCCTGATGGAGAATCACCGGCACCAGAGACTCAAATTCATCTTTGATAGCTTCTGGGATTTGGAACTGATCGGCCATCTTTTCTCCCCGATCCCGAGCGGCTTTGAGGTATGGCCTGGATTGATTGACCGAATGCTCAAAGGCCTTGGGCGAAATAAACGTACAAAGCTTACTCTTGGTATGGTCGGTCATCAGCGTAAAGTCTTCAAACTTGGC
>JAFDAS010000047.1 GCA_019313695.1 Deltaproteobacteria bacterium
TTATCGTTCAGGAGACCTTGGCAAAAAGGATGAAGACGGGTTCGTATATGTGGTGGACAGATTAAAAGACATGATAGTAAGCGGGAGCGAAAATATATACCCCGCAGAGATAGAGCTTGCCATCAGTGGACATCCCGGTGTGGCCGAGGTGGCCGTGGTTGGGAAAGCGGACAATAAATGGGGTGAAATTCCCGTAGCCTTTATTGTCAAAAGACCAGGAGAAAAAGTGAGCGAACAGGACATAACCGACATATGCAGAGAGAATCTCGCGGGGTATAAACGAGTCAAGGAAGTAAAATTTGTTGACTCTCTCCCCAAGAATGCTGTTATGAAGGTCTTAAAACAGGCCCTCAGAAATCAACTTACATAAAGGAGGATTACAATGTCACTGCCTGACAAAAACTATCCGTACAGAATCAACGATTTTTTTGAATGTAAAGATGCAGAGAGATGCAAGAAGGCAATGGGGGACAACCCATACAGTTTCAACAATTTTTTTGAATGGAGAGAAAATGTAGATTGGTATCGTGATGACCCTTTTATTCAGAAGGTAGTCAAATACTTTACCAGTGAGAAGTGGGAAGATGTGGACAGAGCGGCACGTGAGATTTCTTCGAAGGTCTCGTTCAGGTGGCGGGATATGGCGAGAGCCATTTCATGGCCCGAAAAACGTCCATACATGATACATTATGATGACCACAACAATCGTATTGACAGGATTGTGAGACCGCGTGAGACCGAAATTATGGAACAGGAGGTGTTTTCGGAAAAACTGTTTTCCTCCGAGACAACCCCCTGGACAAGGCTGATCAAGATGTTTCTCATCTACCAGAACAGCGAGGCATGTATCACGTGTCCCGTAGCCTGTACCGAGGGACTCGTGGCTATGCTCGAAAGGTATGCCGACACCCCGGAACTCAAGCAGATACTTCAACACTGTAAAGAGGGAGTGGATGGAGACTTTGGAATTGGCGCACAATTCCTGTCTGAGATACAGGGAGGGTCCGATGTTCCAGCCAATGTACTGGAGGCTGTAGAGGAAGATGGAACCTGGCGATTGTACGGCACAAAATTTTTCTGCTCGGCCGCACACGCAGACTATGCTCTTGTAACAGCAAAACCTGCCGGATCTGAAAAGGTGGCTCTTTTTGTGGTGCCGTCGTGGCTGCCCGGCAACAAAGAAAGAGAGATAAGGAACGGGTACACTATTGACCGAATAAAGCGGAAGATGGGGACGTGCGAACTTCCAACTGCGGAACTTACGTATAACGGAGCCGTTGCGTATCCTGTTGGTCCTCTTGAAAGAGGTCTTGCAAATGTTGTTGGTGTGGTGCTCACCCATTCCCGCCTTATCATAGGTCTTTCAAGCGCCGCTTGCATGACAAGGGCGGTGCGCGAAGCCAAAAAATATAGCGAACTTAGAGATGCTTTCGGAATCCCCATTGGAAAATTTCCCATGGTGATTGTCCAGCTGAGGGAACTGGAAAAGACCTCAAAGAGAACCACCGCCGCCGCATTCAAGGTGTACAGTGAATTCCTGAAACTCGAAGAAGGTCTCAAGGGAGGACTTGCAAGCGAAGAGCCTGAAGAGGCAAGAAAAAAGAGATTCAATGTCAGGGAACTCATAATGCTTGAGAAAATTACCACCTCCTGGGATTCAACCGATGTCATACGTGTAGCTATGTCGATATTCGGCGGGCATGGCTTAATGGAGTGTTTTTCATCATTGCCGAGGCTGTATCGCGATTCAGCGGTCAACGAACTCTGGGAGGGACCGAGAAATGTGCTTCTTGCACAGATACACCGTGACATGCAGAGGGTTTCCGAATGGTACAAGCCGTCGGAATTTATTGAAGACATATTACATGGTGCAGATCCTGAGGTTGTCAGAAAATTTTCAAAGGGTATAGTGGAACTGGTTTCACACCCGAGTTTTCTTGTGCCTGATGAAAAAACTATGGAGATATGCAAAAGGTGGGACAACTTCTGCCATGATCTGTTCCACGCCTATCAGAATATTGCCTTGGCAGAAGTGGAGGGGTCTTTCTCCGCCGAGGGTTGAGTTGCATTGCATGCGGCCACGTGCAAAAGCTCGTGACCGCATGCAACTCTGATGAAATACCCCCTTACAAAGATTTTTTCTGCTCCTGGGAAGTTATCTCCCTTTTAAACATTTCCGCTATCATCCTTCCTATGAGCTTCATGTGGCAAGACACTTCTTCTCTGCTTCTTCCGGGATAGTCGCGAAACGTTATAAGAATGCCATTTATTGCCGCGAAAAAGGCATGCGACAGAAGACGTGGATTGCTGTCAGGCATCTCTCTCCTGAAGAGATTATCAAATTGATCGATAATACTGCGCGCATATTGGTTCAACCTTTCAAGCGATTCGTCGCTGAGAGAAGCGTCAAGCATAAAATGTGTCATCATCCTGAAGTACTGGTCATTGACGGTAAGATAATCTATGAGCTGTTCCGCCGCACTTTCGATGCAAAGCTCACCATTTCTGTCAATAATATCACCCACTATGCTGGTCATTTCCTTCGCCCCTCTGAGAAATGCCTCAACAAAAAGGGTCTGCTGATCGGGGAAATAGCGGTATATAGACGCGGGTGAGATCCCCGCTTCTCTGGCAATATCGCGCATATTTACCCTGTTGAACGGCTTTGACGCAAAAACCCGCTCCGCAGCATCCACTATGACGTCTTTTCTCGCTTCTCTTTCTCGCTGCCTCAATTCATTAAATGTATTCTTTTTATCCATTAAATTCTTGCCCTTCAAATAACTTGTCAAGTCGCTTGGAGGTATCATTTTTCAGACCCGAAGTAAATACATTCCGGCCATACCGGATCCCGATATAACCGGTCAGGTTAATCCCGCGATACCGTTCGCAAATCGATCAAGCTCCATGCCCGGTTGTTTAAGGTACATTTCAACAATTATCTTGACATATAGTTTCTATTTCTATAGTTTCTCGAAAAAAATATGTTACTATAAACTGATTTTGTTAAAGATATTTTCAGGAAACATGAATGGATTTAGGTATCCAAAAAACTGGCACCATCAACAACAAAAACAATGAATAATTAAGGAGAGGGAACAATATGACAACTGATTATTCTGAAATCTATGAGCGGTCTATCAGCAATCCCGAGATTTTCTGGGGAGAAGCCGCTGAAGATGTACAGTGGGAGAAGAAGTGGGACAAGGTATTGGATGACAGCAATAAGCCATTTTACAAATGGTTTGTCGGAGGCAAACTGAACACCTGCTACAACGCATTGGATTATCATGTACAAAATGGCCGGGGGGACCAGACAGCCATAATCTACGACAGCCCTGTAACAGATACGGTAAGGAAAATCACCTACAGCGAACTCCTCGAGAAAGTCTCAACATTTGCGGGTGCCCTGAGAGATCTTGGCGTATCAAAAGGTGACACGGTTATCACCTATATGCCTATGATCCCGGAGGCCTTGGTCGCTGTGCTCGCCTGCGCGAGAATAGGCGCCGTGCATTCCGTGGTATTCGGAGGTTTTGCACCCAATGAACTGGCAATTCGCATCGACGATGCGAAACCGAAGGTTATCGTCTCCGCGTCCTGCGGCGTTGAAGGAAAGAAGATTCTTCCCTATAAGCCGCTCCTGGATGGGGCAATCGAGATTGCCGAACACAAGCCGGAAAAGTGCGTTATTTTCCAGCGCCCACAGGTTGACGCTCCCCTTATCCCGGGTCGTGATTTTGACTGGGAAACCCTGATGAGCAAATCACTGCCGGCGGACTGCGTCGCAGTGGCAGCGACAGATCCCCTGTACATCCTCTACACATCCGGAACAACCGGCAAACCGAAGGGGGTCATGCGCGACAATGGCGGCCACGCTGTCGCCCTGAAATGGTCGATGAAATACCTCTACGATGTAAAACCGGGCGAAGTCTACTGGGCAGCATCCGATGTGGGATGGGTTGTCGGGCATTCATACATCGTGTACGCTCCTCTCCTGGCAGGTTGCACAACAATCGTATACGAGGGAAAACCTGTCGGGACTCCGGACCCGGGGGCATTCTGGCGTGTCATCTCCGAGCATGGCGTCTCCGTGCTGTTTACGGCTCCGACGGCATTCCGCGCTATAAAGAAAGAAGATCCCAATGCGGAATATCTGAAAAAATATGATATAGGATCCCTGAGATACCTGTTTCTGGCCGGGGAGCGTCTTGATCCCGACACCTACCACTGGGCAGTTGATATGCTGAAGATACCGGTAATCGATCACTGGTGGCAGACGGAGACGGGATGGGGCATTGCCGCGAATTGCATGGGAATCGAACAGTTTCCAGTAAAAGCGGGATCCCCCACAAAGTCTGTCCCGGGATATAATGTACAAATCGTGGACTCCGAAGGAAACTCACTCCCCGCCGGAGAGGACGGCATTATAGCAATCAAGCTTCCCCTCCCTCCTGGGTGCCTGCCGACTCTGTGGAATGACGACAAGCGATATCTTGAATATGTAACGGAAATACCGGGATTTTATGTGACCGGCGACGGAGGCCATGTAGATGAAGACGGGTATCTCTTTATCATGGGACGTATGGATGATGTCATCAATGTCGCGGGGCACCGGCTCTCCACAGGCTCCATGGAAGAAATCGTGGCAAAGCACAGGGACGTGGCGGAATGCGCCGTCCTTGGAGCAAATGAGCAACTCAAGGGCCAGGTCCCTGTCGGGTTTGCCGTCCTGAAGTCCGGGGTTGATCGTGATCCGGATGAAATCGTCAAGGAACTGGTACAGATGGTGCGGTCAGATATCGGGCCCGTTGCCTGCTTCAAGCAGTGCGCCATCGTCAATGCCCTTCCGAAGACCCGCTCCGGTAAGATACTGAGGGCAACCATGCGCAAGATAGCCAATGGCGAAGACTATACTGTCCCCTCAACGATCGAAGACGAGTCCGTTCTCGGCGGTATCGAAGAGGCGGCGAAAAAGTTAGGCCTGGGAAAATAGGATTCAATCACACACTATGGCCCGGCGGCTTGTGCCGCTCTGGCTTGAAAGGGAGAGAAGGCATGATGAAAGAGATCCTGCAGAGGGCAATTGACAAAAAACAGAATGCTCTGTCCGAATATGACTCGAAACGTGTCGTTGAATCGGCCGGTGTTGCAATAACGCGAGAGGGGCTCGCGGGTTCCAGAGATGAAGCCATCAAGATAGCCGAAGGGCTGGGCTTTCCGGTGGTGCTGAAGGGATGCTCCGGCAATGTGACCCACAAGACGGAAATGGGCATGGTCAAACTGAACCTGGGCAGCAGTGACGACGTGGCCCGGGCATATGATGATATTATTAAAGCCGGCATGGAACTCGACGGCGTACTTGTCCAGGAAATGATAGCGGGGGACAGGGAATTCGTTATAGGCCTGACACGTGACCCTCAGTTCGGACCGTGCGTCATGTTCGGCCTGGGCGGAATATTCACGGAAGTTCTGAACGACGTCAGCTTCAGAGTAGCGCCCATCTCGGAGATCGACGCCCTGGAAATGATAGAAGAGATAAAGACCAGAAAACTGCTTGACGAATTTCGCGGAAGCCCGGCCGTTGACAAAACCGCCCTCGTCAAGGCGCTGGTGGGCATAGGCAAACTCGGAGTGGAATATGACCAGATAGCGGAAATAGATATAAATCCCGTTATTATCTCAGGAGACAAACCGATTGCCGTTGATGCACTGGTCGTGCTTAACAATTCGTAAATACGCAGGTAGACAGACTGAAAGTGCCCCGCAGGAAATGCCCTCGGGGTGCTTTCAGGAAAAATTTTAAAAAACCCAATAACAGCATGCCGCTCAAATATACTGCCCCCAAAATACGGTTTTCGCGTTGGGGGGATATCAGTATCCTTCAGACTAATAGCCTGAACCCTTACTTCAATTCTCGACAGCTCAGCAAGTCCCTCTCAAGCATCTCAAAAAAAGCCTTGACATTCAAACGTTCGTTTGATACAGACGTTTTCAACAGGAGGGAGAGAGTCCCATGCCCCCAGACAACAAAAACTCAATGACTCAGGATCGCTTGTTGAAATCTGCCGAAATGCTGTTCGCTCAAAAAGGCTACGACGCGGTAAGCGTGCGGGAAATCACGAATGCCGCGAAATGCAACCTCGCCGCGGTAAATTATCATTTCGGCAATAAGAAAACCCTCTATCTGAGCGTGTTTCGCGAACGCTGGATGCCCAGGGCACAGCGCATCCGTGCATGTTTTGAGGAAAACCTTGCCGGCTGTGGTGACACATCGCCCGCGTCTGTGATCCAATCCCTGGCCGAAGCCCTCATCAAAGGACCCCTCACGGACAAAGAGCGCCTGTGCCATTTTCAACTGATGATCCGGGAGATAACCAACCCTACAGAGGCATTTGAAATAGTGACGGAAGAGACCATGAAGCCCTCCTTCGAAGGATTGGGACAACTGTTGCAGCCTTATCTGCATGAGAGCATAGATGAAGAACGCGCGCTCCTCAACATCCTGAGCATCTTTTCGATGGTTCTCTATTTCAATTTCGCCAGGTTACCGGTATCGAAAATTATAGGGCACGCCTACGATCAGCCGTTCAAAGACAGGCTGGTCCAACACATTGTCGATTTTTCCCTCTCCGGACTGCCTGTAAGGGAGAACGCAAAGTGAAATACAGGATATTATTACTTATAGCCCTCTCTGCCATTATGCTCCTTGCGGGATGCATGAAGGTGGGCCCCGATTTCAAAAAACCCGATATGGATTCACAGGTCAGGGGATCGTATCAGCATGCTCCATCTGATGTTGAAATGGAAAAGATTACCGACCGGTGGTGGCTTGCTTTCAACGATTCCGAGCTGGATCAGATCGTAAAAAATGTATTGTCGAACAACCTGGACATCAAAAAGGCCATGGCTGTAATCTCAGAGATGCGGGCTTATTTTGTCCAATCCAGGGCGGATCGTCTCCCCAATCTCCAGCTTCAGGGAACGGCGGGACGAAAACGGATCCTCCCGGGAATCGAATCAGATCTATACAACCTTTCTCTGCCGGCATCATTTGAGATCGACCTCTGGGGCCGCCTGGGCCGCGCCGAGGAAGCCGCCCTGGCAAGTCTCACAAAAACGGAGGAGAATGCCCGCATTATTGCCCAGACCATCGTATCGGAAACTATAACATTATATTTTCAGATTGAATCTCTGGAGAGAAGGATTCAGATAATAGAGCAAAGTATAGAAAATTACCGCCGGAATCTTTCGTTTGTGGAAAGGCGGTATGAAGGGGGGTTGACTTCCATTCTCGACCTGAGGCAGGCAAGACGTATTCTTGCCCAGACAGAATCCACCCTCCCCTCGCTGCGGCAGGAACTCGGTATCAGACAGCAGAAACTGGCCGTCCTTTCAGGACAATATCCGGAAACTCGATCGGCCCGGACACAGCCGGAAGACTATTTCAAGCTGCCCTCCCCCATACCGCCGGGCCTGCCGTCCGGCCTCCTCTTACGCAGACCCGATATCAGGGCGGCCGAGGCAAACCTGCGGGCGCTGAACGCAAAAATCGGCGTCGCCAAGGCCAACCGCTTCCCGAAAATAACACTGACGGGAAATTTCGGATATTCCAGCGGTGAGCTGGATCGGCTCTTCATACCGGGAAGCAGCCTGTGGAATATAGCATTCGGAGTGCTTCAGCCCATCTTTGACGCGGGCAGACTCAAGGCTGGACAGCGCGCCGCGGAGGCACAGTTCCAACAGGGACTGGCCGATTATGCCAGGACTGTCCTCACCGCTTTTTCCGAGGTGGAGAGCGCCCTTCTGACACGGGAGGAGCAACTGGAAAAAAGAAAAAAAATGCTGACCTTTCTCGCCGAAGCAAGGGCCACGCAGAGAGTGGCCGAAAATCGCTATGATCGTGGGCTTGTCGGCTATCTTACAGTGCTTGATTCCCAGCAGGCCCGTTTTCAGGCTGAAGAAAATCTGGTACTGGTGGAACTGGCCATCCTCAGCAACCGCGTAACACTTCACCGCGCGCTGGGCGGCGGATGGGGCGGTCCCGAGTGAGAAAAAACGCGGGAGCGTGAAATTGAGTGCAATAAGACAGACAACGAATCTTCCAAGGGAAAAACAATGAGCCAAAAAAGAAAAACTATTGTCCATATCACCGTAAGCGCAGTATTCATTATCGCCGGGGTAATTGTTATGATCGCACTGACAGCGGGCAAATCCGAACTGCAGAAGATAAAACCCTCCGCTCCGGCGCCCATGGTTCAAGTAATAAAGATCACAACAGGACCACAACCCATCACCATCAGGGGAGAGGGAACTGTGCGCCCACTGAGAGAAATCGATCTCGTTCCACAGGTCGGCGGCAAGATCGTCCACATCTCTCCCTCCCTGGTCGACGGTGGCGAGTTCAACAAGGGCGATCCATTACTCTCAATAAATCCTGTTGATTATGAACTGGCCGTTACGCTGGCAAGGGCAAAGGTGAAAGATTCGGAAAGCAAGCTGAAGGTTATCCAGGAAGAGGCTCTGGTGGCGATAGAAGAATGGCAGAATCACTACTCGGACAATTCTCACGCCGGCAAAAAGGCACCTCCGCTGGTGGCCAAAGAGCCACAGCTGGCAGCGGCTCACGCCAGGCTCGATGCTGACCACGCTGATCTGAAGAAGGCCCTCCTGAATCTTGAGAGGACGGTTTTGAAGTCACCCTTCAATGGCCGCGTCAGCAGAAAATCCGTTGACATCGGTCAATACGTGACACCGGGACAAACCCTGGCGAGACTATTCTCCACGGAGGTGGTGGAGATCGCCCTGCCACTGGAAGACAAAGACCTTTTCTGGTTTGACGTCCCCGGATTTACCCCGGGTGACGGATCTGGGTCACCAGCCACCGTTTACGCCAAAATTGCGGGACATGAACTGGTCTTCTCGGGAAAAGTGGTTCGTGCCGAGGGCAAGCTGGATGAAAAAACCAGGATGATAACAGTCATTGTCCGTGTCGACAGACCATACGCAAAAAGACCTCCACTCGCGATCGGCCTTTTTGCGACAGTTGACATCAGGGGACGGGTACTGCCCAACGCCACCGTCATCCCCCGGGCGGCCCTCCGCCAGGGCAATATCGTGTGGACAGTGGATGATCAAGGCGTACTGCGTTTCCGGGCAGTCAGGATCGCCCGTTATCAGGGAGAAGAAATCATCATCGAAACCGGCCTAAAGGAGGGTGAAATGATTGTCTTTTCATCCCTCAAGGCCGTCACAGACGGCATGACTGTCCGGACAGCAATGGAAAAGGATTGACAATGAAGAGCGTTATCTCCTGGTTTGCTGAAAATCACGTCGCGGCAAACCTGCTTATGATGTTTCTGGTTCTGGCCGGAATCTTCACACTCTACACAATAAAGCTGGAGGTGTTCCCTGAAACCTCTCTGGACCGGATATCCATAATTACCAGTTATCCGGGCGCTTCTCCCGCCGAGGTGGAAGAGGCGATCATTTTCCCCATAGAGGAACCACTGGCCGGATTATCCGGTATTAAGCGCATCGATTCCACGTCAAAAGAGGGCATCGGCACCGTTACGGTGGAAATCATCAAAGGGTGGGACATTAAAACACTTCTGGATGAGGTTAAGGCCGAGATCGACCGCATCACCACATTCCCGGACGAAGCGGAAAAGCCCATTGTCCAGGAGATGACCCAGCGTATACAGGTAATCAATGTTGGAATTTATGGCGATGTTCCGGAAGCAACAATCAAATATCTTGCCGAAAAAACAAAAGACGATATTACCAGTCTTCCAGGCGTCACTTCAGCCGAGATCATGGGTGTCCGCAACGAGGAAATCCATATTGAAATCTCCGAGGAGACATTGCGTCGCTATGGCCTGACCCTTGGCCGGGTAGCCGATGCCGTCAGGCAGGCGAGTCTTGATCTTCCAGCGGGAAGCGTCAAAGCAAAAGGCGGCGAGATACTGATCCGCACAAAAGGGCGGCGGTACTACGCCGACGAATTTACTGATATCGCCGTCATTACACGCGCCGACGGCAGCAAAGTAACACTCGGGCAGATCGCCTTTCTTCGTGACGGGTTTGAAGATGTAGATCTTTTCGCGCGCTTTCAGAACAAACCGGCGGCCATGATCCAGGTTTTCCGGGTAGCCGACCAGAACGCCCTCGACGTTGCCGGAAAGGTAAAGCAATATATCTTTGATATCGGGCCTTCACTACCCGAAGGTGTTGGTATCGCCTTTTTTGCCGACATAGCGGAAATTCTGCACAGCCGCCTCAATCTCCTGTTGAAAAATATGGCTATCGGTCTCGTTCTGGTGATTCTGATCCTCGGAGCCTTTCTTAACATCAGGCTCTCATTCTGGATAACACTCGGGATTCCCATATCCTTTTTGGCGGGGCTGGCCACACTACCCTACCTGGACGTAACCATCAACATGATTTCCCTTTTTGCGTTCATTATGGTGCTCGGCATCGTGGTTGACGACGCCATTATTGTCGGGGAAAACATATTCCAGAAACAGGAAAAGGGTTTGGCACCCCTGAACGCGGCAACTCAGGGCGCCATGGAAGTGGGCCGACCGGTTATTTTCTCCGTTCTCACCACCATGGTGGCCTTCGCACCGCTTCTGATGGCAACCGGCATGATGGGAAAATTTATGCGCAGCATACCGATCGTGATCATTGTCGTCCTGTTCGGATCACTGATTGAGTCGCTCTTTATCCTGCCGTGCCACTTGTCAAGGAACAAACCTGCCGGGCACAGACCGGGCTCCGGACCGAAAAAAGAAAAACGGATGGCGCTATGGATGCAGGCATTTATTAACGGTCCATATCTGAAAGCGGTAAGTTTCTGTGCAAAGTGGCGGTATGCCACTGTGGCGCTGGGCATTGCCCTGTTACTCATAATTGTGGGAACATACCGGGGTGGATTCCTGGAATTTACTTTCTTTCCAAAAGTGGAAAGCGACATGCTGGAATGTTCTGTCACCATGCCCGCGGGAACACCTCTGGAACGCACTGCCGAGGTGGTGGGATACCTGGAGGAGATTGCTCGGGAAACCCTGTCGGACGCAGACAAGGATGCCCCTGAAGGCTCAGCTCCTCTTTTTCAGTCCAGTATCGCCCTGTTAGGGGCACAGGTGGGAAATCGCGGAATGCTCAGCGATTCTGGAGGACACCTCGCCTATATCTGGGTTCAGATCCTGGAAGGAGAAAAACGAAAAGCGAGTACTGCCAGACTTGCGGCCCTCTGGAGGAAAAATGCAGGTACAATTCCGGGTGTCGAATCAATGACCTTCAAAAGTGTCCTGCACAGTGCGGGGAAATCGGTTGAAATCCACCTGTCATTAGACGAACACGACCGTCTGCTGGCCTCCGCTGAGGAACTGAAAGAGGAGCTGAAGAGCTATCCCGGCGTATACGATGTCAGTGACAGTTTTCTGCCGGGTAAAAAAGAAATGCAACTCAATCTGAAACCGGCTGCCCGGAGTATGGGGCTGACCCTCAGAGATATCGCCACGCAGGTGCGACATGCTTTTCACGGTGCCGAGGCCCTTCGAATACAGCGGGGGAAAGACGAGGTCAAGGTCATGGTACGCTACCCCGAGCAGGAGAGAAAGTCGTTGAGCCATGTGGAAAAAATGCGCATTCGAACTGCCGATGGCTCAGAGGTTCCCCTCAGTCTGCTGGCCGACATCAAGATGGACCAGGGCTACGTTTCTATTGAACACAGTCAGAGAAAGCGCGTTATCAAGGTCTATGCCGATGTGGATGAATCCGTCACCAATTCCAATGAAGTGCGACAAACCCTTGAGAAAGGTTTTCTCCAGGACCTCACATATCGTTACCCCGGCCTTAGGTACTCCATGGAAGGAGAGGCCAAGGAACAGAAAGAATCTCTTGACGATATCAAGATGGGCTTTCTGTTTGCCCTCTTCGGTATCTACGCGCTTCTGGCCATTCCCTTCAGGTCGTTCACGCAACCGCTTGTGGTCATGACGGCGATTCCATTCGGCATCGTCGGCGCCGCCGCTGGACACCTCATTATGGGACTCGACATCACCTTCGTCAGCCTCTTCGGCATGGTGGGCCTGGCAGGTGTCGTCGTCAACGATTCGCTGGTCCTGATATATGCGACAAACCGGTTACGCCGACAGGGCGCTGACGCGCACGACGCAATCGTACAGGCAGGAACTCTGAGGTTCAGGGCAATCATACTCACATCCCTAACCACCTTCGCGGGATTGACACCCATGATCCTGGAGAGGAGCCTGCAAGCCAAATTCCTGATACCCATGGCGGTAAGCCTCGGCTACGGGGTGCTCTTCGCGACATTCATAACACTGCTTCTCATCCCGAGCCTCTACTTAATCCTTGAAGATATTCTCAATCTTGTTGAAAGATTTAAGGCTAAACTCACTCTTTCCCAAACCTGATTATCGAAAAAAATTTGATGCATTTCCCCGAAAAAGGGGGCATCCAGGATAAGTAATGTCAAATAACAGAATCAGCGCATGTCAAATGTTGAGACCTGGTCCCGTTGCTATTTTTTCGGAATGAGATTGTGCCACAGGTATCGACAAATCTGTTTTTCCGATGTCAGTTCTTCTACGGTCATCCTTAAATTTTTGTTCCGGTACAACTCGTTGTCGGCCTTCAGAAGCAGGTTATCCACATCATCTTTGCCGGATGCGTGAATGCCGATACTTACACTCAGTTTCAAACCGGGAATCAGTTGTTGCGCGTTCCATTGTTCGATTAGCGCTCTTATCCGGTCCGCCAGTTTATGACCTTCTCGCTCAGCGGAAAGGGGCATGATAATTACAAACTCATCTCCTCCAAACCGGGCGAGGATATCGGAATCACGCACCGAAGATTTGAGAATGTCAGCGACTGATCGCAGAACTTTATCGCCAGTCAGATGTCCGTACGTATCATTAATATTTTTAAATCCGTCGACATCTATCATGAGCATGCAGATTGTATGATTATAGCGCATTACCCGTTTCTTTTCGCGGTGCAGCATTTCATTAAAATAAAGGCGATTGTTTATTCCGGTAAGGGAGTCGATCACGGACATTTCCTTGACCTTCTGGTGCAGGAACGCATTTTCTGCAGCAATTCCGGTGAATGTGCCGATAGAAGACAGAATCTTCATGTCAACTTCGGTGAATGTCTCTTCCGATGGTGTTATCTCTGCTACAGGAGAATCAGAACCATATTTAAGGGAAGGGGGGACGATCTTGTTGATGAGCTCTATGGCGCCGACAACGCGATTACTGCCATTCCGCAAGGGAACGCAAACTACCGATCGTGTGGTGAACCCAAGGACCTTATCCATCCGTGGGCTGAAGCGTGGGTCATTTTGCGCGTCCTCGACTACCACCGGTTTCCCATTCTGGCAAACCCACCCCACAATCCCTTCGCCATTCTCTACGTATATTTTTTTCAGTTTGCTCGCATTGGCGCCCATGGCAATCTCAAATTTCAATCGTCCGGTATTCTCTTCCATCAGGAGAAGCGACCAGTTCCTGGGTGAAAAGTAATCTCCGATGATCTTCATAACCCTTTTGAAGACCTCTTTAGGATTGAGCGATGACGTAATCACCGTTCCTATATTGCAAAAAATTTCTGCCTGACGTTTAATCATTAGATCTTCCTCCTCGATGTTTCTAAAAGGACGTAAAAACTAAGGAAAATGGGGCTACAAACTATTTTGAAAAATTAAGTATTGTCGGCATGACGTCTTTCCTGCCGTCTCTCGCTTTATCAGTTTGTCCCGTGGACGACAACAAATAAAGAAGCAGTATCACACCCCCGAACATCTTACATATGATGATATGTATTTTTTGTGAAAGGAAAAAATATAAAACAAACCGGCCTCGAAACTCAATACGACAAACAGGTTGGCGAGGGCCATGATGATAAAGACAGCGTTATATAACATGCAGCAATTTCATCCACTGCAGGTATTACGATCCTATGCGACGGTTGAATGGAAATGACAACCGAAAATTGACCACCTGTGCTAACCCAAAATTGACCACCCCGAGCAGTGGTTATAATTATGGATGATAAGGAAAATCATCCAGACTTTCCTTATTGTGATC
>JAFDAS010000203.1 GCA_019313695.1 Deltaproteobacteria bacterium
AAGCTATGGAAGATTGAGCTGCAAAAATTTGCGAATGAAACCGGGATGATCATAAATGTTTGTCATTTTCCGCCCGGGACAAGTAAATGGAACAAGATTGAGCATAAGATGTTTTCCTTTATATCAAAAAACTGGCGGGGAAAACCTTTAATAACAAGGGAAACAGTTGTTAACCTGATTGGCAGCACGAAAACTAAAAGCGGGTTGAAGATAAAAGTAAAGCTTGATGAGAATATTTATGAAACAGGCAGAAAGATAACCGACAAAGAATTGAAGAATGTTCGTATAGAGCGATCAGGTTTTCACGGTGAATGGAACTATAAGATCAAGCCTTGAAGAATGTTCGTATAGAGCGATCAGGTTTTCACGGTGAATGGAACTATAAGATCAAGCCAAAAGTTGCCATAGTGTAAAGGTTATTAATTTTCAATTCCTAAAAAGAGGAGATGGCAAGTTGGATAAGATTATCATACATGGCGGAAAAAGACTTGAAGGCGATGTCCGTATAAGCGGCGCAAAGAATGCCGCCCTTCCTGTTATAACCTCTTCGCTGCTTACGGACGGGTGGAATACCTTCCATAACGTCCCCGATCTCGCGGATGTCAGGACGATAAAGAGACTCCTGACCGGTTTTGGTGTCAAGGTCGAAGGTGGTAAGACGCTCAGGATCAACGCGGGTGAAATCACAAGTTGCGAGGCCCCCTATGATCTTGTCAGGACGATGAGGGCCTCGATCCTTGTTTTAGGATCGCTCGTGGCAAGGATGGGCCGGGCGCGTGTTTCTCTTCCGGGTGGATGCGCCATAGGCGCCAGACCTGTAAATCTGCATCTGAAGGCTCTGCAGGCTATGGGGGCGGAGATAGACCTTAAAGATGGATATGTAGAAGCCCGTGCCTCCAGGCTAAAGGGGGCCACGATATGTTTTGATATATCAACGGTGACCGGCACGGAGAACATCATGATGGCCGCCTCGCTGGCCGAGGGGGCCACGGTGCTTGAAAACGCGGCTAGGGAGCCGGAAGTTGTAAATCTTGCCGACGTGCTGAAGGGCATGGGAGCAAAGATCAGTGGCGCGGGGACCGATGTAATCAAAATCGAGGGGGTAGAAACCCTCCGGCCGGTTGAAGCGGATATAATTCCCGACAGGATTGAAGCGGGGACATATATGATAGCAGCGGGGCTCACCGGGGGGGATGTAAATATCCTCGGGTGCCGACCGGATCATCTTGACGCGGTGACAACCAAACTGAAAGAAACAGGCATGAAGATTACTCCCATAGATGGAGGCCTCCGGGTTGTGGGTAACCGGAGTATAACCAGCGTGGATGTAAAAACCCTTCCCTATCCCGGCTTTCCCACGGATCTTCAGGCACAGATAATGGCGCTGATGTCCATGGGCGGGAGGAGCAGCATCATCAAAGAGACCGTCTTTGAAAACAGGTTTATGCATGTGAATGAACTTATAAGAATGGGGGCGGACATAACAGTTGATGGCAACAGCGCCATTGTCAGGGGCGTTTCCACCCTCCGCGGCGCCCCGGTAATGGCGACGGACCTGAGGGCATCCGCTTCACTTATCCTTGCCGGTCTGGTGGCCGAGGGCACAACCGAGATATCCAGGGTTTATCATATGGACAGGGGATATGAGCATATCGAAGAAAAGTTCTCTTTCCTTGGAGCTGATATAGGGAGGATTAAGGGATAAAGTGAGGATTATAAGCACAGATGAAAGTTCATTCGCGGGAGAGCTCGATCGCATAAAAAACAGGCGGAGTTCCGTCCCCGAGGCCGTGGAGGAGGTCGTCGCCGGGATTCTGGATGACGTGGAGGCCAGGGGAGATGATGCACTTTTTGAATACACGGAAAAGTTTGACGGCATTCTCCTCAGCGCGCGTACAGTCGAGATTTCTCCGGATGAGATAGAGTCGGCATTTCGTGAAGTCAGCGCCGATGATGTGAATATTCTCAAGTTCTCTGCCGCAAGAATAGAAGATTTTCACAGGAGACAGATTGAAGAGTCATGGTCTTATTCCGATGATGAAGGGGTAAAGCTCGGACAGATATTGCGCCCCCTTGAACGTGTCGGCATATATGCACCGGGTGGTCTCGCGACCTACCCATCTTCAGTATTGATGGCCGCGGTGCCTGCCGGGATCGCGGGTGTCGGAGAAATCGTACTGGTCACCCCCGCTAAAAATGGGTACGTAAATCCCCTGATGCTCGTTGCCGCGAGACTGTCCGGTGTGGACCGGATATTTAAAATAGGCGGCTCTCAGGCTATAGCCGCGCTTGCCTGCGGCACAGAGTCCATTCCGCGGGTGGATAAGATAGTCGGCCCCGGGAATATCTACGTGGCCACCGCGAAGAGGATGGTGTATGGGAAAACAGGGATAGACATGATAGCGGGTCCCAGTGAGATAGTTATTATTTCCGATGGCATGGCAGAGCCGGAGGTGATTGCCGCCGATCTCCTGTCTCAGGCAGAGCATGATCCGATGGCCGGCGCCGTCCTCCTTACACCGGACAGGGAATTTGCCGGCAGAGTTGCCGCCGAAGCCCAAATGCAGGCAAAAGAGCTTGAGAGCCCGGTGGCTGCGGAGGCGCTGGAGAATTATGGCGCGGCGATTATAACCGCGGACATGGATGAGGCGATAGATATCGCGAACAGCCTCGCGCCGGAACACCTTGAACTGGCAGTGGAAAACGCTGAAGATCTCCTGAGCAGGATAACAAACGCGGGGGCGGTATTCCTCGGGCACAACACCCCGGAGGTCCTGGGGGATTATGTCGCGGGCCCGAATCACATACTCCCCACCGGTGGAACGGCGAGATTTTCTTCGCCACTCGGGGTCTACGATTTTATCAAAAGAATGAACATAATATCCTTTTCCGACAAAGCACTTGAGAAACACGGGTTAAAGGCTGCCGGATTTGCCGAAATTGAAGGTCTTGAAGCGCACAAAAGATCAATCATGATAAGACTCAATCGCGGAAAGGCAAACAAGACAAAAAATTCTGTTCCTGCAATGTGAAAGTGTCACCTTTTTTGCAATGAGAAAATGTCACCCTCCTGGTGTGATATTTTGTGTTGTAAACATGCTTTAATACCTCGCAGCGTTACCGGTAA
>JAFDAS010000204.1 GCA_019313695.1 Deltaproteobacteria bacterium
GGGTATTGAGGAGATGAACGAAAGTGAACCCCCGATGAGGTGTCGAAATGGAAAACGATACTGTCAAAACCTGATTCCGAGCGTAAATCAGGGATAAGTTTCAACGTGAACTGGCATAACGGGTGAGACGGCAGTCGGCATAGAGGGGGCATGAACTCAATACAGGCTTTAATACGGAACATGAGAACCTGTCGTTCTGATGTTAAGGGAGAAGCACAAGTGGAAACCCCACAAGGCGAGAGTACCGATGCAGAGCACAGGGACGGATTAGCTCGTAGTAGTGAAGAAGTTTCTGCAATGGAAATGGAGCGAAGGGGCTAAATCATTCAGTCTGGCTCGATGAGTCAACCAAGATACTGGGAGGAGCCCATTGGAACAGACAAAACCTTACAGCATTCCCAAACGCCTCATTTATGAGGCATACAAGCGGGTTAAAGCTAATAAAGGAAGTGCAGGGGTTGATGGACAAAGTCTCAAAGACTTTGAGCAAGACCTCAAAAACAACCTTTACAAGCTTTGGAACCGCCTGTCATCAGGCAGTTATTTTCCGCAGCCTGTCAAGCGGGTAGAGATTCCCAAGGCAGACGGAGGGATACGCCCATTAGGTGTTCCTACCGTTGCTGACAGAATCGCCCAAATGGCGGTAAAGATGCAGGTAGAACCTGAACTGGAACAACACTTCCATCCTGATTCCTATGGCTATCGCCCAGACAAGTCAGCGCACCAAGCGGTGGAGCAAGTCAGGGCGAGATGCTGGCGGCGAGCGTGGGTGCTGGACATGGACATAAAAGGCTTCTTTGATGCCATAGACCAGGACCTGCTCATGCGTGCAGTTGAAAAGCACGTCAAAGCCTCCTGGCAACGGCTGTATATCAAAAGATGGTTGCAAGCACCGGTACAGTATACAGATGGTCGTATAGAACAGCGAACCCAAGGCACGCCCCAGGGAGGTGTTATCAGCCCCCTTCTGGCCAACCTGTTCCTGCACTATGCTTTTGATCTCTGGATAGAAAAGCACTGGCAAGGGATACAGTTTGAACGCTACGCAGATGACATCATCTGCCACTGTAAAACCGAACAGGAAGCCATAGCACTCCAAACTATACTCACAGAAAGGTTTGCGCAATGTGGCTTGCAGCTGCACCCAGAGAAGACCAAGATTGTCTACTGCAAAAGCTGGAAATATAGGGCGGACTATGGGCGGGTCAGTTTTGACTTTCTGGGCTTTACATTCAGGCCAAGACTGACAAAGACCCGTCAAGGTAGACGATTGGTCTGTTTTCTACCGGCAATCAGCCAAAAGGCGGCAAAGCGGATAAGGACTGAGATTAACGAGTGGCCTTGGCTTAAATGGCAACAGAGTGATATAAGTGAAATCATCTGGTATAGCCAGAGCAAGCTGCGCGGCTGGATGGAGTATTACGGAAAGTTTGGGCGAGGCGTAATAGCCAACATCCTGTTCCATTTTGACCTGAGACTCAGCCGTTGGGCGAAGCGCAAGTACAAGAAACTCAAGACGCTGATACAGGCGGCTAAAAGAGTTAATGGTTTCAGAAAGAGAAACCGGCGACTTTTAGCGCACTGGAATCGGGCATGTGTACCGGGTTGAATGATAAGAGCCGTATGAAGCGAGAGTTTCACGTACGGTTCTGTGAGAGCCTCAAGGGGAAGTTTCTTGGGGCTACTCGACCGAGAAAGCACATTCGCCTTGCATCGTTTTTAGAATCGTTATCCCCCATGACATACTTATGATCTGCAAATATTGTTTCTGTCTTTGCATGGGAAATGCAGGGAATTAGGATTAATACGATTAGTATGACCCAGATTTTTCGTAGCATGATTAAATTCCTTTAAAGGTAAAAAAACAGAAGTGTTACAATTTCTTCGTGGTTTAATTTTTTTATCCCGCTTCTGGTTCCAGCGCACCCAGTTGTTTATATCCTCGCTGGCAAGAAACGGCATTGGTTTTGTGGCTGTGCCGTCAGGCCGACGAAATTGGTGTTAAAAAATAAGACCTGTTTTAAATTTCATCCGGCAGCAAACGTGCGCTGTGAATGACCGCCAATACATCGATTTGATCCGGTTTAATACAGTAAATGATCCGATATGGCTTTTCGATCAGTTCCCGGATGTCCTTGGCTTCATATTCCGGTACTTTACGGCCGGAAAGGGGATGAATAGCGATTTGTTCTGAACGTCGGGTTATTCTGTCCACCATCCGTTTACCATAGGTTGGAGAATTGATGGAAATATATTCGTAAATATTAATAAGATGTCCGAGGGCGTTCTCTGTCCAGTGAACTCTCATTTGGTCAGCCCAAATCTCTTGCGCACTTCTTTGACATCAACTGTTCGGCCTTTATTGCTGTCTTTTATTCCCGCTTCAATCGCCTGACGAACATATATCTTATACATCAAATCATCCCATGTTGCTTTGTCCGGCAGATTGTCCAATATTTGATAGGCTTTCTGTTTTATACTCTCAGTTTGCATGTTATTACCTCTTTAACAATATTATTAACTTAAGAAATTCACCCCCCTGACACCTTATCCCGCTCCTGGTTCCAGCGCACCCAGTCGTTTAGATCCTCGCCGGCAAGAAACGGCATCGGTTTTGTGGCTGTTCCGTCAGGCCGGATAATGATTTGCTGCATGGACTTTACGATATATGTCCATTCTTCCATTGAGACGGCATGCGGGCCGGCAACCGGATGCGGACCCAGCACTTTGGTTGGTTCCATGATTTGCGGAGATTGCGAAGCAGTATCCTGCTTTGGAGCGCTGCTTACTC
>JAFDAS010000205.1:0-2768 GCA_019313695.1 Deltaproteobacteria bacterium
CTTGTGGCAACATAGCTATATAAGTCCCGCAGCAAAGATTTTTGGTGGCGGGTATTAGCTGCACCGGGAATATTGTCACTGGTAAAAGGTATTAGAAGCGAGTAAACTAACGCCTTTTTGGTCTTGAAACATCGTATGTGATCAGTTCCAACTGTTTTTCCATATCCCTGTTAAACCGCTGGCGTTTCGCATCCAGAGTCAAACATTAACCTTTTCCTGAAAAACAGGGAAGGTGTGCAGAGATATTATGCATCAGCAAATCATTAATATATGATTAGATAAGATGTTGTTCAAATTTCGCTGCAAATGCAATGCAGTGTCCTTATTACATGCTCCCGGAATCCATGTTTCCGACATAATATTATCCATTACAATTACCGGAGTACCCCGATGACGATCCCAAAAGAATATAACCCCAGCGAAATTGAGGAACGATGGCAAAATACATGGGATTTATCCATGTACCATTTTGATTGGGAGGACAACAACCGCCCACAATACATAATTGATACGCCTCCACCCTATCCTACCGGGAATTTCCATATCGGTAACGCCCTTAACTGGTGTTACATCGACTTTGAAGCACGGTACAGGCGTATGAGGGGTTATAATGTCATGTTCCCGCAGGGCTGGGATTGCCATGGACTTCCCACTGAAGTAAAGGTGGAAGAAATACACGGCATCACGAAAAACCAGATTCCGAGGATGGAATTCAGGAAGCTGTGTGAGGAACTTACCGCCGGGAACATCGACAAGATGCGAAAAACCATGCTCCGCCTGGGTTTCTCAACCGACTGGAGCAACGAGTTCATCACAATGAACCCGGAGTATTACGTTAAGACCCAGCGTTCTTTTGTGAAAATGAAAGACATGGATCGTATTTATCAGGCAGATCACCCTGTCAACTGGTGCCCGCGCTGCGAAACCGCAATTGCTTTTGCGGAAGTGGAATACGAGGCCAGGGACTCCAGCCTTAATTACCTGCATTTTGACAAAGTTGATATCGCCACCACAAGACCGGAACTCATTGCTGCCTGTGTGGCAGTAGCCGTTCATCCTGAAGATGAAAGATATGGAAAATATGTTGGCGAGAATGTAAAAGTTCCTATTTTCGGCCATGAAGTTCCCATTATTGCTGACAGGGAAGTAGATCCGGAATTTGGTACAGGCGTTGTTATGATCTGTACTTTCGGTGACAAGCAGGATGTCAGATGGTGGGCAGAGCACAAGCTGCCCCTGAGAAAAGCCATCGACCGCAACGGTAAAATGACCGCAATTGCCGGGAAGTACGCGGGAATGTCTGCTTCCCACTGCAAGAAAGCACTTATTGCAGATCCTCGCGCCGAAGGCCACCTCCATGATCAGGAGCCCCTTGAACAGAATGTCGGTATGTGCTGGCGCTGCAAAACACCTATCGAGATCCTGTCCGAAAGGCAATGGTTCGTCAAGATTGAAAATGATGAAATCCTTGAAACCGCCGATGAAATCGAGTGGATTCCGGAATACATGAAAATCCGCCTCCAGAACTGGACAAACACCATGGAATGGGACTGGTGTATCTCCAGGCAGAGGATTTTTGCAACCCCGATTCCGGTCTGGTACTGCAAGAAATGCGGGCAGACCATGATTGCAAAGGAAGAATGGTTGCCTCTTGATCCCACGCAAACACAGCCGCCAGTGGCCTGTGAATGTGGTTCCACTGAATTTGAAGCCGAGAAAGACGTACTTGACACATGGATGGACTCTTCACTGACAGCCCTTCATGTATCCGGCTGGCTCAGTGACCACGAAATGAGGCTTCCAACCCAGCTTCGTCCCCAGGGACATGATATTATCCGTACATGGTCATTCTACAGCATCCTCCGGGCAAAAGCACTTCAGGACAGTAAGCCCTGGGAGTCAATTCTTATCAACGGTATGGTACTGGGAGAAGACGGCCACAAGATGAGCAAGTCCAGCGGAAACATTATCTCACCTGAAGAAGTGGTTGACCAGTACAGCGCAGATGCTTTCAGGCAATGGGCTGCAATCGGCGGTTCTCCCGGATCAGATGTTATGTTCCGGTGGAAAGATGTCGTATCAGGTTCCCGTTTCTTTAACAAGATGTGGAGTATTTTCCGCTTCTCCATGAACCATCTGGAAGGTTCCCTTGATGATATCAGCAAACCGGCTGAACTCGGAGCAGTGGATCTCTGGCTGCTCAGCAAACTGAACCGCCTTATTTCGGATGTCACAGACAGCATGGACAGGCACCAGTTTGATGAAGCTTACAAGGCCATCCGCGGCTTTGCATGGGAAACCCTTGCTGATAACTACATTGAACTTGCCAAGTCAAGATTGTATGGGAATGACGAAGCCGGCAAGATGGCTGCAAAGTACACACTCTATGTAACCCTTGATGCCATTACCCGAATGCTTGCCCCCTTTGCACCGTTCTTTGCAGAGGAAGTTTTTTCCCATATAGGAACCGGAAGCGTACATATGCAGGATTGGCCACAGGCAGATGCAGCCATGATCAGCGACGAAGCCGAGAAGCAGGGCGAACTCATAAAAGAGATTGCAAGCAGCATCCGCCGCTATAAATCCGATCATGGAATTGCCCTTAATGCACCCCTTTCAAAGATTGAAATCTACGGAAGCTTTGGTGACACAACGGATCTTGCAGGCGTTACCAATTCACCTGTGGAAGTAATGGAAGGAAAACCTGAATTCGAACACGTGGCAAAGGAAGTCAAACCCAACATGGGAATTCTGGGGCCAAGGTTCAG
>JAFDAS010000205.1:2776-4492 GCA_019313695.1 Deltaproteobacteria bacterium
GAGACATTCGAACTCGAAACCGAAGCTGTGGAAGTTGAAAAGGAAGTGACATCTGCAGGAAGGGCTGTTGATGTCCTTGAATTTGGACAGGTACTTGTTGTTATTGTTAGATAAAAATAATCACAGGGTTTAGAGCATAAACCCTGTATAAATATTCCAGATACCTTTTGTGATAAAATCAACAGCCAGAGCTGCAAGGAATAAACCGAGTAATCTTGTTATAACAAGCGTTCCGGTGTATCCGATAAACTTGTAAATCCTTCTGGAAAAAAACAGTATCATGAAGCATATTAAATAGGTCAGTAAGATTGCAAGGATTACTGCCAGCTGGTGAAAAACTGACTCAGAGCCACCGGAAAGCAGTATAACGGTCGTAATGGTACCCGGCCCTGTCATCATGGGAAGTGCAATGGGAAATATCCAGATATCTTCACGATTCATGGATTCGTTAATTTCTCCTTCAGTGATGCTTTCTCGTGAAACACGTGCAAGCATCATATCAAATGCAATTTTGAAAAGCAGGATGCCACCTGCAACCTTCAGGGAATCCACGCCTATACCAAAAAAATTCAGAATTATGTCACCGGCAATAGCGAAAAACAGAGCCATAACGCATGCCAGGGTAACGGCTCGTTTTGCCATCAGGTTCTTTTCCTGTTGAGTCATGGTACTGGTTAAGGAAATGAACGTTATGAGTGCACCAATCGGGCTGACTATAACAAAGATAGAGACAAAAGAGTAGATAAAATAAGATATAACGTCCATAGTCCATCTCCTTAATCAATGCCTGTATATGTAATTATCCCCACGCGCATTCAATTCTGATCAGGTTTGACATCACCCTGGAAACAGAATTTTCGGATTCTTCAAGACTGCAAGAAAGCTTTTCCACATCATCGCATAAGGCCGTAAATTCAGAATACATCGAATCCACAATGGTCCTCATATGTTCAAGTGCTTTTAACCGAATAAGACCCTCGGATTGGCTGATATTTTCAGGATCCGCTGTCTTCTGGATGGTATCGAGTATCCTGCTGATGCCAGCTTCTTTCTTTTTCAGGGATTCAAGGGTTCGCCTCCTCTCTGAGGCACCATTTGCTGGTAGGGCAGATAGGTTTTTTCCAGTTCTTTAATTTGATCTTCAAAATCAGCCACTGCTTTTTGTGCCTTATCCATAACCTCGGCTTCAATTGCACGATCAAATATGGTATCTTCAGGGCTTTTCTTAATCATAATATCCTTCTTCAGGTGGTATGGACTTTAATGGTCTTTTCAACTGGGGTATAAAAGCATGTTTTTCTGGAAAAACTCTCTGGCTCATAAATGGCGGTTAAACTATCTCGATTTGTGATTCATGAAAATCATCTAGAACAGCTTTATTGAAATTTGATTTGTCAGTTATAAGTGCTCAAATCCTTCAGCAGAATTGTAAGACTGGAATAAAACTACTCAATTTGCAGGATTGCAGGAAACCCCCATAAGATTGAGAGAAGCAATTGCCTCCCTCATACAGGTTTTACAGTATTTAAGTTTAAACCATTAAACTTTGAGCCTGCCTGCAATTTCCAGGGCAATGGAAGCCACAGCAGTAGCATCACGCCCCAGAATGCGGATCATCGGTTCCTTGCCAATTCCGCCTTCGTCATAGATTATTTCGGGAACACGCCCATAACGTTCAATTGAATAGGAAACTCCCCAATCCATTGTGCTGGTATC
>JAFDAS010000048.1 GCA_019313695.1 Deltaproteobacteria bacterium
GGGCGTGGATTGAAACTTGCTCGTACTGTGGGGAGTCTTCCTCTCTATTGTCGCCCCCCGCGCGGGGGCGTGGATTGAAACCTTCGACGCGGCCAAGGCCTTTTTTTCGCCGATGTCGCCCCCCGCGCGGGGGCGTGGATTGAAACTCGTCTCCCTGCTCGATCTCGTCAACTATTGCCGTCGCCCCCCGCGCGTGGATTAAGGGGACATAACACATAATTTTCTTGACCGATGCGCGGGAATGTTCTTGCAAAAAAGACAAAAAATTGTTAGCGTTACCGCGATTTAGGGACATGGGGTAGCGTCCGCAAAACCGTTATTCACCGGTTCGAGTCCGGTTGCCGTCTCCAATAAGAAATGGGGGACAGGCCTTTGGCTTACCCCCGTTTTTATGTGATCTTTGCTGTGGTCCTGCTTTGTGATTCCGGAGGGGAAAAGATATGGCCTTTGAAAAAAACATTCTGTGCATCGGGGCGGGTTATGTGGGCGGTCCCACTATGGCGATGATAGCCCATAAATGCCCCCAGTACAAAGTCACGATAGTCGACATTGATCCTAAGCGTATTGCCGCGTGGAATTCAGAGACACTCCCCATATACGAACCCGGTCTCGATGAGATCGTAAAAGCGGTTCGCGGCAGGAACCTGTTTTTCAGCACGGAAATTGAAGAGGGAATAAAAGAAGCGGATATAATCTTTGTCAGCGTGAATACCCCGACCAAGACATTTGGCGCCGGCGCCGGGATGGCCGCTGATCTTCAGTACTGGGAAAAGACGGCCAGGCAGATACGCGAGGCGTCACAGTCGCATAAGATAATCGTAGAGAAAAGCACGCTCCCCGTGAAGACCGCGCTCGCGATGGAACGGATCCTTACCGCCACTGCCAATGGGATTCACTTCGACATCCTCTCCAATCCGGAATTCATGGCCGAGGGAACGGGAATCAAGGATCTGGAGAACCCGGACCGGGTCCTTATAGGCTCGCGCGAAACGCCTGACGGCCTTAAGGCGAGGGATGAGCTGGTCGAGATATATGCCAACTGGGTGCCGCGGGAACGCATAATAACCTCCAATATCTGGAGCAGTGAACTGTCAAAACTCGTCTCAAATGCCTTCCTGGCGCAGAGGATATCCTCGATAAACTCCATTTCATCCCTGTGTGAAAAGACGGAAGCGGACATAACCGAAGTTGCCCGGGCGGTCGGGATGGACAGCCGTGTGGGAAACAAATTTCTGAATGCCAGCATCGGTTTCGGAGGATCATGCTTCAAAAAGGATATACTGAATCTGGTCTATCTGTGCCGGCATTATGGTCTTGACGAGGTGGCCGACTACTGGGCAGGGGTGGTAAAGATAAATGACTATCAGAAGGAGCGCTTCATTCTGAATATGCTTGGCGCCATGTTCAACACGCTGGCCGGCAAGAAGATATGCCTCTTCGGCTTCGCATTTAAGGCCAATACGGGTGATACAAGAGAAAGCCCGGCGATATCCGTATCCAGAAGGCTTGTCGAAGAGCGGGCCGAACTTGTAATCACCGATCCCAGGGCGCTGATAAATGCCCAGACGGACCTGGCGGACATAAAGGAAAAGATAGACTTTATCGAAGATCCCTGTGAGGCGGCTGCGGGGTGTGACGCCATTGCAGTTATGACCGAATGGGATATATATGCCGCGTTAGACTTTGAAAAAATATATGAAAACATGCGAAAACCCGCCTTCATCTTTGACGGCAGGAATATCCTTGATCACAGTAATCTGTTCAAGATCGGGTTCAATGTCTTTCCCGTTGGCAAGCCTTCGCTGACACACTTTTGATTTCGGGGACAATACTAAAGTTGATGGATTCGTAAAAAGTCCCAAAAACGTCATACCGGACTTGATAAGCCTGCCCCGTACTTGATACGGGGGCATCCAGAACATATTGAAATTACTGGATTCCGGCTTCCGCCGGAATGACAAAAATGGTGTTTTTTGACTTTTTACGAAAGCATCAAAGTTAATTCCCCGGAATAAAGTCTCTGAACATGTGACTCTTTGTCAGATACAGCCCCATCAGATACGGTTTCTGGGACAGAAACGCCCTCGATTGATCCTTTATCTCCTTTCCCGCGAAATCGACGCTGTACCGAAAGGTTGTGTAGTCGAAAGTAATGCTGCGCGCAAAATACAGAGGTTTCAGGGCATCGATAATTCCCTGTTTTGTTTCTTCCGAGGCGCCGTCAAACAGGAAGAGGAGCCTGTATACAATCTGTGTCCAGATCATTGTGTCCAGATCATAATTGTCGACCATGAACATGTCATGGATCCAGTTATAGGTATACGGGTTCAGATACTGTTTTATCAGATGTCTATACGTTTCGTATTCGTCTCGGCATTGTTTCTTCAACCCCAGGATGTCTATGGACAGAGCCTGTGGTTCCATCATCTTTTCAAGGCCGTATCGGTGTACTGTTTGTTCAGGCCGATATATATCGGGTGGATCCACCAGCAGCGGGGCCTCCAGCCACACGTGGCGGTGTCGGAGGAGTATTGAAAAAAGCGTATAAACCACCTCCTCAAACATCTTTCCAAGCTTTGGAGAGCTTGCGTTATGGATCTTGTTTCCAAGCCCCGATTCACAGATGTTGAATCCACCGAAAACCGCGTTAAGCGACATGAAAATATCGATTCCATACTGCCTCGTCATATCGGTCCATTCCTGGTCGAGCCAGTAGGAGCAGAGCCCTGGCGAGAAGGCAAAGTCTCCCCCTATCGGCTGTCGGACGTCAAATCTTGCCAGGGAGAATATAAGGGGATAGCACAGATGATTTGTGATCGTGGCGTCAAACTGGTGTCTTGAATAGAGGGGGGTGACAAAATCCTGCCCCTCTTTTATGGGATAGCCTAAATATTTTATCCACTTGGGTGTGATTGATCGAAGATCCGCGTCGACAACAATCGTAACCTTTGCCTCCGCGTCTCTGCAAAACTGGAAGAGATTGTAGAAATTGTTCCCCTTTCCCTTTACCCCTTCCGGCGTGGAGATATATCTTTTCTCGATCTTGTCGGGGAGATCCGTGGAAAGGAAGGCCTCTTTAGTGCCGTCCGGGCTGTTGTTGTCACAGTTGACAATGACGCTTCTTGCGTCAGGAAAATATTGGGCAAGTCCCTCTCCAGCCATCCTGGTAACGTAACCGATGGTCTTAGCTTCGTTGTAAGAAGGGATGCCGACCACTACATCAAACTTTTCTTTCATGCCCTTTTCTCCCCTTGGGATATCTTCGGTGTCCGGCGGAAATCAAAGCTACGGCGCCTTCTCAAAAAAGGCCGCTTCCCTGCCGATGACATCCCGTATATCATCAAGGATATCAGGTTGTCTCATGATTATCCGTTCCCACGAAACGGTCTGCGGGACCTCGAATATATGGTTTTTATTCTCCTCTTCATAGGTGATCAACTCGTCAATTAAACCCACGTCCCTGTATCTGTCAAATCTGTTGTCGCTTGCTATGATGTGCAGCAGACGGTCACTGACGAGATGTGGCGAGGTGAGAAATTCTCCGGCGGCCAGGATGGCGTTCTTGAATATCCCCTTTACCAGCGCCTCTTCGGCATTTCGATCATACTCGAGTTTTGAGAAGGCCGCGTTGTCAGAGTATTTTCTGATAAGCTCATCGGCCACGTTCAGGTAGGTTATAGTGATATCCCGTACAAAATAATTGGATATCTCAAGCCCTTCTTCAACAACCAGCGTCGATAGAAGCGTGGACACGACATCTATGGCCACCTTATAGAGACCGCCTTCCGGATTATCTGATGAAGCAGACTGGTGCTTGTGTTCAAACGGTCTTGTGGAAAATTGTACCTGCGCTATATTGTTTGCCTTTCTATAGACCTCTATAAGGGTAAATATCTCAATCCCCCAGTTGGTGGCAAAATGCATGCGTTTCAGAAGATTTGTCTCAAACGCCACCTCACCCGACAGCTGATAGTTAAATGCCAGCAGGTAATCGATAAGTCTTACGAATCTTTCCTCCCCTGATTCCCAGAATTTTCGCTTGAGGGCCAGAAGGAGCGGATCAAGCAGGAGCCGTTTTATCCTCCCGTACATGCGCTTATCCCCGATTCTCAGATAGGATGCCTTGGAAAACTGATAATTCAGTACAAGAACGGGGTAGAAGAGTCGATCGAGCTGCTTGTGGTGGAATGTCCTTATGTCGGCATCGATCACACCGATATATTTGGCTCCAATGGCCTGGGCTACGCCGAAAGACATGAACATGTTTCTGCCTTTTCCGGGCCGGTCAAGGCCGAGGCCGCCGTCGTTGAGTCTTTTGTAAAGGGCCTTGAGGCCGGCGCCTTCGTTGTGCTGGATGATATAGTTGCGTACATCATACCTCCGGAGGAGGGCCGCAAGTTCCAGCGCTTCCTCATCGGTGGCCGAATCAAGTCCGAAGATGATCTTTCTGAGATATGAAACCTTGCCGAGCTGTTTGAGGATGTTTATAAAGGTGGGCCTGTTTTCCTTTGCGGTAAACTCCGTCGCCAGCGTTGGAATAACCAGCACCGCTCTTGCGCCCCTTGAGGCCGATCTGAGTTTGGGGCCAAGCTTCTGCTGGTCCTTATCAAGAAGATACAGTGTGGTTATCTTTGTATGTTTCTGCGAAAAGTCTATCATGGCTTTTCCTCCTGAAGGCAGGGTCTGTCATGAAAGGATGATATGGACATTGTTGTTGAATATGTGTTTATATTAGTATACTGTATTAAATATTAAATAGCAGATTTCTGCGGAGATGGCAACATCCCATTCGTTTTCCATTTGTTTTTGACTGTTTCCGGCAAATGCGGCTCATTTTCATCGGCACCTTCCGCTGACGTAAATAAAACAAAAATACTGAGATGTTATAGAAATATAATGCACCCGTAAAAGGTCTGTCATTCCCGCGTAGGCGGGAATCCAGAAGCATATAACTATTAAAAACACTGGATTCCCGTTCCCCGATCGGGGTCGAGGACAAGCTTCACGGGAATGACAAAATTGTGCATATTTCGACTTTTTACCGGTCCATCAAATATGACAAAGTCGTAAAAAGTCAGAAAATACCATTTTTTGTCATTCCGGCGGAAGCCGGAATTCAGTAATTTCAATATGTTCTGGATGCCGGATCAAGTCCGGCATGACGTTTTTGGGACTTTTTACCGGTCCATCAAATATAATATAGAAAAACAAGAAAGGTAATTCTGTGAGACTTGCGGTGTTGGATACGGAAAAATGTATTGGCTGCCAGAGTTGCATGTTTGCCTGTTCAAGAAGGCAGGGGGACGCGGGACTTTCCCAGTCCTGTATCGGTGTGCGATCGATCGGGGGGATGGAAAGGGGATTCACTGTAATTGTGTGCAAGGCATGTTACGATCCTCCCTGCGCGAGGGTGTGTCCCACACAGGCCCTTACACCGAGAAAGGGAGGCGGGGTGCGCATTGATCCGGACGCGTGCATCGGCTGTGGCTACTGTCGGGATGCCTGCATTATTGGAGCGGTGTTCTGGAATGACGAAACAAACAAACCGATGATATGTGTTCACTGCGGTTGGTGCGCGGATTTTTGCCCGCATGGTGTGTTAGGATTGCAGAAGAGGGAGGCCGAAGATGCTGAACAATGATCCCCTTGAGAATATACTCTATATCGATCTTTCAAAGAGGATGTTTAAGGTTGAGAAGCGGCGCGATCTCTTCGAAAAATACATGGGAGGCGCGGGTATAGCGGCGCGGCTTCTGCATGAAGAGTGTCCTGAGGGCTGCGATCCCCTGGGACCGGATAACCCTATCATATTCGCCGTAGGTCCGTTGACGGCCCTCTTCCCGCTCGCTTCGAAGACTGTCGCGATGTTCAAGTCTCCCCTGACCGGAAATCTTGGTGAGAGCCACTGCGGGGGCAGAAGCGCCGTCGCGATTCGTATGGCGGGATATGGCGCCATCGTTATAAAAGGCGCGAGCAATATGCCGGTATATATTTCTATTGACGGCAATCAGGTATATTTTCGCGATGCCTCCTCACTGTGGGGTATGGGAAATTTTTCCTCGGGGCGCATTATCAGGGAAAATGAAACAGGGGCCGGCCTGAGAACGATCATGCGTATCGGCAAGGCGGGCGAGAGGCTCGTTTCGTACGCGTCTGTGACATCAGAGACTTTCCGGCACTTTGGCAGACTGGGACTGGGGGCGGTTTTTGGAAGTAAAAAGCTCAAGGCCATTGTAGTTTCAGGAAAGTCCTCTCTGCCGGTTTCCGACAAGAAGATATACAGAAAAATATATGATGAAGTGTACAAGACCGCCGTGAATTCTCCCGTGATGAAGAAGTATCACGACCTGGGGACCGCGGAGAACATAATGCCGCTTAATGATTTCGGAGGCCTCCCCACGCGCAACCTCAAAGAGGCGCGGTTTGAAGGCGCCTCCGGAATATCGGGCGAAACCTTTGCCCAGCAGTATCTGGGAAGGCGGCTTGCGTGTTCTCACTGTCCGGTGGGGTGCATACATATCGCCGCGCTCAGGGAACCCTACGAAGATGAATCATATTTCTACAAGACCTCCATGATATCCTATGATTATGAACCCATATACGCCCTTGGCACCATGCTGGGCATATCCAGCGCCGCCGATTTTCTGAAGCTGATGGACAGGGTGGAGGAGTCGTGGGGGATGGACGCGATGAGTCTTGGGGTTATCCTGGCCTGGGCCACGGAAGCCCGGGAAAGGGGCCTTATCTCGGAAAAGGAAACCGGTGGAGTCGAGCTCGAATGGGGAAATGTGGGAGAGTACATCAGGGCGGCCGGAAATATTGTGAGCCAGCCGAATGATTTCTACAGGGCCCTCGCGCGGGGCGTCGAATACGCGGCTTCCATATATGGGGGTGAGAACTTCGCGCTGTCCTTCGGTGGAAACGAGATGCCCGGATATCACACGGGTCCCGGAGCCCATCTGGGAGTCCTTATAGGCGCCCGCCACAGCCACCTGGATAGTGGCGGGTACAGCATCGATCAGAAAACCCTTGTCAACCGGAAGATGAGACCGGAGGAGCTTGTAGACACCCTTCTCGATGAAGAGAGATGGCGACAGGTGCTGTCAAGCCTGGTTGTCTGCTTTTTCGCGCGTGGGATCTATTCGCCCGAACTTGTCACCAGATTACTTGGCGTAGCGGGTTTTGAACTGTCCACGGATGATCTGCAGCGGATCGGCAGAGAAATTCACAGTGAAAAATACCGGTTCAAGATAAGAGAAGGATTTGCCGTGGACAGCGTAAGGATACCGGAAAGGATATTTGAAACTCCCTCTCCCATAGACTGGATGAATGAGAGCTACATCAAAGATGCCCTCAAATACGCGCAGAAAACCATCTTGGGTTAAATAGTGAGGTTAAATAGTGACAGCGACTATTTAACAACTATTTAACAGATTTAAAAATAAAAGGAGAGAAAAATGGCAAAAAACAACAAAGTACCGGAAGCACAAGTGGCTATCAGCCGCAAAAAGATCGGTGGAGAAATTCCCATTGTTGTCAATGAACTCACGGATAAATGTCTTTATACCGGGTTCTTCGGCACATTAGACTCCGCCAGGATGGTGTCCATTACGGACAGAGTCCTTGATCTTCTTTCCGCCACCGACATCGAGATTATAATAATCGACCTTTCGAATGTTGACATTATAGACTCCGCGGTGGCAACCCATCTTATAAGGCTGGGGGATACGCTCACGCTTGTCGGGGTAAAAATCATTTTTTGCGGGATTCCGTCCACGGTTGCGCAGATAATGGTGTCTGCCGGCATTGACGTAAGAGGATTCAGGGTAAGCAAAAACCTTAAATCAGCCGTTAAAGAGATGTTCGCCATACAGGGATTAAAGATTGTTTCAATGTTTCCTGAAGAACAGATAGCGCGTTAAATGCCGGAAGGTTGGAAGGGATGAACGTCGAACATCGAACGTCCCCGTCCGCCTCGCAGGCGCGGGGGCTTTGTCCCCCGCAATCATGTTGCCCACAGAGGGGCAACGCTACACTCCCTGCTGTTTTAGTTTCAATATCGGAGAAAACAATGACTATGCTACCTGAACCTGTGACAATCAGATTTGAAGATGAAAGAGATGTTGCAGAGGCAAGGGATATTGCTTCCGGGATAGCTTCAGCGATCGGTTTTGACAATGTTGACTGTGCTGAAGTGGCTCTCGCCGTCTCAGAGATCGCGGGGAACGCGGTAAAATTCGCCGGCAAGGGAGCCATGACCACAGGATTACCCCGTAACAGAAAAGGTCTGGAAATTATTGTACAGGATAATGGACAGGGTATCAGAAACATAAAAAAGTCGATGGAGGAAAAGTGTTCAAGTGTTGTCGGCAGCCTTGGCGTAGGATTAAACGCGGCTCAAAGAGCGATGGATGAGTTAGTAATCAGATCAAGGCCCGGGCAGGGCACAACAGTCATAATGAAAAAATATCTGCCCATCCCCGAAGAAGAAATTGAATATGGAATAATCTCTTTGAACGATGAACGCTATCCCGTTAATGGCGATGCCTGGGTGATCAAAGAATTTGAAGGGGATAAGGCGCTCTTGGCTGTTATTGATGGGGCAGGGAATGGATTTACTGCAAACAAAGTCGCTAATTTTGTGAAAGATATTATTGAACAGAATTATAAATCGGCCCTGACCACAATTGCAACCAGGTGCCATAAAAGAATGAGAAAGAGATTTGATGTTTCTAAGGTCAGGAATTGCGTGATGAGTCTCCTGTTATTAAAACCACGCTCACTGGGATACCTCGGAGTGGGTGATATCTATAGCTGTGTAATGGGTGTACCTCAAAAGATAGATCTCCAGAATCAGAGAGGTGTTGTGGGTGATATAAGACTGCCCGAATTAAAAGTGCGAAGACACCGCTGCGGTCGTAATATTATAATTATTATGTGTTCCGATGGAATAAACCCTCGCTTTACCGGGGATGATCTGCCATTAGACCAAAACGCACAGCGCATTGCTAATTACATCATGGAGAAATATCACCGCCAATATGGAGACGCGACCGTTCTTGTAGCGAAAAGGAAAAGGTAAAAACTATGGGTATCATTGAACGAGAGCAGGAAAAAGCCCTTTATGAAGTGAAGGAATTTCTGACATCTGTTATAGCCAACGCGCCGTATGGCATCATGGCCTTTGATCTGGAGGGCGAGATTATCATGACCAACGCGCTTGCCATTGAACATCTTGGAAAAAAGATGTCCGTGAACAGTGCGGTTGGGGAAAATATACTGGAATTGCTAAAAGATATACCCCTGCTGACAACGACTGTTGAGACCTGCATCAAGAAAGGCAGAGAACCGTTTGACATAGCCACCGTTAAGATAAACAAGGGATTCATGTCAGTGAAAGGGCGGGTAATCTCAAACGGCACGATACTCGTGATAGAGGATATAACCGATCTGAAGAGGACTGAAACCGAATTGGCAAAGCGGACTAATGAATTGTCTGACGCGAATATCAAACTCCAGGAACTGGACCACATGAAATCCATGTTCATCGCCAGTATGAGCCACGAGTTGAGAACGCCGCTTAATTCTATAATCGGTTTTACTGGTTTAATACTGCAGGGCATTTCAGGGAAGATAGATGAGGAGGCCAGGAAAGATCTGCATATTGTTTATGATTCGTCAAAACACCTGCTCAATCTTATCAATGACGTTATCGATATTTCCAAGATCGAGTCGGAAAAATTAGATATTCACTTCGAGGAGCTGAAACTCGAAGAGATTCTCAAAGAAGCTGTAACGATGATCTCAAGTGGCGCAGAGAAGAAAGGGATTGAGATTAAGACGGACTTCCCGCAGGGTCTTTCTATTGTAAGCGACAGGAGAAGACTTTTTCAATGTGTGTTGAACCTGATGAGTAACGCGGTGAAATTCACTGAAAAGGGGAGCATAGAGCTGAAAGCCGTGAAAAAAGCTGGATTTTTGGAGATATCTGTCCGGGATACGGGTATCGGCATAAAAAATGAGGATATACCGAAACTCTTCACTTCCTTTGTCCGGCTCGATTCGCCGCTGATGGAAACAACCCCGGGTACAGGTCTTGGGCTTTATCTCACAAAAAAAATCATGGACACTGTTTTTGATGGTGATATCAGTGTAGAAAGCCGCTATGGCAGGGGAAGCATCTTTACACTGTCGATACCTTTAAATAAGGAGGCGTAATATGAAGAGAGTATTGGTGGTAGAGGACAACAAAAACAATATGAGACTTTTGGTGAAACTGCTGAACAAACATGGCTATGAAACCATCAAAGCGGAAACCGGAGAGAAAGGGGTACAACTTGCAATAGAGAAGAAACCGGACCTCATCCTGATGGATATAAAGCTTCCGGGCATAGACGGTATGGAAGCAACCAAAAGGATAAGGGCGTCCAAAAGTGGTGGCAAGGTTCCCATAATCGCCATTACTTCTTATGCCATGGCGGGAGACCGGGACAAATATCTCAAAGAGGGGTTCACCGGCTATATAGAAAAGCCCATAGATCCCTATAAAATAATAGAGGAGGTTGAGGAGATATGGCGGAAAAAATCAAAATCCTGATAGTGGATGATATACAGGAAAACAGGTACCTCCTGCTGAAAACGCTGGAATGGCACGGCTACACCGTGAAAACGGCCGGAAACGGCGTCGAAGCGCTTGAAATGGCGCAAAAAGAGATGCCGGACGTGATTATTTCAGACGTCCTTATGCCGGTGATGGACGGTTTTCAGCTTTGCAGAAACGTGAAAAAAGACAAAAAGCTGAAGGGGATACCTGTCATATTCTACAGCGCCACATACTCTGACAAGGAATCAAAGAAGCTCGCCCTGGATTTGGGCGCGGCCGCGTACATTTTAAAACCCATAGAGCCGGGCGAACTTGTCAGGATTATCGAGGACGCAGTTGGCAAACAGAAAAAGGAGGGGGGCAAACCGGTCAAAAAACCCCTTGAAGAAAAGGTGTACATGAAGCTGTACAATGAACGCCTCGTGCGGAAACTTGAAAAAAAGATGCTTGATCTGGAAAGATCGGAAAAAGATGCCAAACACCTTAATACCATCCTTGCGACCATCCTGGATGTCAACCGTATGATCATAAAGGAAAATGACCTGCCCGCCCTTCTGCAGAAAACCTGCGACAGGCTGACCGGAGAGTCGACTTATGCCGCCGCGTGGTTCGGTACCATGAAAGAAGAGGGCGAAGGGTTTGACAAACTTGCCGTCTCCGGCTTTGGAAAAGAATCCTCCCGTTTTCGAAAGGAGATGATGGCCGGCAATTTTGTTCCATGCGTAAAAAAGGCCATGAAAGCGGGCAGTGGTTCCCTGGTTATGGACAGACGAAAAGATTGTGCTGCCTGTCTCTTCAAAGACGAGCATCCCGACGGAGAGACCCTGGTGATCCGCAGCAGACATGCGGACATACCCTCCATGCTGCTTGCCGTATCATCCGGATCAGATCTTTCCGTCAACGGTAAGAAGAAAATACTCATAAATGGAATATCTGACAGTCTGGTAACCGGCATCTATAAACTGAAACTGGAAGGAGACCGCAGGCAGGCGAAGCAGGAACTTGAACAAAGTTACGAAAAACTACAAGTAACCCTGGAGGGAACAATCAACGCGCTGGCAGCGGCGACAGAATGGAGAGATCCTTATACCGCCGGTCATCAACAGCGGGTAGCCGAGCTTGCCCGCGCCATCGCCGAAGAGATGAACCTTTCAGAGGAGCAGATCAGAGAAATCCATATGTCCGCGCTTATACATGATATCGGCAAGATAAATGTGCCGGCTGAAATCCTCAGCAAGCCCGGACAGTTAAGCGAATTCGAATTCAAAATAATTCAAACTCATCCACAAATAGGTTACGACATATTGAAAGAGATAGAGTTTCCGTGGCCGATTGCCCGGATTGTGCTTCAACACCATGAAAGGATGAATGGTTCCGGATATCCTCAAGGACTTAAAGGAAAAGCGATTCTTCTGGAAGCAAGGATCATGGCTGTAGCCGATGTGGTTGAGGCCATGTCCTCTCATCGGCCTTACCGCCCGGCTCTCGGTATAGACAAAGCATTAGAGGAAATATCGCAGAACAACGGCATTCTCTATGACCCCGAGGTGGCAGACGCTTGCTTGAGTCTTTTTACGGAAAAAGATTTCAAATTTTAAATAGAGGTAAACACTATGAAGGTATTAATAGCCGAAGACAACAAAGAGAGCCGGTATCTGCTGGAAAAGCTGTTACAGGGCCATGGTCATGAGGTAACCGCTGTAGCCAACGGTGCTGAGGCACTGGAGCAGGCACTGGCACAGCCCCCGGATATAATCGTCTCTGATATCATGATGCCGGTAATGGATGGTTTTCAGCTATGCCACGAATGCAAGCAAAAGAAACAGCTCAAGAATGTACCTTTCATCTTTTACACCGCTACCTACACTTCAGACGCGGATGAAAAGTTTGCCCTGAGCCTGGGGGCTAACACTTTTGTCCGCAAGCCTGCCGAACCCGATATCTTTATCAAGATACTGTCAGAGGAACTTGAAAAAGCCAGGTCTCAGCCTTTAGCTCCCGATAAGATTGTCCCTCTTGAGTCATCTCTCTACCTCACCGAATACAACAAGCGGATTGTTGCCAAGCTGGAGCAAAAGATGATTCAGTTAGAGACAGAAATTACCAGGCGCAAACAGGCGGAGGAGAAAATGGGGCATCTAAACCTCGTGCTGAGAGCCATACGAAACGTCAATCAGCTCATCATTACGGAAAAGGACAGAGAGCGTCTGATTCAGCGCGCCTGTGACAATCTGACCGAAACCCGCGGCTATTCCGGCACCTGGTGTGTCATTCTGGATGATGCCGGCAGATATGTAATGTCCGCAGAGGCCGGAGTGGGTGAGGGTTTTCTGCCCATGGTTGAAATGTTGAAGGGAGGCGAGTTCACCCACTGCGGCAGGAAGGCCCTTTCGCAGACAGGCGTCGTGGTAATAAAGGATCCGGCATCCACCTGCACGGACTGTCCCTTTGCCGATATACATTATGGCGAAGCGGCGATGATCATACGGCTGGAGTACAGGGGTAAAATTTACGGACTCCTGTCCGCTTACAACCCCGAAAATTTCGTCCTGAATGAAGAAGAGCAGGCCCTGTTTGAAGAGGTCGCGGGGGATATTGCCTTCGCGCTCCGTGGAATAGAGACGGAAGCAGAGCGCGAACTGGCGGTGGAGGCGTTGCGGAAGAGCGATGCGAAATACCGCAGTGTATTTGAGAACACAGGGACAGCAACTGTGATCCTTGAAGAAGATTCCACCATCTCCATGGCAAACGTGATATTTGAAAAACTCAGCGGATACTCAGTAGAAAAAATAGAAAGCAGGAAGAAATGGACGGAGTTTGTTGTCGGCGAAGACCTGAAAAGGATGAGAAAAATTCACGCACAGAGAAGAATGAATGGAGAACAACCACCGACAGAATACGAATTTCGCTTTGTTGATAAGCAGGGAAATATCAAAAATATATTCCTTATGGTAGGCATGATCCCCGGAACCAAAAGGAGCGTTGCCTCACTGATGGACATCACCGACCGCAAAAAGGCCGAAGAGGAAATCAAGCGCTCCCTCCGGGAGAAAGAGACCCTCCTTTCCGAGATCCATCACAGAGTCAAGAACAATATGCAGATAATCTCAAGCCTCCTCTCCCTCCAGTCCAAAGATATAGAGGATGAAAGAGCCCTTTCACTGATCAAAAACTGCGAAGACCGAATCAGGTCGATGGCGCTTGTCCATGAGAAGCTCTATCTCTCTAAGGATCTGTCCCAGATCGACTTCCACGACTATATGGAAGATCTGTCAGTCCGGCTGTTT
>JAFDAS010000206.1 GCA_019313695.1 Deltaproteobacteria bacterium
GTATGTCTCAGTTGATTACAGTTAAGAGAATTTACCAGGCCTGCTTTTTCTCCCGCTTCTTTAACCATTCTTTGAATGTAACTTATACTTACAGGCCGTTTTCGATTGCTTAGAAAAAGCGCAGGTAAATCATCATCACGATCAGCGAGGTAATCATAGATCAAGGCGGTTACTGATGCGTTTAATGGGGTTTTTTTTGTTCCGCCGCCCTTCATATGCTCAATTAAAACACATTCTGATTCTATGAAGTGTCTCCGTCGTAGTTTTGCCAAAGCAAAAGGCCTCATCCCGGTGCTGCATATAAGGCTTAATATCGCAAAATCTATTCTGTTCATATTTTCAGCAGCACTTTTCAAAAGTGTTCTCAGCTGATCTTTTTTAAGATATTTTGGCAGTTTGTTTCTTGGATGTATTTTAGGATGTCTGAGCGGTTTAGCCGGATTATCAGACAGAATATTGGTTAATACCAGGAAAGCCCCGAACTTTCTAAGGCTCCATACAACCGCTTTTACAAGATCCGGCCCCTGGCCTTTGCCTCTACGTTCAATATATTGTCTCAGGAAATCAGATGTTAAACTCTCTATGTCTGTAAGTTTTTTCTGGAAATATTCTGCAAATTCGTGTAAGTATCTTTTGAGTTCCTTGATCGTGGCTTCACTCAGCCCCCGCTCTTTTTCGCTGATAATGCAATCATTAACAAGTGAATATATCATAAGAAAGAACCTCCTTTTCGTGCTGTAATTATCCGGTAATTGCTGCTGACCGCAGATCGGATATCAATATATATTAATATATCAATTAGTTAAAAATACAAATTGTCGACAGCCGCCGTCATGGGGTACCCTCCAGTCGCCCTACGGGCTCCTTCCGGGTACCCCATGACGGCGATCCTTTAATACATCGTAACTATTGTTATTTAAAGGATTTTTATCTTAACCGCGCGAAACATGCATTATGAAGGAATAATAAATGAGACGCAGAGAACGAAACTATCTTTTCGCTGATTTCGATTTGTCTGATTCTTTAAGAGCAAAACAAGCAGGAATTCAGGAACAAGTTGATAGTATTCCTAAAGATCAATTTCTCAACAGTCCATACGATGATGTAATTGAATATTTAGTGTCTCAGAATACAATTGAACCTCTAATTATTTACGAAGACAGGATAACCGCTTCGGAGCCTTCTGAGTGCAAAGTAGATGTTTCTGGCGATCCACTCAGGATTATCAGAGATACGAGTCAACCTTTTTATATCCCCGGCCATGAAATATCCGTCGAAATTCCATTTTCGGGTGATCATAATTTGTTGCGAGCCAAGACGAGCACATGGAGTTCAGTATTCCCAACTGGTGAGATCAGACAAGGCAGAGATGGCATTGGCAAAATAGTTATGACATTTCGTCAACCGTATGACGCTGATCCAAGTCAAATTAAAACTAATTTGGACAGAAACCTTAAAATAATTAAGGAATATGTAGGTTGGTCAAAATCCCAGGTAGATGCTTATAATCAATCTTTACAGGGTCTAGTAAAAAGAGCAGTAGATTTCAGAAGGGAGAAACTAAAAAAACAAAACTCCATTACTGACATTCTTGGAATTCCATTAAAACCTAAAAGTGGTTCTCCAAGCTTCGATCCAATAAAAGTAAATAAAAAAATCACCAAGCCGCTACCTCCCCCTCCTAAAGAAGGATATAAGGCAGAACCAGGAATAACAGATACTGATTACGATAATATCCTTAAATTAATCCGGCATAGTGGAATCAGCTTTGAAAAAACCCCAAAAACATTTCGTATACATAACGAGGAAGAGCTCAGGGATATCATTTTGTCACAACTTAACGCGATCTATGAAGGTGAAGCAAAGGGAGAAACTTTTAATAAATCAGGAAAGACAGATATTTTAATTTCAGATGAAGGTCGTTCTGCATTTATTGCAGAGTGTAAAATCTGGCGTGGCCAAAAAAGTTTCTCAGAAGCAATAGATCAACTACTGAGCTATTTAACCTGGCGTGACTGCAAAACATCTTTAATCGTATTTAACAAAAACAACAAAAATTTCAGTCAAATATTAGAGTTGGTTGATAGCACAGTTGTGGCTCATCCTAATTTCATATCCAAAGTCGAGCAGAAAGATGCCAATGAATGGCTATATAAAATGCGGGCCATAGATGATGAGACACGGGTAATCAAAATGAGTGTCATGTTTTTCAACTTATACTGCCCCGAAAAATAGAAAATAAAGGAAATTTCATAACCAGGCGCTGGAGATGGACTGGGCAAAGCTGTGCCGCTTTTTGAAAGGCAGTATTTAGCCGGTAGTTTTTACCTTTATCATAGTTTTTCGGTTATCGTTGCCCAGCCCCTCAGCTCGGCGAACCCCGCAGTGAGTTGCAAAGTTAGGCGCAATTAGCATGGCGTTTTTTTGAAAAAACATGACGAGAAGAAGTTAATTTTTAACAGACTACATTAATACTTCGAACATTTCAAGAAAAATATTTATAAGTAATGATAGTAAACGATAATTTACAAACACTTTTCCTGTGCCGTTATAGGAAACGGTTAATAAGAGAACAAATAGAAGTAAATGAAATAAATGAAGTACTATTCTCTTTTAGGTCTGAACGGTTTTTGAAAGCGCAAATTCAGTTCTCCTTTTCGCAATAGTTCTTTGACAAATATAACACCGGGCAGTTTTTCCATAGCCTTTCGGATTCTGTCGGCAGAAGGGTGGATATAGGGTTCAGTACTTCGAGTAGAAGA
>JAFDAS010000207.1 GCA_019313695.1 Deltaproteobacteria bacterium
TGCTGTATAAAGGTCAGATAGGTTCACGGTACACCATATCCTTAATGACCTCTGCAGAAGATTGAGTTTGGGTCAACCCCCCGGCCTCGAAACAGCGCCATCGTTGCATTGCCTGTATCGCATGCACAGTCCCTAATATGGCGAGGCCCGGCGGGAAGATCTTCATCTCGGCAGATGTATATGTTCATACAGCCTTTGTTTCAGGCTGCCCGTATTTCAGAAGAAAGCGTGAAATCTACCGCTTTCCTATCAACGGCCAGCATGTACGCCACCAGCTTTCTCGCAACGGCTAGCGTTGCCCTGTTCCGGTTCCCCTTCTTCAATTCCTGCTCATGTACACAGGCAAGTTGCTCATTCCAGCGCGGCGCAAGCTTTGCTGCCTCAATGAGCATGGTTTGCAGGTGTTTGTTCCGCTTCTTGGAGATGGGGCCTCGCTGTTCCTTGCCCGCCGATTCCTTTTGAGCGCTGCACAGACCACAGTAACTGACAGCCTTCCGAATAGATGTAAACCGTTCGGGATCGCCGATCTCCACTGCCCAGGTCAGTGCCGTTATCTCTCCTACACCGGGAATGGTCATGAGACGGCGCACCCGCTCTCTGATCAGGCTATCGGTGCGAAGTGTTGCAACAAGTTGCTGCTGAAAAGAGCGGAACATCTCATAACTTGAACGGCTCAGTTGCAGAAGTTCCTTAACAGAAGGGGGAATCTCATCGACTCGTTCCAGAAGTTCACGAAAGTATTTCTTGCCGTGCAAGCGTCTTTTACTGTAGGTGACGCCGATTTCCATGAGCAGGCCCGACATTTTGTTTTGCATCTTCACTGCCGTTCGAACAATGTGGTTGCGATATCGCAATATTCGCCGCAGCTGTCGAATCTCTTCTGAAAGCATGTGGCATTCAGGAAGAAGATTCACCCGCAGTAGATCGGCTATCTTCTCGGCATCGGCTCGATCGTTTTTCTTCTTGGCGGCTGTTATGGCCTTGAGCATCGCAGGATGAGCTACCTTCAGGGCAATCGCATGCGGGTTCAGAAAGTCATATACCCATCCGGTGAACATAGTTGCCTCCATTGCACCTATCCAGGGTCCAGGAAGTCCCTTCACCCATTTCTCCAGTGACTCCCTGTCTGCTCCTATCTTCCCCTGATCAATTAGAGATCCGTCAATGGCCTTCACACAATACGCTATTATCTTCTTGTGAATGTCCAATCCAATATAGTAATATCGTTCCATGGAAACCTCCTTGTGTTTTATTTCTGGGCGAGCTCATCTCGACTCAGCAGCTTCATTGAAGCATTGTGAACCGACGGGAGGTTTCCTGCAATCTGTATTACTTATGCATTCAAACAGCGCCCTTTAATATATATCCAGAGTATCAGATTAGAGTAGGTAATATCAGCGATGTCCGGTTAGGAACTTGCATATGACTGATCCTTGTTTGGCGGTTGATAAATCCAGACGCCGGTTTCATTGACAATATCCTCGAAGTTCATCTCGTTGCGGATATTGATGGAGATTTTCCGGAGACGTCTGACGGAAACCTTTTCGTGATGCTGGTCATGGCAGTAGATGGCCAAGAGGATATATGTGATCAGTCCGGCCAGAATCTGGACCATCAGACCATATTGGCTCCTTGAAATCAGGTGATAGACCTTCAGATGGCGTTTCCACCAGCCGAAGAAAATCTCGATGTTCCATCGGAGCTTATAGGCTAGGGCAATCTGTTCGGCAGTGAGGTCATGGCGATCGGTGGCGACCCAGTAATCAACACCGGCCACCCGATAGCCGACCAGGCGGACTTCCTTTTCCGTACGATTGATACCCTTGGTCCCCAGAAGAACGACGGTGTCATAAAAGACAATGCTGCCGGGTTGAATGTCATTCGTTCTGACAATAGTCTTTTCCGTGGAGGTTTTAATCCGGCAGATAAAATGCTTTCCGTCCGCTTGCCAGGTGTCAAAGAGTTTATGGCTTTGGTAGCCGCGATCCATGACGCCCGTTTCCCCCGGCGCCAGAATCCTTTCTACGAAGGGACGTTCCGCTTCTTTGCCGTTGGTGAGGAATATCTTCTTGGGAATGCCTCGGTTAAGATCGAACCCGACGTGAACCTTGGCCTTCTTTGAGCCCTTACGGTAATCGGCCCAGTACATGGACAAAACAGCATTAATCAGGGAACCGTCGATCAAAACCAGATCTCCCAACTCGGCATATCCCCTGGGTAAATGTCTGGTAGCCTTTAGATAGAGCTTCCCGAACATTTCCACCATCTGTTCCAGTCCCCGGGAACCAATATCCTCGAAGAAGCTGCTCTTTTCAATACCGTCCTTGGGAGCAATGTACCGCCTGGCAAAATGCTCTTCCTTGAGAACTTGCAGTAGGTGACGCCCGGAATGGTGTTCTTCAAGATGAAAATACACCAGGATATTCAACTGATCCTCAAAAGACATTTTCAGAGGTCGGTTGCATCCCGAGAGCAGGGGCGTGATGTCGGGCAATATGTCATTAACAGGCTTCATAAGGTTGTCGTGGGTCTTGTGTTTTTTCCAGGGTTTCTTGGGCATCCACGTGCAGGGCATTGGCTAATCCTCCGTAATATTAACTAGTTACGGAAAATCGGCTCCCTAAATGACTGATTTGTCAAGTAAAATCTTCACCAGAATGCATATTTTTTTCACCAAAACCAAAGAACTACTAATGACCAAGATTTTTAACCGTTTATGCAAGTTCCTAACCGGACATTACTG
>JAFDAS010000049.1 GCA_019313695.1 Deltaproteobacteria bacterium
ATTCGCCGGATGACAGCTTGTCTCTTGCCGGAAATTAGCCGGCTACCCTTCAAATAACCCCCTCCAAATAAGCCTTGCTTTTTAAGCTACCTTTTCTTAGTATGTTTCGGCACTAAGGCTCTAAGGCTTGCCTTTTTGCAAGACTGTCAGGCTTGACAGGCCGGAGATCAATTACATGCGCAGTTACAAACTTCTAATATTGGTATTATGCCTTTTTCTTTTGCCGACAGAATCCCTGGCGGCAAAAGCAAAAGTGACGGACCTGCTTATAACCAACACGTCTGATAATCTACTCGTTTATCTCAAGGTGGAAAATTGCTTTACAGAAAAAATAGAAGAGGCGATACTCGCCGGAATTCCGACCACCTTTACGTTTGTCCTGGAATTATATCGGGAGCGTCGTTATTGGTTTGATAAAAAGGAATCTTTTCTTGAAGTAAAACACACTATCAAATACGACAATGTAAAAAAGATCCTGTATGTTGCATTTGCCGGAGATGGAAAGAGCCCGGAGCAGTTTAAAGAATTTTCAAGGGCGAAGACAGCAATGTCGGAGCTGAACGGTGCTGTTTTCACACCTTTAAAACAGATGACGAAGGGTGGCAGATACTATCTGAGAGTGAAGGCAAAACTTGAAGAGGTTCGCTTGCCGCTGCATCTGGAATATGTCTTCTTCTTCGTTTCCCTGTGGGATTTCGAAACGGACTGGTTAAGGCAGGACTTTGTTTATTAGGAGTGTGCCATGAATGGCACCGTTTCGTGCTGTCGTTCACGTAAGGATGATGTCTGACAGAGTGGTACATATATGAATACCGATGAATCAAAGAAACGCCGCAGGGAACGTATCGCAATAGTAGTTGTCATAGCTATAATTATTGTTCTCACCTATATAGAAAGTCACCTTTCCAGCATAGAGGTCCTTCTGCCGATATCCAGTGAGGTACTGATTTTCGGCCTGATTAATATCAACCTTATCCTTATCATTCTCCTTATTTTCCTTATCGCAAGAAATCTGACCAAGCTCATATTTGAACGGAGAAGGGGGGTCCTGGGATCAAAACTCAGGACAAAGCTTGTCGTAGCCTTTATGATCCTTTCTCTTATACCCACAGCCACTCTTTTCCTGGTTTCCATTCAATTTCTCTCATACAGTGTAGACAGCTGGTTTGACACAAAGATGGGCAGGGCGTTCAATCTATCTCTTGAAGTTGCCCAGGATTACTACCAGCAGTTTTCCGATAATGCGAAGTACTACGCGCAACAGATCGGGTCCGAAATAACCGACAACAAGTTGTATGAAAAAGAGCAGACAGATTATCTGAAGGCGCTTTTGACGCAGAGGCAGAAGAATTTTAATCTTGGTTCCATAACCGTACGCTTTGATAACAGGGATGAGGCGCTGTTTCTCAAGGACCCCGACAATCCTGATATTCTGCCCCCTAAATTTTCCCCCAAAGTTCTGGAAGATGCCTTTATGGGAAAAGGCCTTTCAATAGTGCGGTCTGTTGGTGGGGGAGACATAATAAGCGGGATAGCTCCGCTCTATTCCAACTTCAGCCCTAAAGAGGTCTTGGGGATCATAGCCGTCAGCTATTATATAGACAAGAGCTTGAGGGAAAAAATGTCCATCATCTCCAGGACTTCTGAAGAGTACGAACAGCTCAGGCTGTTAAAAAATCCGATAAAGATCAGTTACATTATTACGCTCTTCATCGTAACCCTCCTGATCATCTTTTCCTCAATGTGGTTTGGTCTCTTTCTGGCGAAGGGGATAACGGTTCCCATACAGGATCTTGCGGAAGCAACTCATGAGGTGGCCCACGGCAACCTCGATTACCACATAGATGTTCTGGCGGAAGATGAGATAGGGGTGCTGGCGGAGTCCTTTAATCAGATGACAAAGGATCTCAAGGCAAACAGTCTGGAACTGGGGCAGGCAAATATTGATCTTGAACAACGCGGGAAATACATGGAGACTGTGCTTCGCAATGTTTCGGCCGGCGTTATTTCCATAGACATGAATGATGTAATCAGCACAATAAACAGCGCTGCGGAAGAGATTCTGGATATAAGAGGAGAGGAGATTTCAGGCAAGAAGTATGAAGATGTTTTGAACCCGGAACATATAGAGATGGTAAGAGGGTTTCGTGAGGAGTTGAACACAAACGATGGTGGTTTTGTGGAGAGGCAGATTCAGCTGATAGTCAAGGATAGCGTGATGACAATACTGGTATCGGCAACAATCCTTAGAGGCGACGATAACAACTATATGGGTGTAGTGGCCGTATTTGAAGATCTTACCCAGCTTCAGAAGACTGAACGTATTGCTGCGTGGAGGGAAGCTGCCAAGAGAATAGCGCATGAGATAAAAAATCCTCTGACTCCAGTTAAACTGAGTGCCGAGAGGTTGCAACGGAAATATGGGGATAAGATCGAGGGAGAAACGGATTCTGTATTTCACGAATGTACAAGGACCATAATAAGTCAGGTGGAAGTCTTGAAAAATCTGGTCAATGAATTCTCGCGTTTCGCGAGGTTGCCTGTGACGAATCCCTCCCCGAATGATCTCAATGTGGTTATTGGAGATTCCGTAATCCTTTTCCAGGATGCCCACAAGGAAATATCCTTTAATTTCCGGAAAGATGCCGGCGTGCCTGTGTTGAATATTGATGCGGAGCAGATAAAAAGGGTGATGGTCAACCTCCTGGATAACGCTGTTGCGGCTGTCTCCGCGGTGGACCATAATGGAAAGGTTGAAATCAGCACCTGTTATGATAAGAAACATAACAAGGTCAGGATTGATATCGGAGACAACGGTCCTGGCATTACGCCGGAGGATAAGATGAAACTGTTTGAACCCTATTTTTCCACCAAAAAGGCGGGAACAGGCCTTGGCCTTGTAATAGTGAGTTCCATAATATCTGATCATAATGGTTTTGTGAACGTGAAGGACAACGTACAGGGGGGGACAATCGTGTCCATCGAACTGCCCGTAATATAGGATTGGATTGTGAATGAGACGATACTGGTTGTAGATGATGAAGAGAGTATCTGCCTGTCATTGAAGGGGATACTTTCGGATGAAGGGTACGAGGTGCTGACCGCGCAGAGCGGGGAAGAGTGCCTTGACATCATAGACGAAGAGCTTCCCAGCCTTGTCCTTCTCGATATATGGCTTCCGGGAATTGATGGCGTTGAAACCCTGAAACGCATCAAATCAAAATATCCTCAAATGCAGGTTATAATGATATCCGGACATGGAACAGTTGAGTCTGCGGTAGCGACGACGAAACTCGGAGCCTTTGATTTTATAGAGAAACCACTGTCTCTTGACAAGATTATCCTTGTTGTAGATCACGCGCTGGACATTATACGCCTGGAAGAGGAAAACAGACTGTTGAAAGACGGATATGGCTACGGAATTGACGGAAACAGCAAAAAGATCATTGAATTAAAAGAAATGATACAAATTATTTCTCCGACCAACGCATGGATCCTGATCATGGGTGAAAACGGAACGGGGAAGGAACTTGTTGCCAGATCGATACACAGACAGAGCCGTCGCTCCAGCAAGCCTTTTATAGAGGTAAACTGCGCGGCCATACCTGAGGAACTGATAGAGAGTGAGCTGTTCGGGCATGAGAAGGGGGCGTTTACCGGGGCCACAGAGAAGAAAAGAGGAAAATTCGATCTCGCGAACAAGGGGACCATTTTTTTAGACGAAGTCGCGGACATGAGCCTGAAGGCCCAGGCAAAAATCCTAAGGATCCTGCAGGAGAAAAAATTTGAAAGAGTGGGCGGAACAAGGATTATTGATACCGATGTGCGTGTGCTGGCTGCAACCAATAAGGACCTCGAATATGAAATGGAGAAGGGAAAATTCAGACAGGATCTGTATTACAGATTAAATGTAATACCACTGGAAATTCCCCCTCTCAGAGACAGGATAGAAGATGTTCCCCTCCTTGCGAGTTGTTTCATCAGGGAATTTTCGCTGGAGGAGTCAAAGACGGAGAAACATATTGACGATGATGCGCTCGAAGCGCTTATGGAGCATACCTGGCCCGGTAATGTAAGAGAATTGAAGAATATCATGGAACGACTGGTAATTACATCGCCGTCGGACATCATTACCGCTGATGATATACCCCCCCTGTCGAAGGAAAATCATAAATTCCAGAGCTCTGATCTCTCTGAAAGTTCATATTCTTTCAAGGAAGCAAAAGAGGTGTTTGAAAAGAACTATATCGTAAGAAGACTCACGGAAAACAACTGGAACGTGAAAAAAACGGCGAAATCCATAGGCCTGGAAAGAAGCAATCTGCACAAAAAAATCAAGGTCTACGGACTCGATGAAATGAAAGAAAAATAGCGTACGGAAACAACTGTTTTCCGAGAAAATTGTATCCTCTCACGATCAAGTCTGCCTGTTCATGGAGAATCTGCGTCTTATATCGGACAGAGAAAACTTATTGAAGGGCAGAAAAGCCAGCCCCAGTACCACAACAATGCCGATGCTCAGGAAATGGAGCACTATGGCGTAGACAAGCGCGTCGGTCTTGTGGATGCCAAACAGCCCAAGTCCCAGCACACAGAAAAAATGCCAGTTTCCGATGAATCCCGGTGCGGTTGGTATGGCGATGCCAAGAATGATTATGACCATAAGGGCAAAGGCCGCCGACAGCGGGAGATCAAGATCAAACGCGAAAAAGAGGACGTACATGGTCACCGCGTTGATCGCCCATATCACTATGGACAAAAATGCCAGGTAGCACATGGATCGCCGATGGGGAATGATTTTGAACCCGTCGATAAGACTATCTATAAGTTCCATCAATTTGAGATGCCAGCCCTCCGGGAATATTTTTAAGATAGGAGAAAGGATTTTCAGGGAAGCCTCTTTTTTGAAAATGAGAAAAACCATGAGACCGAGGAAGGCTAATACCACAAAGAGAAAAATGAGGCTGCTTCTGATCAGCCATGGTGGCAGGGGTGTGAACAGGACAACGATGAAGAACGCCGTCAACACAGTCAGGCCGTCAAAGACACGCTCTACCAGGACGGTTCCCACCGCTGAAGACATGCTGATGCCTGTTTTCGTGCTGATGAGATAGGGTCTTGCAAACTCACCGATTCTTGCAGGGATGGTCACCATGGCCAGAAAACCAACACTGGTTACCGAGAACAGTGAAAACTGATCAATCTCCATGATGGGTTTTAAGATAATTCCCCATCTGTATGATCTGAGCATCTGCATGAGAACCAGAAGACACAGGGCAGGAATGATAAAAGGAAGTTTTGCGCTTTCCAGCCCGGCGGCTATACCCCCCAGGTCGACCCCCTTGAATGAGAGATACACAAAAAAAGCGCCTATAACAATTCCTAAAAGCAGTTTTTTTAACATTGACGGTTGCCATAAAAATGCCCGGACCCAGAGAGGCATATAGTAAAAAAGATGTCTCCCAGCCCGGGCGGAGTTCTGGTTATTTACTTCAACAGATAATTGGACACCTTGTCATGCAGGCGTTGTGACGCGGATTTGTTTCCAATAATACCGACCCTGATGGATACCGTGGTCAGATTCTTTGCCTTATATTCTACGACGAAACGGACTTTTTCGCCATCTATAATGGCCTGTATGGTCCCCTTGCTTATCTCTTTCTCAGGGAACACATCCGTTGCATTCATATGGGCCACGGTCTTTTCACAGGCGCTCCATGCCTTGTCAAATGAGTGATGGTAATCAGTTTTTAATTCCCCGTTTATGTAAAAGTACGCCCCCGATCCCCCGCCGACCGCCGCGCCGCCTACCATAAGGGGAGCGCAACCCGACAACATCAAAGCGCCAATCATCAGAATCACAAGCCATTTAACTCTCTTCATAACTATACCCTTTCAATTCTTTGTATTATTCCCAGATTTTCTCTGCGGCTTATCTTTTCTCCTCCGAGACGGTTTTTACCACATCTTTTCTCAACATTAAACCGGAAATGTTCAAGGCCGGTATGATCACCCCCTGAGGACTGATTGTAAGCTTTGGGTATGCTAATAGATGTTTCAGGGATTGTCCATATTTTTGTTGCGGGGAGCTTCAAATTTATGCATTTCTGGTGTAAGGTGCTACGAATGAAGACAAGCGCGAGGTTTCTGATTATCTGTTTGATGCTGATGACTCTATGTCCCGGGTATCTGAACGCCGCCACGATGATCAGTCCGACAGATGAAGGAGAAGTAACAATAAGCTCGGAGTATCGCAGACTTTCTCAGGGAGAGATTGTAAAGATATCCCTGCAATCACCCGTGCCGGCCTCTGCCGTATTGTCCTTTGACGGTAAAGAGTACACTTTTACCTCAGACGATACGAAGCGGAAGCATTTTACCCTGATAGTGTTCGGGCTCGACATGGAGCCGGGGACATATGATGTTGTCGTTCGTCTGAAACCTTCTCGTGGCACCCCCAAAGATATTCCTTTCAAACTTGCAATATCCCAGGGGGCATTTCCCTCAAAAAGGATACGAGTTGCCAGGCGGTTTACCAGCTTTACCTCAGCGGATATAAGAAGGATAAAGAACGAGAAAGAACTTCTTGGCCGTATATATAGCATATTTACACCCAATTGGCTGGGTGGCGGCAGGTTTATCCTGCCGCTGAAGGGGAAGATAACAGGAACATTTGGTGAAAAAAGGGTATTTAATGACAACTTTGTGTCGCGTCACCGGGGAATAGATATACGTTCGCCCAGGGGCGCCCCTGTCATGGCCTCAAATTCGGGGGAAGTTGCCCTGGTTCGGGACCTTTATTTTTCCGGGAATACCGTTATAGTAAACCACGGGCTTGGCCTTTTTTCCATCTATTGTCATATGTCGAAGGTGATTGTCAGGAAGGGAGACTTCATTGATAAAGGGGAGAGCATTGGTTACACGGGCTCGACCGGGAGATCTACCGGGCCTCACCTGCACTGGGGATTAAGACTGGTCGACGATTATGCAGATCCCCTTTCCATGATATACCTTTCATTTAATTGACGGATTTGATTCAACTCCTGATCTCTGTCCTACGGTCTGCAGGGCGAGATTCCGTCGAAGCACTGCAGGCACAAATTTCCTCTGGGAATTAACAGGGATTTCACAAAGGCATCCATGGTATTGAACGCGACGGAGTCCGCGCCTATCGTGTGGGCAATCCATGCCTCCAGATCCCTCAGTTGTTGGATGGATGTGATGTCGCCCGTCTCAAAGTATTTTCGCGCCAGCAATTCCCCTTCAGAACGGGTAGAAATTCCGAATTTGCAGGGATACATGAGGGGTGGGCAGGCAATTCGCACATGGATCTCTTTCGCCCCCGCCTTTTTGAGATCTTTCACCTTGTTGAGGATCTGTGTCCCCCGCACTATGGAATCATCGCAGAGAATAACCTTTTTGCCTTTAACATAGGGAAGAACAGACAGTTTGCGTTTGGCCATCTTTTCGCGGGCAACCTGGGTAATCTGGGTATAGCTGCGGTCGGCATACCGGTTATAGAGAAACACATCCTGGTAGTTAATTCCCGAGCGTTTGTGATATCCGAGCGCGTGTCCGACGCCCGACATGGGGACCGGCGCGACAATGTCCGCAACCACGTTTCCTTCGTCGATATCTCTCTGTGCCAGACTTTCCCCGAGGTTGTTTCGCGCTTCCTGCACGTAAACGCCGTCTATTATGGAATCGATGCTCGCGGTGTATGCCCATTCAAAGGCGCAGTGCGCCCTGCGCGGAGAATCGAGCTGCTTTACGGTCTGGAATCCCTTGTCGTTGATGAGGACGATCTCTCCGGGCGCAACATCCCGGAATATTTCCATATCCATATTCTGCAAGGCCCTTGATTCCGAGCTCACAGCGTAACTCCCAGAATTTCCTCCGAGAATAAGCGGCCGGAATCCATAGATATCTCTGGAGGCATAAATGCCCTCTTCAGTCAGAACCACCAGCGAGTAGGATCCCTTGATTTTTTCTGAGAGCGCGGATATGCCGCTTACTATACTGCCTTCACCTTCCTCTATGATGATCTTGGAAATAATCTCTATGTCGTAACCCTTGTAGAAAGATTTGCCCCGATTCATCATGTCTTCCAGGAGCGCGTGGGCGTTGACTACGTTGCCGCTGAAGGCGATCGAAATCTCCCCGGTCCTGGTCAGCCACTTCATGGGCTGGCGATCCCGCAGGCTTACATGACCTATGCCCCACTTTCCCTCCAGACTCGTCAGCTCTTCAGATGTGAATCTATTGGTGACTCTGCCATGATGGGTTATGTGGTTGATCCCCTCATCAAAGGTGGAAATGCCGCAGTATTCCTGCCCCCTGTGCTGCAGAAAATCCAGCCCCTGGTAAATGTCATTCACGCACTGTGTTTTTGAATATATGCCAAAGATACCGCAATTTTCCTCTATGAATCTCATGGTCTGGCCTTTCCCCTCAAACATTCAAAATAATCAGATCCTGATCAACCTATATCCGCGTGGTAACTCTGAAGAGATTTCACGCGACCATGGTCCTTCCGTATGGCGGAGATCCCCCTGACGGTGGCGAGGGCCGCGGCTGCCGTGGTTATATAGGGAACCTTGTATTTAATGGCAGTCTTTCTTATATATGAATCGTCATACTTGCTCATTCTACCGCTCGGTGTATTGATTACAAGGTGAATCTCATGATTTTTTATCCCGTCGGCTATATTGGGGCGTCCCTCGTGCATCTTGAGTATAAGCTCCGAGCTGATACCATGCTCTGCCAGGAAACGATGGTTTCCCTTTGTGGCTTTCAATTTAAAGCCAAGTCTCTCGAATTCTCTCGCTACCTCGAGTATGGCGCCTTTGTCTTTGTCATACGCGGTAATCAATACGGTGCCCTCTTCGGGAAGCGCCTGGCCTGCGGCTTCCTGGGCCTTGAAGAATGCGATGCCGAAGGAATCAGCTATTCCCAGAACCTCTCCCGTTGACCGCATCTCCGGACCGAGGAGTGGGTCAACCTCCTGAAACATGTTGAATGGAAAGACCGCTTCTTTTACACCGAAATGTTTTACAGCTCCGGTTTCAAGACGGAGATCGACCAGTTTTTTCCCAAGCATCAGTTGAGTGGCGATGCGCGCCATGGATATGTTGCAGATCTTTGAAACCAGCGGGACCGTTCGGGACGCGCGTGGATTTGCCTCAAGTATGTAAACGACATCATCCATTATGGCATACTGGATGTTCATCAACCCCACCACGTTGAGTTCTTTTGCGATCTTTTTTGTGTATTCGTGGATGGTGTCTATATTGCCGGCCGACAGGCTGACAGGGGGAATGGCGCACGCGGAATCACCCGAATGAACACCGGCAAGCTCGATATGCTCCATGACCGACGGGATGAATACATCCGTTCCGTCGGATATGGCGTCAGCTTCCACCTCGATGGCATTTTCCAGAAACCTGTCGATAAGGACGGGCCTCTCAGGAGTGACGTCGACGGCGGCCGCAAGATAGCGTTTCAGCATTTTCTCGTCATGAACCACCTCCATGCCGCGTCCACCCAGGACATACGATGGTCTGACCATCAGCGGGTAATTTATCTTCCTTGCGATATCGAGGGCTTCCTCTATGGTGCTTGCCATCCCCGATTCCGGCTCGGGTATCTCCAGCTTTTCCATCATCTTCCGGAAGCGATCCCTGTCTTCCGCCAGATCTATCATTCCCGGAGAAGTGCCGATAATCTTCACTCCCGCTTCGGCCAGTTCATTCGCGAGGTTAAGGGGTGTCTGTCCACCGAATTGCACGATGACCCCTTCAGGTTTTTCATTTTCATAAATACTCAGGACATCTTCCACTGTAAGGGGTTCGAAGTAGAGCTTGTCTGACGTGTCATAGTCGGTGGATACAGTCTCCGGGTTGCAGTTTATCATGATGGCCTCAAACCCTTCATCCTTCAGGGCAAAGGCCGCGTGCACGCAGCAGTAATCAAATTCTATCCCCTGCCCGATGCGGTTCGGCCCTCCGCCGAGTACGATAATCTTCCGCCTGTCCGTCGTTTCAATCCTGCCCGGGGAGTTGTATGTCGAGAAATAATATGCCGCGTCATCCACTCCGCTGACGGGCACCGGGTCCCATCCCTGTACAACGCCCAGCGATATGCGTCGCTCTCTTATTTCCTTCTCAGGGATTGAGAGCAGCTGTGACAGATAGCGGTCGGCGAACCCGTTTTTCTTCGCCCGGCCAAGCAGATCACCCGGCAGCTCTTTGCCTCTGTACCGGAGGATATCCTCCTCCATCTCGACAAGTTCCTTCATCTGCTCGATGAACCATGCCTTGATGTGAGTTTTTCTGTGAAGATCTTCCACGGTTGCGCCCTTGCGCAGCGCCTCGTACATGATAAACTGTCGTTCGCTTGTCGGCTTGGCCAGGAGTCCCATCAGATCATCGAGGGATCTTTCATGAAAATCTTTGGCAAATCCGAGACCATAGCGATTTATCTCAAGAGATCTGATTGCTTTCTGCAGGGCCTCCTTATAGTTCCTGCCGATGCTCATTACTTCCCCGACCGCGCGCATCTGCGTTCCGAGTTCGTCCACTGCCCCCTCGAATTTTTCAAACGCCCACCTGGCGAACTTGACAACGACATAATCGCCTGAGGGGGTATATTTATCCAGTGTGCCGTCTCTCCAATAGGGTATTTCGTCCAGTGTAAGCCCGGCCGCCAGCATAGATGAGATCAGGGCAATGGGGAGCCCGGTTGCCTTGGATGCCAGGGCGGAAGAACGTGACGTTCTTGGATTTATTTCTATTACCACCACCCGTCCGGTTTCAGGATTGTGGGCGAATTGTACGTTTGTGCCGCCGATTACCTGGATTGCCTCCACGATGTCGTAGGAATATTTCTGGAGGCGTGCCTGCAATTCCGGAGTTATCGTCATCATGGGGGCCGTGCAGAATGAATCTCCGGTATGCACACCCATGGCATCGACATTCTCTATGAAGCAGACGGTGATCATCTGATTTTTGGCATCCCGGACAACTTCCAGTTCCAGTTCTTCCCACCCCAGGACGGACTCCTCGACAAGTATCTGGCCGATAAGACTCGCCGCGATTCCCCTGCCGGCAACGGTTTGGAGTTCTTCTTTATTGTAAACCAGGCCGCCCCCCGTTCCACCCATGGTGTAGGCAGGTCTTATGACCACCGGATACCCGAGGTCTTCAGCGATTTTTTCGGCTTCGTCCACGCTGTAGGCAGGCTCGCTTTTCGGCATCTCTATACCGAGACTGGTCATTGTTTCCTTGAACGCTATGCGGTCCTCGCCGCGTTCAATGGCGTCAATATTTACGCCGATAATCTTTACGTTGTATTTATCGAGAACACCCCCCTTCGACAGTTCCAATGTCAGGTTAAGACCCGTCTGACCGCCGAGGTTGGGAAGAATGGCGTCCGGACGTTCCTTTTCTATAATTTCCTCCAGATATTGGAAGTTTAGGGGTTCGATGTAGGTAACATCAGCTGTTCCGGGATCGGTCATTATGGTAGCGGGGTTGGAATTGACAAGAACAATTTCATAACCCAGATTTCTGAGGGCCTTGCATGCCTGCGTTCCCGAATAATCAAACTCACAGGCCTGACCTATAATAATGGGCCCGGAGCCTATAATCATTACTTTTTTTATGTCCTTGCGTGCCGGCATACGGTTTTGTCCTTTCCCCTGAAAGCTATGTTTGGATAAAAATTTCTTAAGGCGCCGGAAGTATAAAAAAGTAGCCCTGTCGTGTCAAGATGTAAATTCCAAAACAGGACAAAGCTTTCCCCTGACGAGAGTATTATTTAAGATAACACAAATTTTTACCCCCCGGGTTTTTTATTGAAATATCCTCCTTTTTATTATTTAATGCTGCTACCTTACCCTGATCGGCGTTTTATAAAGAAAGGGAGGAGGGATATGAATAAGTATATACTAATATCCACAATACTCTTGGCAGGTATGGTCTCCGCCGCGCAGGCCGACACTAAAAAAGCAGGCGACATAAATATGGAGTATCGGACCCTTGGCAAGGGATATCCGCTTATTATGATCACGGGATTCAGCGGGACCATGGATCTCTGGGCTTCCGATGCACTCGACATACTTTCTTCACATTATAAGGTGATCATCTTTGACAACCGGGGGATGGGGGGAACAAGCGCCGGCAACCGTAAATTTACAATCGAACAGTTTGCCGATGATACGGCTGGATTAATGGAAGCCCTTGGAATAGACCGCGCACATGTGCTTGGCTGGTCAATGGGCACTGAAATAGCGCAGGAGCTGACATTACGCCATCCCGAAAAGGTAACCAGACTGGTTCTCTATGCGGCAGACTGCAGCATGAAAGCCTGTCCGCCGGCTCCGGATATCCTGAAAAAAATGAGTGACACATCGGGGACCCCTGAAGAACAGGGTAAAAGACTGATCGGCTTATTATTTCCGCAGAGTTGGATAAAGAATCACGTGGATGACATTAAAAAGTTGTTTTCCGGTCAAATGCGTGATTCCTCACCGGAAAATATTGAACGGCAGGGCATTGCCATGGATAGCTGGAAGGGAAGCTGCGACCGCCTTTCTCAGATAAAGTGTCCCACCCTTCTTATCACAGGCACGGATGATATTTTGACGCCTCCGCAGAATTCTTACATGATGGTTGATAAAATCCCCGGCGCCAAACTTGTCACACTGGAAAATGGCGGCCATGGTGTAATGTACCAGTACCCGGAAAAATTCTGCGATGCAATAATTGACTTTCTGAAGTAGGCTTATGGCAAGCTGTTTCAACTTTTGGATTTGACAAATTTGTTACGTACAGTAAATGAATACCTTAAAACTTCAAATAATATAGAAAAGCCTTGACAAATAACCCCATCTTAGTATTGTAGATGGCGATGTTGCTGAACTTATAACAAACAAGATTAACCCTTTTATCACAAAGAAAGAGGGAATCATGGCAGATTGCAAACAAACCCCGTTTCGCAAATGGAGAGATGGGGTTTTTTTGTTTTGGGGATTTGTAAGGTGGATAAATGGCAAAAAGCATGACCTGACCCCAAGTCGCCTATTAATATACGATTAAAGTCAAGAAACAATATATTGATATCCAATATTATTGATTTATTTCTTAACATTTAGCAGTAGCTTATAAATGGTTGTGCAGGTAGGAAGAATAATGACCGAAATAAATATTTCACTTGATGATTTCAAGAGCCTCTTGGCTGATCTCTTCGGGCAACCCCTCAAGCAAGAAGCGGAAGTGGCGACGCGAGATTTCTGGCAAAATATTTCTGCTATTACGGACGGCGTATCCCAAGGTAGCATCTCCATCTATCCAGATTTCCTTTTTCTATCAAGAGACTTTCCTGAGTACAAGAAGCATTATGTATGGAAGGGTCTTGCGATCCTTATATTCCTTATTTCACTGCCAGTTTTCATCTTCTCGTGGGGAATAGCCATTTTCATCTTGGCTTTAAGCGTGATCTGCCATATCACTGGGAACTTACAGCGCAAAGTTTCGGGGCAAAAGTTTGTTTCAGGCATCAAAACATCTATTATAGCCCGAGACTTGTCGAAGGGAGTTGGGAAACTCTGTGCTCATTACATTGCAGGCCATGTTCTGCTTGTATCCAATATTGGGCGAGCTCATTGGCCGCGATTACCTTCTGACGTGCTGACCGGCAAACAGGACTTCCAGTTCAAGCGTTCGCCAGCAAAACGCAACATGCTATGAATATGAACAATATCAAAATATTTTTCGAGCCCAGTGAATTCATGGAGCATGAAGTACTTCGGCCGCTTTCCCATATTCGAGGCAATTGGGATCTCTATATAGATTCAGAATCGAGACGTTACATTGAAGAGGAGGACAGCTTTGCTACGTTGTTTAATGCACTGATTGATGAACTTGCTGTTACCCAACCACCTCTTCGGTACCACGACAACGAAGATCGTCTCGGCGAATATGTCCAGAGGCATCTCAATTGGAAGATCAAAAAGTCGGGTAGCACGTGGGTTAATCAGGATGGGTCTCGTTTGCACTCAAGCGACTATCTTGCGCTTTTAGAGCAAGGCGCATTCGATTACCAGGGCATTCACAATTTGGTTCTTGCTGCATCAGGCCGAGTGCATGCTGCCATTCAGCGAGGCCAAATGCATTTTGATGATATGGAACGATCACACCAGATCATTTTAGCTGGTGTCCTCGGAGCTATCCTCTATCACAGAGAACCCTATGAAGAGGTTGAGAAATAAACCTCGGGCGAACGAAATGATTGAGCAGATGCCCAAGGCTGAGGCGTTTTGAAATGCTTTGAGCTTTCAAAAAAGTGCCTGTCGTTTCGAGGGGTTGTATATGCTATCCGGCACTGCTCATCATTGACGTAATAAAATAACGGTATCGCAAAAAAGATGGAGTGAATATGATACAAGAGCATAGAGAAGAACTCCGAAGATTAGCCGAATTATCTGCCGCTGAAATAGGCGATAATGAGAACAACGTTAAGTACAATTTCATCATACCTTTTCTTGAAGCATTTGGATACAATAAGAACCTATACTTCGAACACTCGGCACAAGGCAATCGAATCGACATTTTGATTGACAAGGTTTCTGATCATAATATTCTAATCGAGGCAAAAAGCTATGGCAGAAGTTTGGACGATCATGTATCTCAACTCAAACGATACTGCGACGAGAAAAGGCCTATTGTGGCGATATTAACAAATGGTGAAGAAGTACGATTATACTCACCTTTTTGGAGAAAGCCCGCTTTTGCAGAAACCTTAATCTATTCGATTGATCGACGTCAGCTTTCCGAGGACAGTACGGTTGAAAGAATCGAAGCAATCCTTGACAAAAAATTCTTGGAAGATGGCAGCATTGTTGAGCATATTGAGGACAGAGAAAAGGAAATCACAAAAATAAATAAGCAAATGGAATCTTTTGATTCACACTATCAAGAAAGAATTACTGAGATCGTCAATTCGACAAATGGCTTGGAGGAACAGATAAAATCCTTTCAGTCACAAATTAATAAAAACAAAGCAGACGTTACAGAGTTGCGACGAGAGAAAGAACAAAAGATGGATGACCTCAAGAAACAACATTTATTCTGTCTTGCTCAAGCCAAGCAACCAGCCACATTATTGCCATCGGTGGCCGCACCTGCCGGTCAAAGGAGACCTTTGGGCAGAAGAGGATATCAACAACTGACAGATTATCTAATTCCCGTTATTCGTCTCATAAAAAGCGGCGTGAAACACTCTGACGCCTTCGGGCGCATTGCTGATAACCTGGGTGTAAAAAAACAGACAGCCCAAGCAGAGTGTACTGTTCAGTTTGACCATATTTCAACTGAAAAGTTTGTCGAACTAATAAAAAGCAACCAAATAAAGTCTTTTTTAAAGGAGAGATTTCCTGACAAGGCGAACTTCATAGAAAAGGAAATATGAAAGGGAAAGCACCGCCTAGTTAGTGTCCATCCAGAAATGTATAGTTACTTGAAATAATTGAATTAAATGCGCATTTTAAAGTGGATAAATTCTTTGATTGGTGGTAGTAATATTTTGTAAGGCACTACAATTACAGCCATAATCAAAGAGAAGGGGGTCGAGAAGGGGGTCAAGTCTGCTCTTGACTCATCTTTATTTATTCCCATAAATTACACACAGAAAATCAATATTGTAACTCCATAATCAATTTTCAGAGTTAAAACAGCTGCTAAGGAATTAAAAATAAATAACCTTTACACATGGTGATAGTTCTGTTATATTAGCGGCATGCTGAAATTATCTGAGAATGCCAAGGCTATCCAGGAAGAGTTCGATGACATT
>JAFDAS010000208.1 GCA_019313695.1 Deltaproteobacteria bacterium
CTTTTAGCCTGCAGGAAACATTGTTGATGAGGTATTCGCTTTCACCGGACCGGTAGAGGCGTCTGGTTACTGACAGCTCATGATCTTGTGCGAATGCGGGAGGAAATGACCCATCTCCATTTTCAAACATGAGGGAGACTTCTGCCATTCCAAGGGGTTTATGGTTTCCGGCGCCGCTGAATATAACATCTTCCATCTTTCGGCCCCTCAGTTGTTTGGGGCTCTGCTCCCCCATACACCATCTTATGGCGTCAACAATATTGCTTTTACCGCAACCGTTCGGCCCCACAACACCACTTATCCCATTTGAGAATGTGATATCGAGTTTTTCCATAAAGGATTTGAAGCCGAGAATGGAAACTTTCTTGATTTTCATGATCTCCTCCTGTGCGCCAACCCTCTTTACGAGTTGAAATCCCGTTAAGAGACAAAACAAAGGTCAGCCAAGCAGGAACATTCTACCAGGTTACTACGGGTTTGTAAAGGAAAAAATACAACATAATGTGTAATAAAAATATTAAACACCAATATATGGTGCGATATGCGTGTTAGCTGAAATGATGTTGACAATATTATAATTAAGTTCTTATATTCCTATAATGTACACCATTCCCTTTGGAAAAGATCATCTCTGCTTTGATTTACCCCCCGGGATGACCGGCACAGTGGCCGAATCCCGGCACACAGAGCCTATAAAAAACCTGAAAGGGGCCATTTCGCGGGCCCTTGCCGAGCCCATTAACTCGCCCCCTTTAAGTGGGCTTGCAAAACCCGGGGACAGGGTGTGCATTGTCTTTACCGACATTACCCGGGCCGGCCCGGATCACCTGCTGGTCCCGGCCATGCTCAAAGAATTAGGGACTGCCGGGATTCCGGACGACCAAATCACCCTCCTCTGCGGTGTCGGCCTCCATCGACCCAGCACGTACGAAGAAAAGGTGGCCAAGTTAGGTCAGGAAGTTGTAGATCGCTATGAGATTGTGGATCATAATGCCCTGGCCCCGGAAGCCCTGGTGGATTTAGGCAAAACAGAGAGCGGCATTCCCGTTACCGTTAACCGGCTGGCCTATGAGGCCGATCTCCTGATTGCCACCGGCATTGTAGAGCCCCACCAGTTTGCGGGCTATTCGGGCGGTCGTAAGACTGTGGCCATCGGCGCGGCTGGTGAGGCCATGATTGCCTACACCCATGGCCCCAAGATCATGGATCATCCGGGCACACGACTGGGAAAGATCGACGGGAACCCCTTTCACGAAGGGGTGTCTGAGGCGGCCCGGAGCGCCGGTCTTAAGTTTATCCTGAATGTGGTCCAGGATGAACAAAAGAGGCCGGTAGTCGTGCTTGCAGGCGAACCGGATGCAACTTTCAAAAAGTTGGTAGGAGAGGCCCGCAGACTTTATGAGGTTCCGATCTACCGGCAGTATGACGTGGCCGTTGCCGGCGTGGGGCACCCCAAGGACGTGAACATCTACCAGGCATGCCGGGCTGCGAGCTATCTCTTTTTTGCCCCTGTCTCAGTGGTAAAGGAAAGTGGCGTGATCATTGTGCCTGCGCCGACACATGAAGGCGTCGGGGAGGGGGTAGGGGAGCAGAGGTTTTTCGAGAAGATGCGGGATGCCATCAACATGCCATCCCTGTTAAAAGAGTTGAGGGAGTCCGGTTACCCTCCTGGGGCCCAGCGTGCCTTTATTATGGCCAAGGTCTTAGAGAAAACCGACGTGATCATTGTGGGTTCAAAGACGCCTGACATTGTTCGCCAGGTCCATATGATCCCGGCGGCTGATATGGAACAGGCTTTCCATATTTCAGCTCAAAAAATTGGCAAAGAAAATTTGGACATTCTCATCGTCCCGCACGCCCTGCTCACACTCCCAAGTGTGGAGTTTGGAGTATGAGGTGCCTAAAGTTAAGGAAGGCTGACCATTTTAAGGGCTGAATCGGCTGTTGGCCGAAACAGGCAGTTCTTTTTTTAAAACTGAAACGCCGAAGGCGTACCACAACTTTAGGCACTCCAAACTCCAAACTTTAAACATTCACATCCAGGAGGAATATCATGGATCTTTTAAAGGGAATCGAAGAAAGAAGGAGCACCCGGGCCTTTCTTGAAAAGCCGGTTGAGAGAGAGAAAATAGAAACCCTCATCAATTATGCTACACAGGCCCCATCGGCCATTAATCTTCAGCCATGGGAGTTGATTGTTGTATCCGGAGAAGAGAAAGAAAGGCTTAGCCGGATTTTGGTAAAGCGTATGAAGGAGCGAAACATATCATGCGGACCAGGGGCCAAAAGCCCCCTTCCAGAGTATTTTGTAGAGCGGCAAAGGGGGCTTCTCGATACAATCCTGCCCAATCTACCTGAGCAGACCCCCTTTCAGGATTTCATTAATGAGGGGAGTTGCAATTTTTATGGTGCTCCCACCGCAATCATCATCACTCTCGACCAGGTATTTTCCAGCGCCAGACTCACCGACATAGGCGTTCTCGTAGGCTACCTTGTATTGGCCGCCCATGCCCTCGAATTAGGGACCTGTCCCATAGGTCTGATTACGGCATTTGATGACGACATTAAAGAAGCATTGAGTATCCGGGATGAAAAACAGGTGGTGATCGGCGTGGCAGTGGGTTACAGAGATCCTCAGTCTCCTATAAACCGGTCAAGGTCTGATAGGGTCCCCATAGACGATGTGGTCAAATGGCGGGAATGATAGAGGCTGAAGCTGAAAGATTGCAGGTTAGGCGTGGCCTTTTCCTCCGGTTTTTTCGGGTTCTTTGCCCATGCCGGATTTTTGGCCGCTATCAGGGAGGCTGAAATTGCGCCGTTGGCCTATGCTGGTGCCAGCTCCGGGGCCATTGTGGCAGCAATGGCAGCATCCAGCATGAATAATGGCGCTGTAAGGGAGATGCTGTTTGGCTTGAAAAAGGCAGATTTCTGGGACCCTGATCCGTGGCGCATCGTCCTGTTGAATGCGATTCGGCTCTTCAGGGGTTATACCGGATACCTCAAGGGAGATGGATTTGCCCGTTTGTTAAGAAAACTTCCTGTAAGACGCTTCGAGGAATGTGATACGCCCTTGGCTATTTCAGCCGCAAACCTTAGTCAAAGGAAGCAGACTGTCTTTATTGACGGGGATCTAATCAAGGCGATTCAGGCCTCCGGCTCAGTGCCGGTCCTCTTTAAACCGGTGGAAATAAACGGATCGCTGTACTTAGATGGAGGTATAACCGGAAAGGCCCCGGTCGAAGCATTGGCAAATCTATGTGAACTGGACAGGATTATTGTCCATTTTATTGCCTCCAATAACGTGGAAGAGGGGAGACATCGTTTTTTGAAAAAACGATTCAGTCCCTGGCATATGCAGCATTTAGCCATTAATATCGCCCGTCAGGAGGCGTATCAAAAGGAGATAGAAATGGTACAAATGCGGGGGATTGAGGTCATTGAAATAAGAACTAAATCACCCGCACTAAGCCCAAACAGTTTAGACAGAGGCCCGGAGGCATATAACACAGCCAAAGCATCTGCCCTGAAGCTTCTTTCGAAATATGGAGAAAAAAGCTGAGCCTTTTTTCTCACTCTATCCCGATGGCAGGGTGACATTTCAATTTCAAACCTGTGAACCCGACAACCTGAGTAGTTATCTGCGGACTTGAATGGAGATGAAGAACTTGAATAGCCCATAAAATCTAATGTGCATGCGTGGCTTGATTCAGTATATCAGCAATCCATTTATTGAGGCTTTTACCGCTGGTCTCGGCTGTCGTGGCGATTGCGGCGTGAACATTAGGTGGAATACGCAAGGTGAGTTTGCCGGAGACTGGATAGGCAAATACGGCGGCTAATGTTTTTCGATGGTTGCGGTTCATTGATAAAATGATATCATTTTTTGCCACCATGTCAAGAAGTTTTTTAAAAGGCTACCATCATCAGCCGGCAGAAACCTGAACCTCTGAACCCAGAACTTTACAGATCGAAGGAGTGCTTTATGATCGGAAAAAAGCACAACCCAAAAAGAGCAAACAATTGGAAACCAGCCTGCAGGATTTTATGAAGACCGGTGCTGCATTCGTCGGTGCCGGGGAAAAGAGTGGCGGGTTGATATTTCAATTGCAAAACCCTTCCGTTTTCAGAGAACTGTACGGTTGACAAGAGCAGGGATAGGCCGTACCATGCTGGGTATACCGGGTATGATGACGATTACAAACGGTGGCGAAAAAAGGGGGCGGGTCATACGGGAGGCATCTTCATCGGAAAGGAGATTTTTATGATAACGGTTATCGCTTCAATTCATGTTAAACCTGACCATACTTCTCAATTTCTTGACATATTCAAATCAAACGTTCCGGCTGTTTTGGCGGAGGAGGGGTGCATCGAGTACTACCCGGCGGTTGATGTTCAGACCGGGTTGCAGCCGCAGGAACTGGATGAGAACGTGGTGACGGTCATAGAAAAATGGGGAAACCTCGATGCCCTCAAGAACCACCTTGGCACGCCCCACATGCTGGACTACAGAGACCAGGTAAAAGAAATCGTTCTAAAACTTACGGTCAAGGTGTTGAAGGAAGCATGACCGCGTCGTTCAAAGGTTCCCGTATCTGCCTTCCGGTCATCCCCACAATCAAAATGATGCTCAACAGCCAGCGCGGCAGTTCGGGAATATGCAGCAGATTCACCAAAAATGCGTTGACTTCATTGGTAATACCGATGGCATAGACGAGGCAGACAGTGTAAATAGCTAAGAAATATATGAGCGTAATCACAAAGCCGGCGCCCTTTCCGAAATGATCCTCCACAGCTTCTGTGATGTCGCTACCCGGCGTCTCGGCTGCCAGAACGACCCTGCATAGCGCCCTGTGCGATAGATAGGTCATTGGGAAAATGAGGAGCGTTATGAATATCAACGCCCATATCCCTCCGACCGATGCGGTAAGCGGGAGATAGAGGATACCCGCCCCTATTGCGGTACCAAAAAGGGTAAACGTCCAGCGGGTGTCTCTGCCGCTCCATTTGTTTGTTTCACCCCCATTGGTTTGCCTTTTCCCTCATTAGGATCAGGGATGAAATATCTTCCCCATTTCCTAATCTTAATCATAATCATAATCCTACTCAAAATGATTAAGATTATGATTAAGAATCTAATAACAGTTTTCAAAGAAACGGGGTTTTCAGTGCAGCCTCTCCAGACCAGGAGGAGTTTGACATCAGGATTACCGTTATAGCCTCAACCCAGCCTCAAACCCCTCTCTGATGGCCTCTAAGGCGTTCCGTGGTGTCTTTGCATCCCCGATTACCAGGATCTCTACCGCTAAACCCTTGAGTTTATCAGCAAGCGCGTTTTCAGGTTTTGAACCGGCCGCAATCACGATAGAGTCAG
>JAFDAS010000209.1 GCA_019313695.1 Deltaproteobacteria bacterium
TTTAAAGGCCATTGCCTGTAATCCACATCTCTTCATTGACTTTCTGCCAAATAGAACATTAGTATTTATTAACTGGCTATTTCCTGAAGACTTCCAACCGATCCCCTGCCCTCTTGACCGTTAAGACAAAATCAAAGAGATCACGCTGGAGACAAAAAATTGGGTCTTCCTTTGGCAGGTATTCCCTGGTCCCTTGAATAAACTTCTGGGCGGTCTGCTGAAATACGATATCCTTAAAGGCCTGAACCGGATCATGGGGTATGCCTGTCAGGAGATGTTCCAGATAGTCGGCGCACGCCTCATCTTCGACAGCCTTCCTTTCCGCCCGGTCTCCCATGGCCACCAAGGTTACTTGATCCGGCCTTTTTGACTTGACGTACCCGGCCACGGCCTTTGCCATCACAAAACTTCCCAAAATAACCTCATCCGCCCTCTTGCATGCTGCGGCAGCCCCGGTCACCCCAGCCGTGGTCCGGTGGATAACGGTCTTATCCCTAAAATAGGATTCACCCTTCATAATAATATGAGAAGGTGAATTTCCAAGTTCCGCTCCTTCCATGGGCACTTCATTTACTTCACCCACAAGGATGAATTCAGGGTTTTCGCGTGTAAGCTCAAGGGCCTTTTCAGGGTCTGCTTCCAGGATAACCCGCCTCGCTCCAAAATGGAAAAAGAGCGGCTCACACGAAAATGCCCTGAACACGTCAATAACGACGACCACCCCTTCGACCTCTTCAGCCCCCTTTGCGCAGCTTTTCCTGATGATTTTCATTGTAGGATCCAGCAGTTTTCGATGTTTCTTGCGTTTACAATATCCTTGCTTTTTTATTTTAAATTATGTTATATCAACCTACAATATTAATCAATAATTAATATCGATGGCCTCGTAAAAAGTCTCCAAGGTCGTCACCCCGGCCTGCCTGTGCGCGCACGCACGCAGACAGGCGAAAGCCGGGGTCCAGGATATTGTAGATAACTAGAAAAATAATACAGTGGTGGAATATGCCCTGAAGGATGTTCATAAACCGATTGGGGTGAGTGAATATATCATCACCAAAAATCTACCGGATGAGTTTAAGTCTTCTTTGCCAAGTATTGAAGAAATTGAGGCGGAATTGAGTGGAATGGAGGAATGAAATGAAAAATTGATAATGGATTATTATAAAGTGGAGTTTGAGGAACAGTTGACAGAGGAAGGGAGGCTGAACAAGCTTATTCTGGAAAATCTCGGAAAAATTGAGGTAAAAAATGGCTAAAATTGAGGTGCAGGGAAAAGAAATTACTGTCATTTCAACGGAACAACAGGATTATATATCTTTAACCGATATGGTCAGGAATATTGAGAATGGGCTCGTCCTGATCGAAAAATGGTTGAGAAATAAAAATACCATCGAATTTCTGGGCATCTGGGAAGAAATTTATAACACGGATTTTAATTCCCCCGAATTCGAGGGAATTAAAAATCAGGCCGGATTAAACCGCTTTGTTCTATCGGTAAAACAATGGGTTACAAAAACAAATTCAAAAGGGATTATCGCCAAAGCAGGCAGATACGGCGGTACTTATGCACACAAAGACATTGCCTTTGAGTTTGCATCATGGATATCCCCCAAGTTTAAACTTTATCTGATAAAAGAATTTCAAAGACTTAAAGATGAAGAAAAAAAGCAGCTCGGCTGGGATATCCGCCGGAATCTTACTAAAATCAATTACCGGATACATACCGATGCCATCAAGGAAAACCTTGTTCCCCCGGAACTGAGCAAATCCCAGATCAACTACATTTACGCCACGGAGGCCGATATGCTGAATATGGCCCTGTTCGGCACAACCGCCATAATGTGGCGGGAAGCAAACCCTGATAAAAAAGGAAATATTCGGGATTATGCCGATGTGTCGCAGTTAGTTTGCCTATCCAATCTTGAAAACCTGAACGCCCTGTTTATCAATGAAGGATTATCCCAGGAAATCAGACTTGAACGGCTGAATAAAATCGCCATCCAGCAGATGAGGATATTGACGGGTGATTCGGGGATGAAAAGGCTGGAAGAAAAGGGATGATGGGTAATGGCTATGCGGATTTTGAGGCACAGTTGAAGGAAGAAGCGAGACTAAATGCTCTGATTGCTGAGAATTTAAAGAAAGTGAAGCTGGTACAAGTGAGGGATTTGGGGAAAGTGTAAAAGTAAAATATGAAAACCTATATTTTACCTTTATCCATGAAAGTAAAATAAGGATATTTATATTTTACTTTGGGAGTGCTGATGGATATTAAATAATTCAAAGCGGCAAATGATCTGGTCAAGGCCTTTGTCGAACAAAAGATACTGGTTGAAACGACAGGATACCAGCGTAACCGGATTTTTGTATTTGATGATTATGTGAGTATGTTTTGATGGGTGAGTGGGATTATTACCGAAACGAGGACCTTATATCTATGGAAAGTAATCAATGAAATCTAATCGGGTAGCCGTGAGCATTTCTCCTCCCGCTCCTGTTCGATCTTGGTTAGATTGCGCTTCCATAGCCGACCATCTCCGGATATGACAGAGTGAAAACCCGACAGAAGTTGTAACCTATTGATATTGAAAGACAACATATAACATGTTAGTAAATATTCGGTTAACCCGTATTATGGAGCATGTCAAGGTGTGCAGAGTATTTCTTTGAAGTCAAGCGAAAGTGGGAATAGGAAGATATCTTTTTTTGGAAGAGAAGCCG
>JAFDAS010000210.1 GCA_019313695.1 Deltaproteobacteria bacterium
TCATTTCGAGTGAAACGAGAAATCTTAGGCACCTAACATATTGAAAGCACAAGATTTCTCCCTACGGTCGAAATGACATATTCACTAAGCCCGACTTTTTACGAGTGCATCAAAGTTGTGGCATATTTATAAATTGAATAAATCACGATCTCTTTCTAAGGTTATGTTGACATCATAAACCAATAAAAGAAAGAGACCGTGATGAAAAGAGAAGTTACTATAACACTTCAGTATGATCTGACAACAGGAAAAGTTAATTTAAATGAGATAGTATACAGGTTAAAGGAGCTTAGAGATCCTTTAATGCTTCGGATATTGGAAGAGATTCTCAAGGGCTATGATGATCTCATCTCGGAGCGTTTAAGCCAGACAAAGATTTACCCAAGCAAAGCCAGAAAAGGCTTGGGACAACACATTAGAAAAGGTGATCCTGGAAAACGGTTTTGTCGAGGTCGTAAGATACGAAAGCGAAGTTATCGCAGGAAAAACCGACGTTTCTCCACTGCCTTTGGCAAATTAGATTTACGGTTAAGAGTGGTAGAATGCCTGAATTGCGGCTCATTTTATTCTCCCCTGTTAAGCACGCTGAAAATAGGTCGCTATGCCCGCAGAGAAACGAACTTTGAATATGAGGTAATTGAATCTGTTATTGACACCAACTATCGGAGGCTGATTGATGGAAGATCTATCGATATATCCCTGGGCGGCATTCATAATATCGTCGTTGGCAGTGATATTGACAAGACATTCAGGGAATCAGTTTCTGTAGAGGATTTATCCGGTATTATGGCTGATGGTACAGGGGTCAAACAGCACAAGGGTCGCAAGGGAGAGCTCAGAAACGTTATAGGCATCACGAAAGCCGGCAGAGTAAGACCTCTTGGATGTTTTACCAATACCACATGGCCTGAGATAGAAAGCATTATTAAAGAACGTATCAAGGAATCGGGATCATATAACATTCCCTTTGTTTACGATGGAGAGCCGGGGGCTTGATGATTTTTTAGCCGAAGCGGCTGAAACTCAACGCTGCGCCTGGCATGGCCCCAGAGGACTATATCACGCCCTTTGGGAAGATGGATTAAAGAAGAAAGATAGCCATCCAGATATGAAAGCAGTAAAACAGAGATCAAGGAGCTGATAAATACGTTTTATGAAAAAGGGTATCGACATGGTGCATCCTATCTTGAGAAACTTTCCGGTAAACTATTTACCAACATAGAAATCTGGCTGGAGACAGGGGTGATCGCACCAAAAACAACTTCTTTACTTGAACGAGTATTCAGAGAGATTGGTCGTCTAAAGAGAATAGCGTGGGGATGGTCTGATACAGCAGTTACCAATATTTCAAAAATGATTATGATAAGACAGTACTCCCGGGATAAATGGGAACAATACTGGAAAGAAAAACTTGGCATCAAAGGCTATTTCAATATTGAAATTCAGTCTGTTAAATTGTCACCATGCGAAACCTTTTGAACGTTACCAACGATTTGGTGTATAGGGGTATCCCCTTGACTGGCGTAAATATTGTTTAACTATTTGATAACTTATGATATTTCGTGATTTCTGTTTGGTCTGGAAAAATAAGACAAAACCCTTTAGTTACAACAAGTTAGTCCAATTTAAGGCCAGTCAAGGGGATACCCCTATTGGTGTATTCAATAATTATCACGGGAAATACACTGAGAAAATCTTGGGAAGGAGAATCGAAGGACTGCTTCCTGTACCGTTGTTTTTCTATTTGAGCCCACCCATATGATACTTGCAATCCCATATCATATGGTTTAGTCTCGCCGCTGCTAATTACCTGTTCAGCGGTAAAACATCATCCTATAAAAGCGGCAAAGGAAGCTTCCCCAAAGATGCGAATTGATAAATCACCGGCAATCATAGGTTCCATGTTCGACAGAATCGCCCCCACCTACGACCTGCTCAATGCCGCACTTTCATTTTCCATGGATAGCCGCTGGAGAAAAACCGTCATATCGTCCCTGAATATCAAGGATGGTGACAAGGTGCTTGATATAGCAACCGGTACCGGGGATATGGCGTTCCGCGCCTGCAGGACAGCCGGGTGCACGGTCACAAGCATGGATATATCCCGCAGGATGCTGGACATTGCCGCGCGAAAAAACAAAAGCTCCCGCGGGAGTTTTCTTATAACTGCGGGGGATGCCATCGCCATGCCCTTCTCGGACGAAACCTTTGATCACGCAATGACAGCCTTCGGAATAAGAAACATGCCAGACCTCTCCGCCTTCCTGGACGAGGCCTTCAGGATACTTAAAGATGGAGGGAAGATGGCGGTGCTCGAACTATCGGTACCTTCCCGTTTCCCCTGGAGATGGATATATCTTACCTATTTCAAGACCATACTCCCCATTATCGGTGGACTTGTATCGGGGGACTTTAAGGCCTACCGGTATCTGCGGGATTCAGTGATGGGATTTCCCCCTCCCGGTGAGCTTGAACGCCTGATGGAGGAAAGGGGATTCGAAATCACACAATCATCTCCACTGTTCTTCGAAATCGCACACATCTATCTCTTGAAAAAGGTGGCTGCTGAGGTATAAAATCACTCCGGCAGGTTGAGCAGGAAACGCCACACCGGCACAACCTCTATCTTCCCGCCGCCGACATTTATTTCTTCCTCTTCATCCCGCGTCACAAGCGTGCCGGTTTTCAGACTGAGTTCCTGAAAATCCAGAATGACTGACTTTATCCTTCTATCATCACATACAATATTACAACCAGCAATTATCAACCGTTCTGGAACAATAAAGATAGAGTTTCCACTGGCTCAGAACCATGGACCTGGTGCAGTTAAGGAGGCGCTGCCGGACAGACGCGGGGATATTTCCGGAAGACTTCATACCGTCGCCTCCATGTATGGTCGCATCACCTTTTCGACCCGGCAGATCCTGGCATATTTCAGCAGTTCGCCGAGGTCGAACTTCTTTCGTGTCTTGTAGAGTTTCAGTGCTTCCAGCACTACGTCCATTCCGATCTTGTTGCGAAACTTGAAGCAGTCGGCCAGAGTTTTCCCGGGGCTGTAGACTTTGACAGGCACTCCATCAATCATATGCTCCACGATGCCGGATTTGTATGCTTCATTCGAGAATCTGTGGGCCCGGATGGGAGGGTAGTCGAGTGAAGGTATCCGTGAGTCTCTTGGCACCGCCACGGAAACATAATGTGGAACCTGAGTCGTGATGTCATGATAGGACAGTGCGGAGATAAAACATATGACGGCGTTAGGGAAGCGAAGGCTCACCGTAACCAGATCAGGGTTGTTAATTGGAGGCAATTCCACCAGCCGATAAATACCTCTGCTCACCTGCTCGATGACGCCCTTGTCCCTGAGCGAATAGAGCATATAGCGTGTGATGCCGTGCTCGATGGCCTCGCTCATGCGAAGCCGGCCACCGTACTTACGGAAAATTTCTTCGGGCCGTTTTTTCATTTCTGGCTCCAGACAAATAGTCCCCACTTGTTTATAACCTGCATTCTCGGGTTATTTTATATGCACAGGTGAAGGAACCTCAAATGCCTGAAAAACTTCGCCTGCTTTGCTTTGGCGTTCGGCTTTAATTTAGTATTGTGCATACAATTATTGCCGAGAATGCAGATTATAAGTGGCAACAATATGTCTGATTTGCATCGAAAAATCAAGGGGATTTTTGAAAATACTGGAAACACCCAGTCGGCGTGTTAATCCTGGGATAGAGTTGACTTCTAATCGCCATTTAAGTGGGTAGGAAAATATTCAATACCCCTCAATGCAAGGTAACTGTGAGGCTTTGCAGGTGACAACGAAGTCTTCCTGAAGTCATCAGCCTGAAGATTTATCAACATACGCGCTCTTTCTAATGGCAATCAACATTTCTTGAAAAATTAGTTTCGCTAAAAATCTAAGTTTCCACTTGACATATTTAAAGTACTTTCGTATAACTGTTGCCAATCACAAGCAACGGAGGGCAAAAATATGAATTCTCACACAATTGAAATTGACGAAAGGGTTTGGAGATATTTACAAAGTCAAGCCATACCATTTAAAGATACGCCAAATTCCGTCTTACATAGGATTCTCTTCAATGAAGGCAATTTTGATAGATTGTCTATAAGGGATAATGTTAAGAAAGGCATAGCTCCAAGGCTTCCCGATGGGACTCCAAAGGCTTTGGCACAGATACTCGAAGTATTATATGAAATGAACAAACTAGGCATGTCTAGGCCTCAAGCAACTAATATAGTAGCCCAAAGACGGCGCACTTCACCTCAAACGATAATTGATAAATATTGTCGCCAACTCAACAAAAGGGCTTATGAAATAGATCGACTTTTACAGCAAAAAGATTTGACAGATTTTAAGCTCTTATTAGAAAACAAATTTACTAATCATAAAGATGTAATCAATTCCTTTTTTAATACACTTCAATTTAACCCAAGTTTAACCCCATTTTCACAAAAAGCAACAAAATAAGGGCATTTTTAGTGATTATGTGTGCGCAACCTGTTGATAACATTGCATGCAGCTTCTGAGGGATTGAAT
>JAFDAS010000211.1 GCA_019313695.1 Deltaproteobacteria bacterium
AAACTCCTAACATCTCTTGGTGCCACCTCCTTTGTCTTAGAGAGGCTGATTGAAGGACCGCCTGTGGGCGCCGACATGGACCTGAAGATACAATCTCCTAAATGGGAGAGCTCTGCCAGGATCTCCCGCCTGTTAAGGGAAGAGATGGGCAAGTACAGGGGGATTGTGGATATTCAGGACGATGTCTCAAGGGAGAAGCAGTTCATGGAAATCACCCTGGATGAGGCCAAGGGGAAAAACCTCGGGATCGACCATGACCATCTTGTCATGGCGGTCCAGGCAGCCTTCCATGGCCTTGCGGTAGCCACCTATAACCAGGGTGACGACAATCAGGATGTAAAGTTAAAATATCTCCCCGAATACAGACACGACTTTGACGATCTGGTAAACCTGAAGGTAATGGTTCCGGGGCACAGGGAAATTCCCTTAAAGGAATTGGCTGAAATCCGTCTGACCCCCGGCTTTCACAATATCTATCACTATAACGGGAAACAGACCGTGCGCCTCACCGCAAACATCAGAGAGATGCAGGATGACCAGGAGGGTGACAGCGGCTTTCTTGCCAATTTGAGCGGCAAAAAAATGACTGCGGTGAAGGCCAATAAGATCGCCAGGGAGTACTTCGAGACGATTCGATATAACTTCCCGGGCGCTAAAATGATCGCAGGCGGGCTTCAGGATGAGACCAACTCGTCACTCAGGGAATTGGGGAACGCAGGCATGCTCGCCATCTTCCTTATATTTTTTATCCTTTCTCTCCAGTTCAACTCCTTTACCCAGCCTTTTATCATTATGATCACCATCCCCTTTGCGAGCCTGGGCGTAATGGTAGGGCTCCTGGTCAGCAATAACCCCTTGACCTTCGTCACCTTGATCGGTCTCTTGACACTAACGGGAATCGTTGTTAACGATTCTCTCGTCCTGATCGATTTTATGAACCGGTACAGGAAGGAACACCCCAAACAGCTCTATTTGGCCATCATACGGGGATGCCATGTGCGCATGCGGCCCATAATACTCACGTCTATCACAACCATATGCGGTTTGGCGCCCATGGCCTTCGGCGTGGGGGGCAAATCCGTTTTCTGGGCCCCATTGGCCACGGCCATCATGTGGGGACTGGGCTTTGCAACGATTCTCATCCTCTCCATGGTGCCGGCCTTCTATGCCATCCTGGAGGATATTGGTTATTTTATCCGCCACCGGAAACGGAGAAAGGCTGATACACTAAGAGAGATCGATGAGGCATTTGTTTACGAGGAATTACAACCTTTTATGAAACAGCGGAAGGGATTGAAGGATTGAGAAATTGAGGAATAGGTTTTGAGATTATTTTGGGGACGCAGATTTACACAGATAAACGCGGATAATTAAAAATTAGAAATCACAAATCTGCGTTCATCAGCGTCCAAATTTTTTTCTTAAGTAGTGTAGTGAAAGGGACAGCTGATGAGCAAAAAAATTAAAGATGACCAGTGGGTCTGGGTAGTGGTTCAGGACCCCGAAGGAAACGAACAGTTCTTAGGGCAGCGTGACGAAACAAAAGATATATCGTTTATCCCCACGTTTCTTGAAAAAGATGCCGCCCTCCAGTGCATGAATCATTTGACCTTGGAAAGGGGACACAAGTATGAGGTCCAGGCCATACTATATGAAGATCTGTTCCCAAAGGCGGTTGAAGCGGGTTTCAGGCTGTTCGTCCTGAACGAGTCAGGAGAGGTGCTTGAGCAAATAGACCCTTCAGTGTAAGGGGCTACTCTTCACTCATATTGTTGAATGTGGTAGTGATGTGTCCAGCCATTGAGAATTCAATATCCTATCCCGGGCAACCCGGAACCAAAAAGGTCTCTCGCAAAGGCGCAAAGCTCGCAAAGAAAAACAATGAACAATTTCTTGTGCTGGCAGGGTGTCGAGGAAGACGGTTAGTATCATCCAGATCGTAAAATGACTAAATTATTAACCTATCTGGTTAATAATTTCTTGACTTTCTAATTATATGGATATATCGTTTAAGAACAGAAAGCTTGCAAAATCCTTCAATGAGGGTGCACAGCTCGTAAAAATACACGGTAAATTGCGTGCTAAAAAGATCCGAATTCGTATGAAAGAACTGCGGGCCGCTACGAGCCTGATGGACTTCTGGCCCCCCAAAAGTCCGCCTGAGCGCTGCCATGAACTCACTAAGGGGAAAATGTCCGGCAAGCTGTCGGTGAACTTGGATCATCCCTATCGTCTTATTTTCATTCCCGATCATGATCCGGTTCCGAGGCGCGATGAAGGTGGGTTAGACTGGTCCCAGGTAACTGCGATCAAAATAGTAGGAGTGGAGGACACTCATGGCTGATACAATGTTAAATCAATATGTTCCGGATTATTTGGTCCCTCCCGGTGAAGTACTGGAGGAATATCTTGAAGCCTACAGTATGCCCCAAACCGAACTTGCCGCCAGGACCGGGCTGACCAAGAAAACCATCAATGAAATCATCAAGGGAAAATCGCCGATAACATCAGAAACCGCTTTGAAACTGGAGCGCTCACTTGGCCGTCCGGCACATTTCTGGAACAACCTGGAAAGGCAGTTTCAGGAAGATCGCTCTCGTTTTGCCGAAGAAAAACGACTGGAAGGCCATTTGGATTGGTTAAAGAAGGTACCTGTAGGTCACCTGACCAAGCTGGGGTGGCTTCCTAAAAAAAGT
>JAFDAS010000212.1 GCA_019313695.1 Deltaproteobacteria bacterium
CCATGTTCGCTTTTGGATTGTATAACTCCATAAAAAGAAAAAAATTCGTCTTTAATAGAGTCATAAAATTTGCCTACGATTTCCTGTTCGAATTTATTACCAATGCGCTGCTGTCTTCTTAAATCATATGCTGGCAATTCTGAGTTGGCTTTCCGAGAAAGCACTTCACTGACAGCAAGCATTTTCAATCCTTCATCCTTAAAAAAATCATTATCTCTTGATAAGTTTGAAGATGTATTCCCTGCCATGACTCATTTCTCCTAATAATGTTAATCAATAGAAATCAAAGCTCCTTCACTAATGTAGTTAAAGGAATACCCCTATAAACTATCAACCGCCAAAGGCGTGACTAACTCATGAGTTGTCGAGCAACCGGTCGATATCTTCTTCAACACTTGATATTTTATTTAAATCTGAATAATCATCCCAAGAATCAATTTCGTAATCATTTATCACTCTTGTCCAAAAACGGTTTTCAGTAAGTAAAACAATAAGTCATTGAAAAAAATATCCTCCTTGTGGGAGAATGTTAAACCACAACGAATAACAGTTTCCCAAAAAACAAGGAGGATGCCCTATGATACGACATGCGAACCTGTTCAGTCAACTGGCTGCTTTGTTCGACCGACAAAAATTTTATCAACTGGTTTTCAGACATCATTCAGAACGTTATGCAAAAAAATACACTTCATGGGATCATTTTGTAGCCATGCTATTTTGCCAATTAGCACAAGCCAAGAGCCTTAGAGAAATTTGCGGCGGTCTTGCCTGCTGTATGGGTAAACTACGGCATTTGGGAATGAAAAACGCTCCTAATAAATCAACGCTGTCATATGCCAATGCCCATCGACCGTGGCAAATGTTTCAAGACCTTTTTTACGATACCCTCGACTTTTGTAAGCAGGCGGCACCCGGCAAGCATAAATTCCGTTTCAAAAATAAACTGCTATCGTTGGATAGTAGCACCATCTCGTTATGTTTATCCCTTTTTCCATGGGCTAAATTCCGGCGAACTAAAGGAGCCGTGAAGCTTCATCTCCTTTTAGATCATGACGGGTACCTGCCAACGTATGCACTGATTTCCAATGGAAGTCGACATGACGTCACCTATGCCCGGAAAATACCATTAGCCCCCGGCTCCATCGTAGCGATGGACCGTGGATACAACGATTATAAATTGTTCGCAAACTGGACTGAAAACGGTATTTATTTTGTGACCCGGTTAAAAGACAAGGCCGATTATATCGTAATCGCCGAACAGACAGTCCCGAAAAATCGAAATATCCTGGCTGACCAATTCATTATGTTTGCAAGACAGAAAGCTCAGACAAACTGCCCACATGTTTTACGCCGAGTGGTGGTTTGGGATAAAGAAAAAAACAGAGAAATCGTCTTGCTAACAAACCACATGGATTTTGGCGCTACCACCATATCGGCCATTTATAAAGACCGTTGGCAGATTGAACTGTTTTTCAAGGCTCTCAAACAAAATCTGAAAGTCAAAACTTTTGTAGGCACCAGCGAAAATGCACTTTATATCCAAATTTGGACAGCATTGATTGCAATGCTGCTTATTAAGTACCTGCAATTCAAATCTAAATTCCAATGGTCATTATCAAATCTTGTAGCATTTTTACGTTGGAACCTTTTTACTTACAGGAACTTATGGGACTGGATTGACAGTCCTTTTGATGTTTTGCCAATCGTGCCTAAGTCTGTCCAATATCCGCTTCCCTTCACCGGAGTTGGACAGCATTTACTAGTGGAAACGACAACCTGAACATGGAAAAGCCGTTTTTTCAAATACAACTAACTGTTTTTATTGACCCGAAACTTGAAAATCTAAACTATTTTGGACAGCAGTGATCTGTATTATTGAATAATTATTACTATCTTTGCCTTACAGGCTGATTAACACTTTATTTATGGAATTTATAACAAATTTCTTTATAATTTGTTCACCCTTCGGGCAAGCCGATTTCACCGCATCCGCTGTGTTGCAGTCCATTCGCAGTGAAGTACCACAGCTTCATAGCCTGCGCCTTGCGTATGCGGCAAACTCGACTTGTGAGAAATGCGGGCCTAAAAGCCTGATTTGTTTTCGTGCGATTTTGCCGAATAATAAATTTTGATGTTATAACAGAAAGACTGAAACTTCAAGGGGGCAAGTCAGAACCGTCATCTATATCTCCCATGTTTTCCGAGTAGGAGGTCCCTGATTTGCTTAAGTATAACATTATCTTCATTAATCAGTAAATCAACAGCTCTATCAATACGCTTCGTGTCTTTTGCGTCAATACTAAAAGAAGTTGGAATCATGTTGAGCGCTTCTTTAAACGATTTTTCTTCCGTTCCAATATCATCTTTGATTCCTGGGTCAATATCCTGAAAAGTTACATGCCAGAAGGTTAAGTTGCCAATCGTATAAGTTTTGTTGTCTCCCATATTAAAGGTACGTGATTTAAACTGATCAAGTAAATTCTCTCGATTCGCGTCAAGCAAGGAATCAAATGTATTCATGAAATTTAAGTCCACCACATAACTGAATAATGATCGAGGGTCACAATTGTTTCTATCGATTCCTCGTTTTTCCTTATAAGCATCTATGAGAATTACGATGTAGTGTTTATATTTATCTCTCGTGGCAAAAAGGATTCGCTTAATGCTTTTGAGCCCTAGAT
>JAFDAS010000213.1 GCA_019313695.1 Deltaproteobacteria bacterium
CACCTTCAGAAATGAAGTCAGGTTCTTCGATTTGTTAAAGAACAAGAGGGGAAAATGCTTTTCCCCTCATATGGATTTTTTTGCCTCTTGACAAAGGGGCGGCTCATATGTGTTGGGTACTGGATCCGGCTGATGCAACTGCTTCAATCTTAGATAGCTCGTCCTTCATCCTATGCTCAGCATACCACAAATCATATGCTTGCTGCATGCGCAGCCAGAGACCTGGACCATTGCCGGCAAACTTGCCAATCCTAAGCGCCATGTCAGTTGTAATTGGATGAGTACAGGCCAAAACGCGGTGTAACTGCTGCCGAGAAATACCGAGACGTCTTGCGGTTTCGCTTACTGACAGGCCAAGGGTTGGAAGCACATCTTTATGCAAAATCTCACCGGGATGAACCGGTGGACGTTTTAAAGGACGCTTAACAAAATACTCTCCCATGACTTCACCTCAGTGATATTGTTCAAGATCGACCCTTAGCGCCTCACCATCTTTCCACTCAAAGGTGATGCACCATGGGCCGTTAACATGGATACTATAACGTTTAGGTACTCCCTGTAAGCCGTGAAAATCGAATCCAGGCACGTTTAAATCCGTTAATGATTCTGCTTGATCCAAAGCTTCCAGGCGTCGTAAGGAACGTGATTGCAAATCATGTCTTACCCGAGGGGAACTGCCTCGTTCGAACAGTTCAGTCAATCCCTTGTACTTAAAGCTTCCGATCATTTTTATATTGTATCACTTTTTGTTACAGTGTCAACGTTTTTGTTACAGCTGCTTTGCTAAAAATTAAGCGAGATTTGTTTATAAATGGCTACGCCGCCCAACGCCTCGAATCAGGCGTTCAGAAAGGTACGTCCGCGGCCTTTCTGAATTACCTGCATTCGATTATTGGCGATCCTGTTCTTGCTGTTTTCGAGCCTTTCGCTTAGCTTGCTTTCGTTCCTTCTCCTTCACCATTCGCTCGACCGACCTGACGTTCTCCGGACGATCCCTCTTGAAACGCTTCCTGTACAAAGACTCGATGAAGTCGGGCAGGGGTTCCTTCCAGGGCTCTTGCTTGTGGTTCGCCACCTTGCCGAACTTCTTCGGATTCATTCCAAGCTCTCGGGCCATTTGAATGTGCATGTCTGATAAGTGGAAGCGAGTCCGTGCATCGATCCACGACTGATACTTGGGAGAGAGTTTCTTCTGCTTTGCCATCATTCTTCCAGCGGTCACAGGTCCATGGTTGCTTCCGTCATTTGGCTCTGCCCAAGCTCCGTCAGAAGGACCTCATCCATGGTTCTCTCCCCGCAGCGGGGGCAGACGATGGGCTTCTCAAAATCCGGACGCATGGTTGTCTCGTTGATCCCGATCTTCCCCATCTCGCAATCGAATTCCTTCTGACACTTTTTGCATTTGAAATCGATCCTCATTGGACCTCCACCATTCTCGTCTGTCGCTAACCCTTAAACCCCGCAGTTAGCGCAGTTTGCATTGAAAAATTAAATAGTTGATAATGGAGCATGAGGCAATATTTCAGGCGGAGGTACCTTCATGCTTCATCAGTATATGCAACAATTTTTGAGCTATTGTCAAATAGCCTGTTTCTCAGAGCGGTCCATCGAAACTTTGACGGTCCGTCTCAACGAATTCAACGCATTTATCAAACCTAATAAAAAACTAAAATCACATAGGGTTGATCAAAACTGCAAGATATAGCCCGCCCATCTTCATGCCTTTGTTATCCCATGGCGTTTCGAATGATTATGCCGCTTTAATTGGTCTTAGATCTTTTAAGTCGACGTTTTGCTGAGTTGTCCACAAATCATATTGAAGCTGCAGTTTTAGCCATCCTTCCGGTGAACGTCCAAACACCTTTGAAAGCCTGAGGGCCATTTCAGGGCTTATACCGGAGCGTCCGTTTAATAGAGCCGAAAGGGTTTTTCGGGTGACCCCAACTGCCTTGGCTGCCTCAGTAACCGTTAATCCCAGCGGCTCAATACAAAAGTCTCTAATTATTTCTCCTGGATGGGGAGGATTGTACATTCCCATGACAAACTCCTTTATCAATGATAGTCTTCGTATTTGACATCCGAAATGTCACCATTAATAATTTTGAATGTGACTCGCCAATTGCCGCTGACTTTGACTGCATATGTTCCCTTTCTTTGTCCTTTCAGTTCATGCAAACTGAGACCGGGCAAATCCATATCCCCGATAGACTCAGCCGTTTCAAGCAGTGCGAGGATCTGTCGCAGCCGTGTTGCATGTTGCGGTTGAATGCCTGAAACTACTCCGGATTCAAACAGTTTTCTCAATCCCTTGTGCTTAATTTTTTTTTATCATTAATAATAATGTAACCCATAACGTATCGGGTGTCAACGATTTTATGATACTTTTGGTGGGAACATAGGGGAGAACGCTAAGCTTCACCGGGCGCGGCTTTTTGCGCTCCGGTGAAAGCTTTTGTTCAAGTAAGCCGCTCCGCGGCAGTTTACACTCTAAAATCGGTTTAGTATTGACATTTGATTAAAACTCTTACATAAGAAAATATAATCTTCTATATTACCAAGTTCATAAGTGCCTTGTTTACGGCAGGCGGCCATTCTGCTGAAATTATTGAATAATCACGAACTCGAAGCAATCCCCCTTTAGCAAATTCTGTGCCAAATTCTGTGCCAATTAATCGGCTTCTTGAACCATGGATTAGTTCCGAGCGCTCGTTCCTCGACTCGGGACTAATCCTTTATTTGTTCGGTGCGACTATGCACCTATTGTCCGTAGATACATTTCAAGAATGTGCCAAGCTACATAGAGAATCCCGCCACAAACGAGTAATCTGAACTGTAGGTTTGCGCAGCTGTTGGCCTTTTTTGACTGGTCTTCAAAAATATTGTGGAGTGTTTCGCGTGCAACCTGGATCATTTCCGGATTCGTTCCCGCAAGATTATTCCGACCAGCATTCACTTCTAAAAGAGCTGCATTCGTGCGTAGTCCTGAACCCACATAGGCACGATTTCGGCAACCTAAAAAGAAACTCAGTGCCCAAGCAAATAAGGCAGCCGCAAGCGGGAGCTGAGACCAGCTCAACGATTCTCCCTGGGTTTGTTTAACTACAAGAGCCATCGCTGCACCAACAACCGCGAGCAAAAAGATTGACATTTAACTTAAGGACGTCCCCCTTCCCGTTTCTAAGAAAGGCCTAAATGCTGAATTTTCTCTGGATCGTGGCTGTCAGAGATAGGCGGAGAGCTTGCTGATTATGTCG
>JAFDAS010000214.1 GCA_019313695.1 Deltaproteobacteria bacterium
GTGAATAAAAGCCACTACCGTATTATCGTTTTCAGCAGGCTTGGCATCCGGGGCATTTTCAAGAGTTTTTATGGCCGGAGTCCAGTTGAAATTATCGCAATACCAGAATAATACGCGCATTTTTTCTTAATTCCTTTCCTGAGAATAATCTTATTTTATAAGGTTCTTCTCCAATTTAGTTGGAGAAGAGGAGTCAAGGATTCGAGGGGTCAAGGATTCAAGGGTTTGTTTTCTAACTCACAATTTGAACCATAAGCTATGTATAAAAACCGATATATTCCGGGGTTGTTTTTCTTCCATATCCTTCTGCTATATTAGAAGGAATAGACACAACAGATCTTCTTATCTGTGAAGTTAGACCGTATCTTTCTTCCTTCGGGAATTTTACAGATCTTCTTATCTGTGAAGTTAGACCGTATCTTTCTTCCTTCGGGAATTTTGCCGTTATTCTATATATCTCTAAACAGAGTTTGTATGACTTTTGACAGACTTTCAACTCTTTGTAATTCTTTAGCATTTCACTTGAACCCTTGAATCCTGGACTCCTTGTACCCTCTGGGATCATACCTGCTCAATTGGAGATAACCCACTTTTAACTACAACTAATCGGGAGATGATCCTTTTATAATAATATGATATATATTCATAATTTGCAAAAATTATTATTTTATAGTAATATAATAGAAAAACTTTACCTCTAATCAGGAGATGAAACATGACAAAACAAATTTCCTTCTCCAAGTATGAGCAAAAAGTTCTTCCGAGCAAAAAGTTCTTCCCAACTTCCGCCGAAAAATCAGTCAGTCAGAATCCACCGAGGATGTAAAAAAGTTTTTTATTTATACTATTAAGGAGTTATTAGAAAGTATTTTACCTGAAAAATTTGACTTTGAATATGAAGACGTAGCATTAACGCCGGGAAGCAAGCCGTACTATATCCTGAGCGAACGGCTTCTTTCTTCCAATGAATTTAAATCTGTTTGGAATGACTCGGATTTGCCTCGTTTGCTTTCTCGATTTGCGGAAACCGCGGTGAACCGATATAAGCATCTTCAAAAGCGCCCTGAAAAAACCGAGTCTAAAATTAGAATGTAGCTAACACTTCAGCGCTTTTAAATATTATTTTTGACAGGATCTACAGGATATTCAGGATTTAAATTATCAAAATTTTTCCTGCTAATCCGAATCTAAATCCTTATACCCTAATTGAGCAAAAAATCTGAACTTCAAAACGTCTGGCGAGATAGCCTTCAATGGGGTTATCCGGTTTTCTGTTCAATATCCAAATTGTTGCAATATACAGTTAGAAAAATTGTTTTTTTATAGCAAACTGATATTTTTTATAAAAAATATTTTTCTTGAGTTTTTGGCTGAAATCAGACATATTGTTACCACTTAAAAACAAGTGAGAACACTTTGTCTGGAGCTAAAAATGAAAGAACGACCTGAAGAAATTTTCCGCAAGCATGGTGGCCGGCTTCGAATGAGCGAGGCCATCAAACACGGCATCACACGCTATATGCTCTATTCGCTAAGGGATAAGGGCGTCATCGAACAAGTGAGCAGAGGTATCTATCGGCTGGTGGAACTGCCTCCGATCAGCAACCCCGATCTGGTTACGGTGAGCCTTCGCTTTCCGAACGTCGTCATATGTCTTGTCTCCGCACTGGCCTATCATGACATCACGACTCAGATTCCGCATGATGTTTCCGTGGCGGTACCAAGGGACTCACGGATGCCTTCACTCGATTATCCTCCCATCCAGGCCCACAGATTCTCGAATGAAGCATACAAATCCGGCATCGAGAAGCATCGGATTGATGGAGTACACGTCAAAGTCTACAGCCCCGAGAAAACCCTGGCCGACTGCTTTAAGTTTCGCAATAAAATCGGAATGGACGTGGTGCTGGAAGCACTGAAACTCTACAAGACACAAAAGAAGTTCGACCTCGGCGAACTGCTCAAATACGCCAAGATCTGCCGGGTCGAAAAGGTGATGAGGCCATACCTGGAGGCGACGGTATGAAGTCTCCTAGAAACATTCCCGCATCCGTCCGGCAACGCATCCTCAACCGCGCCAAGAGCGACCGACGGCCATTCAACGAGTTGCTTCAATACTACGCCATAGAGCGATTCCTCTACCGGCTATCCCGATCTGCTCACGCCGACCGATTCGTTCTTAAAGGAGCTTTGATGCTGAGAGTCTGGCGTTCGCCGGAACTTCGTCCGACCATGGACATCGACATGCTGGGAAGAACGAGTAACAAGGAAGCCGACATCATCGCACAGATCCGGGACATTTTGTTTATGGACGTGGAAGCGGACGGACTTGCCTTTGATGCTGATTCCATTCAGGCCGAGCGGATCACCGAAGACGCTGATTATGAGGGGATCAGGATTCGGTTCCGGGGCGCACTGGACTCTGCGAGGATCAACATGCGTGTCGATATCGGCTTCGGCGACGTCGTGTATCCTGAGCCTGAAGAATCGGAGTTTCCGACCATGCTGGATTCACCTGCGCCACGACTGCTCTGCTACAGCCGGGAGAGCTCTATAGCGGAAAAGTTCGAAGCCATGGTCAAACTGGGTGTGTTGAACAGCCGGATGAAGGATTTCTACGACATCTGGTTGTTGTCACGGCAATTCGATTTCGATGGAGCCAAGCTGGCCGAGGCCATTCGTCTGACCTTTGAAAGGCGGGGCACAGTACTGCCCACGAAAATCGAGGCCTTCATGGAACCTTTTATAGATGCGAAACAAATCCAGTGAACGACCTTCTGGAAAAGACTCCAGCAGGATCACGTTCCCGTTTCATTCAGGGAAGTCACGACTGCGGTGGATGTATTTCTTGCGCCAGTTGTCGCGGCCATTTCCTCCGGCAAACCAAGTCCCACAAACTGGATCGCATCCGGCCCATGGTCCTGAGCCGATGGACTCCCATCAAGAAGAGCACCCTCATAGAATGATCTTTCGGACGCTTTCCATCGCTTCTATGCCGGAAATTGGTTTGACTTGACTGCTTCGTACTTCATCGCGGCGTCTCTTTGCCTCTGTAAGCCAAATGTCACGAACTAACTCTTTGTCGAGACTTTTGGAATAAGCACATGTTGTGTCAAGCAGAAGTTTCGCCTTGCTTTTTCCTGCACGCCTATTACGGCCTGGCTCTTCTTTACCGTATGGGTGCTTGGCTTGATAATGACATGCGCTACGCTCAATCGATGTTTGTAAAAGGTCCATCACTACCTCCTTTCTTGATTTTTTAAGAAAAATCAGGTAGATGATGAACTTAAGATCAGGTGTTAGTCAATCATCATTTTATCTCGTATGATGAACTTAAGATCAGGTGTTAGTCAATCATCATTTTATCTCGTACAGTGGTAAGATATCAAAGGTTTTAAAAAGTCCAAATTTCGTCGTTTGATACTCTCAATATATCTGTTGTGAGACGAGAAGTTGTGTATTTTGACGGATAACATTACAAAGATTATGATATCCAGATTCATATAATCACTTGTTAGTGTAAAAATCAAATGCCAAATCAAGGAGGTAGGAATTATGAGTAATGTACCAATCGCTGTAGTTAAGCGTTTAAGCACTGCCGTACCAAAATTCAAAAAAGTTCTAGCTTCGGCGCGGGAAAGGGATATCAATGAATCTGACACAGTTACAATTGTTACAGACATGCTCGAACAAATATTTGGATTTGATAAGTACTCAGAAATAACAAGGGAGTTCTCCATTCAAGGCACCTATTGTGATCTTGCAATTAAATCTGGTAGAAGAATCGAATATTTAATCGAAGTTAAAGCTATCGGTTTGAGCCTAAAAGACAACCATCTAAGGCAGGCAGTAAATTACGCCTCAAGAGAGGGTATTAAGTGGGTGGTACTTACGAACGGAATTAATTGGGAAATCCATCGTGTTAGCCTGGATGAAAAAGTTCAAAACGCACTGCTATTTTCCTTTGATTTCTTAGAAATGAATCCACGGAAAAGTGATCAGCAAGAACTTCTGTTCTTATTGTGTAAACGTGGGGTACAAAAAGATT